>JBGQCL010000119.1:0-26398 GCA_041495365.1 Kofleriaceae bacterium | reverse complement strand
CGCTGTGGAAGCTGCCGGTGCTGTTCGTGTGCGAGAACAACCGCTACGGCATGGGCACGTCGCTCGAGCGGTCGCACGCCGAGCCCGAGATCCACAAGAAGGCCGCGGCGCATCGCATCGGCGCCGAGCTGGTCGACGGCATGGACGTCGCCGCGGTCAGCGAGGCGGCGACCCAGGCGATCGAGCGCATCCGCGGCACCGGTGCGCCGTGGTTCCTCGAGTGCATGACCTACCGGTTCCGCGCGCACTCGATGTTCGATCCCGAGCTGTACCGCGACAAGGCCGAGGTCGAGGCCTGGCGCAAGCGCGATCCGATCGCGGGGCTCGCGGCGCGGATGGAGGGCGTGGTGACCGCCGCAGATCTCGAGGCGCTCGACCGCGATGCGGCCGCCGAGGTCGCGGCGGCCTGCGCGTTCGCCGATGCGTCACCGCTCGAGCCGGTGTCCGACCTGCTGCGCGATGTGAGGGCGCCATGAAGCTGACCTACCGCGATGCGATGCGAGACGCGCTGCGCGATGCCCTGCGCGGCGACCCGCGCGTGTTCCTGATCGGCGAGGACATCGGCAAGTACGGCGGCACGTACGCGGTGACCCGCGGCCTGCTCGACGAGTTCGGCCCGGAGCGAGTGCGCGATGCGCCGCTGTCGGAATCGGCGTTCGTCGGGGCCGGGATCGGCGCGGCGATCAACGGCATGCGGCCGATCGTGGAGATCATGACCGTGAACTTCAGCCTGCTCGCGCTCGATCAGATCGTGAACAGCGCCGCGACGCTGCGCCACATGTCGGGCGGCCAGGTCGAGGTCCCGCTGGTGATCCGGATGGCGACCGGCGCCGGCCGTCAGGTCGCCGCCCAGCACTCGCACAGCCTCGAGAACTGGTATGCGCACGTGCCCGGTCTCCGGGTGGTCGCGCCGGCGACGGTGCGCGATGCCCGCGGCATGCTGGCGACGGTGCTGGGCGAGCGCGATCCGGTGATCGTCTTCGAGCACGTCCAGCTCTACGGCCTCGAGGACGAGCTCACCGACACCGGCCCCGTCGATCTCGATCGCGCGGTGATCCGACGCCCGGGCAACGACGCGACGATCATCACGTACGGCGGCTCCCTGCCGCGCTCGCTCGAGGCAGCGGCCGCGCTCGCCAAGGACGGCGTCGAGACCGAGGTGATCGATCTGCGCACGCTGCGGCCGCTCGACGCCGACACCCTGGTCGCCTCGGTCGCCCGGACGCACCGCGCGGTGATCGTCGACGAGGGCTGGCGCACCGGCAGCCTCGCCGGCGAGGTCGCGGCGATCCTCGGCGAGCGCGCGTTCTGGGATCTCGATGCGCCGATCGGCCGGGTGTGCAGCGCGGAGGTGCCGATCCCGTACGCCAAGCACCTCGAGCTCGCCGCGCTGCCGAGCGCCGACGCGATCGTCGCCGCGGTCAAGGCGGTGCTGGCATGACGGAGATCCGGATGCCGTCGCTGGGCGCCGACATGGTCAGCGGGACACTGCTCGAGTGGAAGGTCGCGCCCGGTGATCGCGTCGTTCGCGGCACCGTGGTCGGGTTGATCGAGACCGAGAAAGCGACGATGGAGCTCGAGAGCTTCGTCGACGGAGAGATCGAGGCCCTGCTGGTCGAGCCGGGCACCAAGGTCCCGGTGGGGACCCCGCTCGCGCGGGTGCGTGCGGCCGGCGAGCCCGCCGCGCCACCGAAGGTTGCCGAACCGGCCCGTGCTGCGCCGGAGCCCGTCCCGATCGCGCCCCCTGCTCCTGCCGCAGCGCCGCTGGTCCCGATCGCAGCCGCCGCCGCACAGGCCGGTACCCGGGTGCGTAGCTCGCCCGCCGCGCGCAAGCGCGCTCGCGAGCTCGGGATCGAGCTGGTGGCGCTGCACGGCAGCGGACCGCACGGCGCGATCGTCCTGCGTGACGTCGTGCCGACGGTCACGCCGGTACAGCAGGCAACGCCAGTGCAGCCCGCGGCAGCAGCGCGGCGAGCCGCACCGCCGCCGTCGGCGACCGGCCCGGCGCGTCGGCCGCCACCGCCTTCGGCGAGCCCCATGCGAGATGCGATCGCCGCCGCGATGACGCGCTCCAAGCGTGAGATCCCACATTACTATCTCGCGCACACGATCAGCCTGAAGCGCGCGCTGACCTGGCTCGGCGAGGTCAACGAGCATCGCGCGATCCAGGATCGTGTGGTCCCTGCGGTGCTGCTGCTCCGCGCGACAGCGCTCGCGCTGTGGGACGTCCCGGAGCTCAACGGGTTCTGGATCGACGGCGCGTACCGCCCCTCCGAGGAGGTTCACCTCGGCACCGCGATCGCGCTGCGCACCGGTGGACTGATCGCGCCGGCGATCCTCGATGCCGACGACAAATCCCTCGACCAGCTCGGCATCGAGCTCCGCGATCTCGTCGGGCGCGCCCGCGCGGGCCGGCTGCGCAGCTCCGAGCTCACCTTGGCCACGATCACCGTCACCAGCCTTGGCGACCGCGGCTGCGAGGCGGTGTGGCCGGTGATCAATCCGCCCCAGGTCGCGATCGTCGGCTTCGGCGCGACCATGGAGCGCGCGTGGGTCGACAGGGGAGCGGTCGTGCCTCATCCCACCGTCGTCGCAACGCTCGCCGCGGACCACCGCGTGTCCGACGGACATCGCGGCGGTCTGTTCCTCTCCGCGGTCGACCACCTGCTCCAGGAACCAGACAAGCTATGACCGACCTCGCCGACCAGATCCTCGCAACGCTCCACCGGATCGCGCCGGACGTCGATCCAGCCATCGTCGATCGCGCGCGCCCGCTGGCCGAGCAGCTCGATCTCGACTCGATCGATTACCAGAGCTTTCTGGCCGCGCTGGCGGCGGAACACGCTGTCGACATCCCCGAGCGAGATGTGGCGGGTCTGCGCACGATCGAGGATCTCGTCAGCTACATCGCACCACGCAGCGGCGTTGCACGAGCGGCGTCACCCCCATCGCCAGCGCGTCGCGCGTGACCGCGTTGAGGGTCATCGAAGCGGACGATACTCGCTGCAACCGGAGTCGGTTCGGCCACCAACTTGCGGCCCGTGGAGCGCCGCCATGTTCGCGACCGCTGGAGCGGTCGCCGCGTACGAGTACGACCGGATGACCGACCCAAGGGCGCGCCCATGACCGCGCTCCGGGTGGCGCGCGAGGATGACGCCCTGTGGCTTGCCCAGACCGTAGTCGATGTGAGGACGCCATGAACACCACCGATCTCGTGCACCGCGACGCCACCACCTGGGAGATTCCGCAGACCGGGGAGATGCGGGTGCCCGTGATGCTCTATGCTGGCGAGGCGCTGATCCACGACATGGACAACAAGGTCCGCGAACAGGATGTCGGCGCGGTGGTCGACGACGCGTTGCCCGCAGCGGCCGGATCTTGTGCTCGCCGTCCTCGAACTGTCGGAGCTCATGCGGTGCGATCACGAGACCGTAGTCTTCCGCGACGGCGCGGCCGAGCGCCTCGCTCGGGGGCAGCGCGAATACCGCGAGGTTCTCCAGGTTGGCCATGCCTGCCAGAACAGCAAAGCCGTGTGCCGCTCGCCGACGCAGGCCATGCGCGAAACCGGGACATCGGGGTCCAGGCATCGGCCTCCGAGTTGCACAGTGACAGATCATGCCGCGTACATCGCTCTCAGTGCCCGAGATCTTCCCCGGAGCTCGGATGTTCGCCGACCGGCATGACGCGGGTCGCCTGCTCGCGCAGGCGCTGCTCCGCTACGCAGGTACCCGCCCCATCGTGCTCGGTCTGCCGCGCGGTGGAGTGCCCGTGGCCGATGAAGTCGCTCGCACCCTCGACGGGGACCTCGACGTGTGGGTCGCACGCAAGCTCGGCGCGCCATTCCAGCCGGAGCTCGGCATGGGCGCGATCGCCGAGGGGCCGGCCGTCGTTCTCGATCGGTCGACGGTGCGCTTGCTCGGGATCACGCGCGCCCAGCTCCTCGATGTCGCGCGGCGCGAGATGGGCGAGGTCCGCCGGCGCGTGGAGCGATTTCGGGGCGGGCGAACGCCGCCTGACATGCGAGATCGCACGGTGATCCTGGTCGACGACGGTATTGCCACCGGCGGTACGATGCGCGCCGCCGTCCGCGCGGTGAAGAAGCGTCGACCAGCGCGCCTGGTCGTGGCCGTTCCCGTGGGCCCACCGGACACGGTCGCCGCGCTGCGCCGCGAGGTCGACGACGTGGTGTGCTTGCATGAGCCGGAAGCGCTGTTCGCGATCGGGCTCTGGTACGAGGACTTCCGCCAGGTTCGCGACGACGAGGTCGTGCGTATCCTCGAGCACGCAGCCAGCGCCGGGCGCGTGACCGGTACGCCGCCATAGCCCTTGGTCCAAGCCGCCAGAGCAATCCACCGAGCTGCAGAGAGACGTTCACCAGCGCACGGAGTCGGCAGGATTTGCGCCGATCCTGCACGAGATCGCAAGGTATGCAGTTGTCACGACGGCAACCCCGGCGTCGGCTGGAGTGGGGGGTGTCGCCCGCGTACCGGAACCAGCCCTGCTTCGGCGAGCTGATCGTGTAGCTTCGGCCCGGCGAGCTTGGTGAGATCACGCGCCAGATCGTGGATCTCGACTCGATCTGTGGGGCCGATCTTGCGCTCGATCGCAGGTCGCAACAGGCCGAGCATCACCGGGCTCGCGACGACCACGAGCTGGCAGGACGGGTAACGGCTCCAGATCGCAGCGGCTTCCTCGGCGATCTGCGCGGCGAAGTGACGCACGAGCTCCCGGCGGTGCTGGTCGCGATGATCCGGCGGGCTGTGGAGCGGCGTCCTGGCGCCTCCGCGTCGCCCCGTGCCGCTGTCGGACAGAACATCGACGTTGCGCGCGCGCAGCACCGGGTTGGTGATCTCGGCGACCTCGATGAGCTCGGAAGTCTCGGTGCCCCCGCCGTCATGTTCCACGTCGAGCAGCAGCACACGTGCGCGGGCAGCGTCGGCGACCACCACACAGAAGTTGCGAGGCCCGGGCGCGGGATGCTTCACGGGGACCGAGCGCTCGAGGCAACGCTTGCCGCGCGGCGTGAGCGCCACGTCGGGATCGATCAGGCCATCCTCGAGTAGCTCGCGCGCCCATCGCCATGGCGAGGCCGCGCGGCCCGCGACGAACTCGGCGAGCGACTCGACCGCGGCCGGTGGGGCATCGAACGACTCCTCGCAGGCGTGCTCGCCGATCTGGACCGGGCCGCGCATGTCCGGATCGAGATGCCACGGCACCTCGCCATGATCGATACGGGCACCGTCGACGATGATGTCGTAGCCATCGGACACTGGCCGGATTTCGATCGTTGCGCCCGCGTCCGTGTGGCCCTTGAACAGCGGTGGCGATGACGTTCGCGGCTGCTCGGGCGCGGACGCTCGGCCATGAAGGAACGCGCGCCAGCGCTCGCGCATGTTGTCCTCGGTGACCCACTCGACGAGCAGTCGCTCGAAGTGGTCCTCGATGCCATGCATCTCGTGCCACAGCCGACGCCGCGTCGCGCTCTGCAACGGCTGGCGCTCGTGCTCTTGCTCGACGTGCCGGTAGCTGTCACCGAGCTTGCGCAGCATCTCGATGGGCTGCGTCGCGTGTCGCGTCATGATGCCTCCTTCATGCGGGCGGCCGCAAAATGGTCCACGAACCACGAACCAGCGAGCCGCGCGACCTGGTCGAGCGCGCCTGGCTCCTCGAACAGGTGACTGGCTCCGGGAACTACCTCGACCCGGTGCGACGCGCTCATCTGTGCGGCCGCGGCGCGGTTTGCCTGCAGCACCCAGGTGTCCTCGCCGCCGACGATGAGCAGCGTTGGCGCGCGCACGGCCGCGAGCGAGCCGCTCGCCAGATCCGGCCGTCCCCCGCGTGACACCACCGCGGCAATCCGTGCCGGCCGTCTGGCCGCAGCGATCAGCGCAGCCGCTGCGCCGGTGCTGCCACCGAAGTAGCCGATCGGGAGGCCCCGGGAGCGCCCTGTCGCGACGATACTGTCGGTCGCCTCGACGAGTCGCTCGGCGAGCATCTCGACGTCGAACCGAAGGGTGGCATCGACCGCGTCGATCCGCTCCTCCTCGGCCGTGAGCAGATCGAATAGCAACGTTGCGAGCCGACGCTCGTGCAGCAGCGACGCGACGTGGCGGTTGCGAGGGCTATGGCGGCTGCTGCCGCTGCCGTGCGCGAACATCACCAGGCCCACCACGGCGGCAGGGATCGCCAGCGATCCCTCGAGCTCGATGTCTCCGATCGGAATCATGATGTCCTGGAGGTCGAGGGCCATGACGATCATCCGTGCAAGCCCCAGGCCCATCGTGGCCCACCGGCTTGCAAAACGACGGCATGCAACGCACCCATCGAGGATCGCGCGCAATACGTGCGCGATGACGGCTGGGTCGCCCAGGCGTGCACGGACCCGAGCGTGGTCGCTCGGCTCGGCCTCGGCCTGGGCGCCGACCGTGCTCGCGCTCGCGTCCCACGCCGCGCTGATCGAGGTACGGCGTTCCGCGCTCGTCGCGCTCGGTGCATCGCTGTGGCGCGGACTGTCGCCGGTCATGCCTGGGCTGATGAAGGCATCGTGATCGTGGCGACCTGCACCGCGACATCCCGCGCGGGCATCAGGGCGTCGAACCAGGCTGCGTGATCGCGCCGATCGCACGCCCACAGGCGGCCGAACGGCTACTTCTTCCAGCTCAGGATTCGAGGCTCCTGGCGCGTCGTCGGCGGTGGCACGGTGGCGGCCACGCCGACGATGATCGGCGCGATGGGGGTGACATCCGACGGAATGCCGAGCTCGGCCTTGACCTCCCGATCACCGAGCGCTGCGAGCGCGAAGCCGATCGGGCAGGTCGCGAGGCCGAATGCGGTCGCCGCAAGCATCAGATTCTCGGCGGCCAGCCAGCAGTCGGCCTGGACGAACGGGCCCATCGGCCTGCCGCAGATCACGATCAGCGTTCCGGCGTCGTAGAAGATGTTGAACGCCGGGTCTGCGAGCATGGCAGGCAGATGTGGCGCCTCCGCGGCGCGGGGCAGCTCGCGATGTGGATCGCCATGGGGTGCGACGACCATCTTTGCGCGGTCGGACAGCTTCTTCAGCAGCGCTCGGTCCTGGACGACCACGAAGGCCCAGGGCTCGAGGTGCATCGCGGTCGGGGCATGAACGGCGGCGCGCAGGAGCTCGCGGATGGTCGGTTCGTCGATCGGTGCCGGCGTGAATGCGCGGGTCGCACGCCGGCGGTAGATGGCATCGAGCACGGTCATCGAAGGCAGATCGGTGGTGGGCATGCACTCGCTGGTTGCACAGCGAGTGCCGAAGACCCGTCGCGACGAGCCAGGTTTGGTACCGGCGCACCTCGTGAACCGCCCGATCACGGCGCAGCAACTGCGCGGATCACCCGACGCGTATCCGGTCGATGACGCTGTTCACGCCATGTGTTCCTGCGGCAGCACCGAGGATCGCCTGGCGCTCTTTCCACGAGTGCGCGTCGCCGCGCAGCGTCACGTTGCCACCCTCAACGTCGATCTCGATCTTCGCCGCATCGCGATCGGCGTGTCGCTCGAGCGCATCCTGGATCGCTGATCGGATCGTGGTGGGTGATACCTGCGCAACATCGATCGTGATCCGGTTGTCCACGGCGCGTACACCGAGGAGGTTACGCACTGCGCGCGCGGCGTCGTCGCGCTGGGACGCGAACTTGACGTGGCCCTTGAGTGTGACCCTCCCATTTTCGACGGTCGACTGGATCTGTTCGTCCGGCACGAGCACGTCCCACTGCAGCGTGTGGCGCACCGCCGCGGCGATGTCGCTGTCGGTCCGCTCGGTGCTTCCCGGGGCCTTCACCTTGACGTCGTTCGCGACGTCGAGGACGCAGCTCACGCGGTGCGCGGCCTCTTCGGCGGCGACCTTCTTCGCCCAGCTCGACACCGTTCCGGTCAGCGTCACGACAGCATTGTGGACCTCGACACCGACGTCCGTCGGTTCGACGCGGGTGTCCCACTTGAGCTCGTTGAGCACGTCCTGGTGGATCTGGGCGTCGGTCTTCTTGAAGTTGTGCATGACACGCTCCTTGCGGTTCAGGACTTGGCGCTCGTGGAGATCGGGATCTTCTTGGCGTGTGTCTCGGCGGTCTTCGGGATCACGAGCGTCAACACGCCGTCCTTGAGCTCGCTCCTGGCATGATCGAGGTCGGCCCCGTCGGGCAGGGTGAAGCTGCGCGTGAAGCTGCCGTACTGCCGTTCGTAGGTGTAGAGAGTGTCGGTCTTGGCCTCGTGCTCGGTGTCGCGCTTGCCGGAGATCTGGAGCCGGTTGCCGGTCGTCGTGATCTCGAGGTCCTCTTTCTTCACGCCCGGGACGTCTGCCTTGAACACGTAGCCGTCCTTGTTCTCGGTGACGTCGAAGCTCGGGTTCCACTCCATCCGATCGAACGCCGGTAAGCCCGGCAGGAACGGCGCCATCTCGCGGAACGGATCCCACCGAAGCAGATCGCGCATCGCGCGCACGGGGTTCCACTCCGTCATCTGCTGTCCGCCATTCTTTTTCACGATATCAGCCATGAAGGGTCTCCTTGAGAAGGTTGCTGCGCTCACAAGAGCAAGCCAGAGCAAGCCCCGGACCAGCGCCGGGCCCACGGACGCATCCAATTCGCATGACGGCCGTGTTGAGGCTGTCGGTGACATGGCAAGTCACCACGGGCTGGCTCATCAGATCTGGACTCGCGCCGAGCCATCAAGAAACGGCGCAAGCAGCGGGAGTGCGCATTTCTCGCAGGCCCATCGCGCAGGAAATGCGCGTTTGCTTCGGCCATCACCGGGTCGGCGATGCAGATGGATGGCGTGCCACTTGCTCGCGTCTCGCACCAGATTTCTCTGGAGAACGAGCATGGCGGACATCGCAACGAGCAACGGGGCCACGCGGGGAGTCGCGACATCGATTCGACAACCTGAGCCTCTCGGCGTGAGCTCACCCATGTTCGACAACGGCCTCGAGCAGGTCGCGATCGAGACCATGCACGTCGGTGACTACGTGTTCGTCGCGCCCCCACGACGCGCCATCGCTGCACGCTGCGTGATCGCGAAGTGCGCAAAGGCGAACGAGCGAACGGCGCGGATCGTGGGCTGGCTCGTCGAGCTGAGCGACGGCGAGCTCGCCTGGTGGCCGCGCGGCGCGACCGTATGGCGCCGACGAATCCCGTAGACATCGCGCTGCGTGCCGGATTGACGAGTCACCGCCGGTCGTCGCGCCATTCGAAGGCCGACCCATCCGAGAACAGCATCCCGAGCGGCGCTTTGCCGAAGTTCGAGCCCGGACCGATCGCGGCGGATCGGTCGAAGGTCGCCGGGCAGAGCACGCAGCGCGCGTACGGGTCGAGCAGCAGCTTGTCGGGATGGAAGGCGTGCGCTTCGAAGGGCCCGGCGGCGGCGGGACCGTCGACCACGAAGCCGTAGAAGCGACAGCGCTCGACTTTCGCTTCGGCGAGGCGAACGTGCCAGACGCGGCCGGACTTGTTGACCAGCGGATCGAGCACGACGTCGATCTCCGGGCTCACGAGCTCGTCATCGCGGAACAGCAGCAGGCGCACAGAGGTCGCGTGCTTGGAGTACAGCGCGAAATTGTACGCATGGTCTTCGGGGCATCGTGAGACTCCCAGCGGGAACGGCAGGCCTTCATAGCTCGCCCAGGAAGTCATGACCGCACCACGACGGTCTGGACCTTCTGCTTGAGCTCTGTCCATGCGAGCGTCGCGCGTGCGCCGTCGACACACTGCCGAGCGAGTGCAACGAGCTCGCAATGCAGCGGTTCGTCGACGTGCTCGGCCAGGTGCTCGGCGATCTCCGCAAGCGCGGGCAGATCGCCTCGTTCGCAGGCCTGATCACCCTCCACGTAGAGCTCTCCGATCCCGTGCTCTCTGCATGTCGCACACATGCGCTCAGTGGCTACAAGCTACAAGCACATAGCATGCGGTTGCAATGGCGATGCCCGGGCATCGCGCCCCGACGCCGGACGGTCAGCGCATTCCGCGCGTGGCGTGCGCAGGCTGGCGCAAAGCGTTCGCGCGCCAGATCGCGAGCTGAAGGGCGATCGCGATCGCCCCGTCAACGACGAGCGCGGTCGCTGCTGGGATCGCCGGCGCGATCTCGTCCATCGGATACGTCCTGCAGTGGGGCGTGCTGCTCGGCAACGACGACCGAGACCGCCGAGGCTCCGGGCTCGCTGCGCTCGTGTGGATCATCGTCGCGCCGATCATCGCGCTGCTGCTTCAGCTGGCGATCAGCCGGTCGCGGGAGTACGGTGCGGACGCCAAGGGGGCACGCCTCACCGGCGACCCGGACGCGCTCGCGGACGCGCTCCAGCGGATCGAGCTGGCGGCGGCTGGATCACGCCCTGGCCGCGCGCGGCCGGCGAGTGGTCGTGGTAACTGGCAGCTGCGCATGAAGCCGCTGTCCCCGTCCTCGCTGTCCGCGCCGTGCGACCCCGCGACGCTGCCGTTCGCGTCCACGATCGAGCTTAATGTGCGCGACGAGATCGTCGGCCAGGATCAGGCGCTGCGCGCGCTCGACCTCGGGTTGACCGTCCGCGTGGCCGGGTACAACTTGTTCGTCGCTGGCGCCCCCCAGACCGGCAAGCACTCGATCTTGCGCCGGTTGATCCGCGCCCGCGCCGCGGCCGAGCCGACCTCGCCGGATCTCTGCTACGTCCATAACTTCGATGACCCCGATCGCCCGCTCGTGCTCGAGCTGCCTGCCGGCCGCAGCCGGCCGATCCGGCTCGAGCTCGAGCGCATGGTGAGCGACTACGCGCGCCGGCTACCGCTCGCACTCGACGGCGAGGCGTTCGCACAGCGCGCCGCGGCGATCACGGAGCGCACGGCGCGCGAGCGCGATCGCTTGCTCGCCGAGATCGAGGCGCGGCTCGGATCCTCCGGGTTCAAGCTCGAGACCACCGGCGGCGCACTCGACGTCGCCGTGGCCGCACCCGATGGAGGTGTGATGAGCGAGGAGGCCTTCGCGGCGTTGCCGGCCGCGAAGCGCGCCGAGATCGACGAGCGTGGCCGAGCGCTACGAGCCGAGCTTGAGCCATCCGCAGCGCGGCTGCGCGAGCTCGAGCGCGGCGCCGAGCTCGAGCGCGAGCAGCTGGCCACCGAGACCGCGAGCACGATCGCGCGCGCGGTCACGGACGAGGCCCGCGGGCGGATCGGCGATGCAGGTGCGCGACTCGCCAGCCACCTCGACGCGATCCAGCGCGATCTGGTCAGCGAGGCCGCGAGCTTCGCCGCCGTCGAGCCGGTCGGCGACGGCGATCACGAAGACGACGAGTCCCCCGCCGTCCGGCACGCGCGCCGCGTCGCCGAACGTGCCGCGCTACTTGCTCGCTACATGCTGCACGTGATCGTCGATCGCACCGGCGAGACTGGTGCGCCCGTGATCGAAGAGGCGAACCCGACGTACGCGAACCTGTTCGGACGGATCGAGCGCAAGGCCACCTTCGGCGTGGTCGAGACCAGCGTCGCCGGGGTCAAGGCCGGCGCGCTGCAACGTGCGCGGGGCGGCTACCTGCTGCTCGATGCCGCGCCGCTGGTCGACGATGCCGAGACCTGGGCGGCGCTCAAGCGCGCGCTGCACAGCGGCGAGGTCCGGATCGAAGAGCAGGGCAGCGAGCACCTGGTGGTCGGCAGCCTCCAGCCGGAGCCGTCACCACTCGACACCAAGCTGTTGCTGATCGGCGTGCCCGAGCTTTACCTCGCGCTGTTCGAAGCCGACGAGGAGTTCGTCGATCTCTTCAAGGTCAAGGTCGAGCTCGACGATACGCTCGAGCGCTCGCCGGCGCACGAGCTGGCGCTCTCCCGGTTCATCGCGGCGGCCGCGCGCCAGCTCGGCGTGCCCGGGTTGCAAGCCGGCGCGGTCGCCGCGCTCATCGATCACGCGTCGCGCGAGGCCGGCCACCAGCGCCGGCTGTCGGCGCGCCTCGGCCGGCTGCGCGATCTCGTGGTCGAGGCCGGCCACTACACGCGGGTCGCCGGTCGCACGGAGGTGGTCGCCGACGACGTCGTTCGCGCGGTCCGCGAGCGGCTCGCTCGCAGCGGCTTGCTCGAGCGCACGCTCGGGCGGCTGGTCGACGACGGCACCCTGGTCGCACGCAGCGAGGGCACCGCGGTCGGCGCGGCCAATGCGCTATCGGTGATCTCCGATGGCGAGCGCGCGTTCGGCCAGGTCCAGCGCGTGACCGCACGTGCGCGCGCCGGCCGTCCCGGGATCGTCGACATCGAGCGCCAGATCGGGCTCGCCGGTGCACACCACGCCAAGGGCGTGCTGATGCTCTCGGGGTTCCTCGCGGGGCGGTTCGTGCTCGATCGCACGCTCGCGCTGCAGGCCTCGATCGCGGCCGAGCAGACCCACGGCGTGATCGAGGGCGACTCCGCGTCGCTCGCCGAGCTGTGCGCGCTGCTCTCCGCGATCGGCGGTGTACCGCTCCGCCAGGACCTCGCCGTGACCGGCGCCGTCAGCCAGCTCGGCGAGGTGCTTGCGGTCGGCGAGGTCACGCTCAAGGTCGAGGGCTTCTTCGACCTGTGCAAGCGACGCGGTCTGACCGGGTCCCAGGGAGCGATCATTCCGCGCGCGAACGCCCAGCACCTGATGGTGCGCGCCGAGGTCGTCGACGCGGCGCGCGCCGGCCAGTTCGCGATCTACGCGGTCGACGACGTCGACCAGGCGCTCGCCCTGCTCGGCGGCCGCGACGCGGGCGCGCGCGGGGCCGACGGGAGATTCCCCGCCGGCAGCATCAACGCCGCGATCGAGGACATGCTCGATCGGTGGGCGCCCGCCGCCAAGCCGTAGCGGAAGCCCGCCGGCGTGGGCATCCGCGTCCCTACCGCGATCTCGTCCCTACTTCGGCCCTACTTTCGGTGGCGCCGTGAAACGCCTGGATACGCCTCGAAACCAGTAACGTATCGGAACCAGTAGATCTCGAAGTAGTTTCAAGCTCGTCGGAGGTCATCCGAGATCCGGCCAGAACCCGGACAAAGGACAAAGGAGGCTTTGTCCATTTTGGCGCGGCTGGGGGGCGCGAACCGCCGCGAGGCGCGTGCGGTCGCTGAGCTGGGCCACGAGCTTGGCCTCGGCCTGGAACGCCGCGTACACGCGCGCCTGGACCTCCGGGTTCGGCCGAATCGCAGGGCACCACGCGGCATCGAGCTTGCACCACCGTGCTCCGAGGTTCATGGCCATGACCGTCCTCGTCTTGGGCGCGACCGGGTTCGTCGGCCGCCCGCTCGTCACGTCGCTGTCCGAGGTGGGGGAGACCGTGCGAGCGGCTTCGCGGACCGCTCCTCGTCGATCGGCGGACAGCGAACGGCTCGGCTCGCGCTGGATCTACTGCGATCTCGCTCAGCCGGAGACCATCCCACCGGCGCTCGAGGACATCGACGTCGCATACTACCTCGTCCACAGCATGGGCAGGCATGGGGATGACTTCCGCGAGGCGGATCGCCGATGCGCGCGGCAGTTCGCGCACGCCGCGGCGCACAGCAGCTGCCGGCGGATCATCTATCTCGGCGGTGTGGCCCCGCGTGGCCGGCCGTCGGAGCACCTCGCGAGCCGACTCGAGGTCGGCGAGATCCTGCGAGCCAGCACCGTCCCGACGCTCGAGCTGCGCGCCTCGATGATCGTCGGCAACGGAAGCGCGTCGTGGCAGATCGTGCGCGATCTGGCGGCACGCCTGCCGTTCATGGTCCTCCCGCGGTGGCTCGAGTCGAAGACCTGTCCGATCGCGCTGCCCGACGTGATCGCCGCCCTGCGGGATGCGCGCGAGGTCCCGCTTGCCGGCAGCACATGGTTCGATATCCCGGGTCCCGACGTGCTGCGTGCGCGCGAGCTGCTCTCGATCGTCGCCGCACTCGACGGGCGCCATGTCCCGTCGGTCCGCGTCCCGGTCCTCACGCCGGGCCTGTCCGCGATGTGGCTCAAGCTCGTGTCGAGAGCGGATTACGCGCTCGCGCGCGAGCTCGTCCTCGGCCTCACCGCGGACCTGCTCCCGCAGCGCAGCTTCTGGGGCATCACCGGGCACCCGCCGCGCTGGACCTTCCGGGAGGCGGCGGCGAGCGCGCTGGCGACCGAGGTTCCGCCATCCAGGATCGCACGTGCGGTGGAAGGGCTCGTGCGGCGCGTCGGCCCGCGCGAGCGCCCGGGAGCGTGATCGTGAACCCGCGCGGGCTGACAGTTGCGACGGAGCCTCGGCATGGCGCCGACGCAACGAGTCGCATCCATAAAAAGGTCCTGCGGCCGGAAACCGGACAACGTCAGCTCGCGCTCGCGCTCGTCACCCGCCATCTTCTCACGTGACCGTAGCACGGCCATGCCAGTGGTCCACCGACCACGGCATCGGACCAAGGAGCGCGAGCGCGGCAAGCGCGGCGAGGTGCACGAGCTCGCAGTCGACGTACCGAATCGCGGACCGGCGCCGGTCAGCTCGTCATTCGGCACCGACGAGAACCCGCACTGCCAGATGTCGTCAACGCATGGATCCAGGTGAAGTCGGGCGAAGGATCCGCCGGCCGATCGCCGCGCCGATCAGCGCGGCCGCCGCCACGGGCATCACGTGCCACGCGAGGACATGTCCGGCTGCATCTCGTGCGCAGACCGCCTGGGTGCCGAGCATGGCGAGCGAGCGCGCCGAGGGCGTTCCGTCCGGAACACCAACGCACCCGCTCGCGCTCGCACCGCCGCCGGCGGTGAGCTGGTTCCTCGCGCCGACCATGTCGCGCAGGGCGGATCGGCGATCGGCGAATGTGGCGAGCAACGGCCCGACCAGACCAGACGAGGAAGTGGTGGGTTCGCTCAGGTGCGCGGGGCCGGGCCTGTACGCCGTGCCTGGAGATAGGCGTGCGCGATCGCGACCTCGTTGACCAGCCCAACCACGCGGCGCTGGGCGTTGACGACCGCCAGCTCGCGTAGGCCCGACGACACCATCAGGTCGTACGCGACACGCACCGTGTCGTGCTCGCGCAGCGTGATCGGCGGTCGCATGACGTCGGCCGCGTTGACCAGGCCACCCGGGAGCTCAGGCTCGGCGGCCAGCACGGTCAGGTCGTCCAGCGTGATCATCCCGACCATCGCGTCGCTCGGATCGAGCACCGGGAACAGCTCCTGGCGGCCGGCGGTGGACAGGTCGGCGAGCAGCGCGGCGGCCGGCAGCGCGGGGTAGAACGATACGAAGTCGCGATCGAGCTCGGGTAGCTGAGCGAGCGCGAGCGCGTCGATCGCACTCCGGGTCTCCTGGTCGGCACGGTGCGCCGTCAGCCGGACCCCGTCCTTCTCCAGCAGCGCCTCGTAGATCGGAGTCGGTCGCAGGCCGCGCGCGAGGACGTACGCCGACATGTTCGCGATCATCAGCGGCAGGATCAGCGAGTAGCCGTTGGCCATCTCGACGATGATCAGCACCGAGGTGATCGGCGCGCGGACCACGCCGGCGAACACCGCGCCCATCCCGACCAGCGCGAACGCCGCGACCGAGCTGTGGGGATGGCCGAACACGGCGACGTCGAGAAAGCCGATCGCGCCGCCCAGCATGCCGCCGATGAACAGCGTCGGCGCGAAGATCCCGCCGGCGCCGCCGCTGGAATACGAGGCCACGGTGGCGACCAGCTTCATCGCTCCGAGGCCGAGCAGGACGTCGAGCGCGAGCTTGCCGGATAGCGCGTCCGTGAGCACGGCATACCCGCCGCCGGTGATGCCCTGGGTCTGAAAGATCGCCAGCGCGACGACCGCGAGCCCGCCGGTGACGAGCCCGCCGATCGCCGGGTGGGCCCAGCGCGGCAGGGCGCGCCGCAGTGTGAACCATCGGCGCAGCCCGAGCAGCGACTCGGTGAACGTCACCGACACGCCGGCCGCGGCGACCCCGAGCAGGGCGTAGAGCAGGAGCGACGACGCCGACTCCAGGCCGTAGCCCTGCGGGACGTCGAACTCGGGGTGTCCGCCGAGCACCGTGCGCTCGACCGCAGCGGCGAGCGCGGCGGCGACGATCACGCCCGACAGCAGCGTCTGGTCGAGCGTGCCGATCACCTCCTCGATCGTGAACGTGACCGCCGCGATGGGCGCGTTGAACGCCGCGGCGATCCCGGCCGCTGCTCCGACCGGGATCAGGCGGCGAATGGTGTGCTGCGGTGCCCCCGCGATCCGGCCCAAGCCGGTCGCCACGCCGGCGCAGATCTGGACGGTCGGGCCCTCGCGGCCGAGCGACGAGCCGGTGCCGATCTGCAGCACGCCGACCGCGAACTTGCCGAGCGAGTCGCGCAGCCGGAGCCGGCCGCCCTGCACCGCGTAGGCGACCTTGACCTGCGGGATCCCGCTGCCGCGGGCGTTGGGCACGAGGTAATGCAGCAGGAGCCCGGCGGCCAGGCCACCGGCGGTTGGCACCGCGAGCGTCCACCCGATCCAGGCCGGGCCGGCGGCGGCCATCGCGCGCTCCACGCTGCGTGCCGACACGCGCTCGATCGCGACGTGGAACGCCACCGCCGCCAGACCGCACACGCCGCCGATCGCGATGGTCAGCCCGAACAGGCGCTGGCGATCGGTCAGTACCAGGCGCTGCTTCGCGATCAGCCACGACCCGTAGGCCTGGCGGTACAACCGCGCCGCGCGGTCGATCATCAGCTGCCGTGGCGACCTCGGCACGTCCGGCTGCGCCGGTTCCGGACCGGTCACGGCAATCCTGTCCGAGGCGGCGTCGCCCGAGGGGCTAGCAGTGGCGCGGGTGGACCGGAGGCGGGCAGGCTCGGCATGACGATCAGGTCGACGATCCTACGACCATACGACTGAATAGCGCAGATTCGTTTGAGCTCAAAGTATCTCGCCTCGCCATCGCTGCGGGCAGCTCGCCCGCGCGGCACCAGCGCCGGCCATCGCGCTGGCGATCGATCCAGCGCGATCATCGTGGGTTACGCCGCCCTACACCGCCCACGATAGGCGGATCGGCGACGCCCCAGCCGTTGAAGTAGTACCCGGCGGTCACCACGACATCGTCCCTGGGGCGCGCGTCCGCGCCGACCACCGCGCGCACGAAGCGGTCCCGGCCGCCGTGCGCGTCGAGATCGAGCGCGCGCGTCCACGCCGCCTCGACGCGGTCGTGCTGCGCCAGGTCCTCGCGCGGCCACGCGTGCGCAGGTTCCAGCTCGCCCACGGCAATGTCGCCGCCGGCGAGGCGCGTTGACGTCCGGCGCAGCGTCCGGCGCGGGTCGATGATCAGTGGAATCACCCTTCGAGGGGTTCACCTACGAACTGGCATATATCGAACTGGCTCACGTGCTGCATTGGTGCTGTGCCATGGCCACGAGCTCCGCGTCAGCTGCGAGCGCAACAGGCCACCCCCTGCTCCAGGGGAGCTTTCCCGAACAAGAACCAACGAGGTGACTCATGGCAAGTGAACGACAAGTAGAGAACGAGCCGATGGCGCGCGCGGTGAGCGCCGCCGATGTCGAGAGGGCCCTCGCGGGCATCGACTTTCCGAAGGCCAGGGACGAGCTGGTACAGTATGCGTCCTCGCGTTTGCCGCCGGATTCGCCGGTGCTGGACGCGATCGGCAAGCTTCCCGACGGGGTCTATCGCACGGCCACGGATGTCGCGCGGGGGTTCGGCGAGGAGAAGCAAAAGGAGCGCGAGGAGCCGCGAGCCCGCTAGCAGTGGCCGTGGACACCTCGCGCGGCGCGCGCCGACCGCTACATGCAGCTGCGCAGCGGCAGCGGCAGCGGCGGCAGCGGCGCCTGCGTGAAGTCGAACGCGCCGAGCAGGTCGTTGGCCTGGCCGTCCTGCGCCGCCGGGTCGAGCGTCGACAGCGCCGGCGCGCCGAACACGCGCTCGACGAACCGCGGGATGCTCGCCTGCTCGCTGACCTCGTGGAACACGAAGCCGGGCCGGGCGTAGGGCGAGAGGACGATCAGCGGGAGCCGGAAGCCGAGCCCGTACGGGCTGGCCGGATCGAGCCCGTACTGGCGCGGCGGGGCGACGTGATCGTACCAGCCGCCGAAGTCGTCCATCGTGAACAGGATCGCGGTGTCCTTCCACAGCGGGCTGTTCATCAGGTGGTTGAGGTGGCCCACCGTCCAGTTCTCACCCTGGCACACGCTGCCGTAGCCCGGATGCTCGTCGTCGAGATCCTGGTCGACCAGCCAGCTGACCTCGGGCAGCGCGCCGCGATCGACGTCGAGGTCGAACGTCGACGCATTCACCACGTGCGCCCAGTCCGGCCCCATCCGGATCGACTTGATCGCGTTGAACATCGACCAGACCTCGCCGAGCACGTAGAAGTTCGAGCCGTAGAACCGCCAGTTGACGCCGGCCGGCAGGACGTCGGGCAGGCTCGGGATGTCGAAGCACGGGAACACCTGGGCCGGCGCGCCGGCGCGCGGATCCTCGACGGTGACCCGCGCGCTGGGGTCCTGGTCGCATCCCCAGTACGGGTGGTCGAGGTTGGTGTCCGGGTTGCCGCTCGCCCACCCCGCCTGCGCCGCGAGCACGAAGGTGTGGCCCGGGAAGCTCGGCCCGAGCACGTTGGCGAAGAACCGGTCGCCGAGCGTGAAGTGGCGCGCGTACTGCCAGTAGTTCGGGATGTCGGCCTCGGTGTACTGCGCGTACATCAGGTTGTCGCCGCCGGTCGACGCGCCCGGGACCTGCTCCCAGCCGTTCACCGCGCCCGCCGCATAGTCGGTCAGCGCGCAGCGGTGGTTGTGGCACAGGTCGCGCGGCGTGACATCGGGCGCGCGCGGCGGCGCGATCAGGCCCGCGGCGGTCGGGATCTGCGCCATGCCGTCGGCGCCGGGAAACGAGCCGAAGTAGTTGTCGAACGTGTGGTTCTCCTTGACCACGATCACCACGTGCCGGATCGGGGTCAGCGCCGCCGCGTCGAGCGGATCCGCCACGCGCGCCGTGCAGCCGGCGGCGCCCAGCGCCTCGAGCGCGCCGAGCGCCAGCGACATCAGCGAACCGGAGAGACCCCTCATCGGGGGAGCATTAGCGCGAATCCGGCTCGCCGATCAACAGCAAGCGCGCGGTGAACGTTGCCGATCGCCGCATGCGGCGGCGGCCACCCGAGCCGGCGAGGCGGCGCTCACGGGACCAGCTCGGCCATCGCCTTGGCCAGCGCGCCGATCGAGTACGGCTTGGACACGAAGTTGCGCACGCCGAGGTCGAGGATCTCCTGGACGTGCTCGTTCAGCGTGTGTCCCGACATCAGTAGCACCGGGACGCTGGCGTCGACCTCGCGCAGCGCGAGGTAGGTCGCGCGCCCGGTCATCCCCAACATCACAATGTCGAGCACGACACCGCGGATCTCGTCGTGGCGCTCGCGGTAGACCCGGACCGCCTCCGGGCCGCTCGCGGCGTCGACCGTCTGGTAGCCGAGCACGCCGAGCGAGCTGGTCACCACCTTGCGCACCATCGGATCGTCATCCACGACCAGGATCATTCCACTCCCCTTGGGAAGCTCTGCCACCGTGGCATGGCTCTTCGCCGCCGGTGACTTGCTGGCGGCCGGCAGCAACAATCGCATCGTCGTGCCGCGGCCGCCCAGCCCGACGTCGATCTCCACCGAGCCGCCGTGGCTCTCGGTGATGCCGAGGACCGTCGCCAGCCCGAGCCCGGTCCCGCGCTCGGGGCCGGTGGTCTTGGTCGTGAAGTACGGGTCGAACACCCGATCGCGGATCTCGGCCGGGATGCCCGGGCCGTCGTCCTTGATCTCGAGCACGACGAACCGCGCCGTGTCGGGGTCGCCCGGCGCGCCGTGATCGCGGGTCCGCACGACGACGCGCCCCGATGACTGCACCGCGTCGCGCGCGTTGAGCACCAGGTTCATGATCACCTGCTCGAGCTGCGACTGGTCGCCGACCACGGTGCCGCGGTCGCTGGCCTCGAGGTCGAACGACAGCGCGACGCCGGGCAGCGAGCGGGTCAGCAGCTCGCTCATCGCGATCACCATGTCGTTGACGCTGACCGGTGCCGCGCGGTTCTTGCCGCGGCGGGCGAAGCCGAGCAACGACCGGGTGAGCGCCGCCGAGCGCTCGGTGATGTCGTCGATCAGCTCGAGCGCCTCGCGGCGCTTGGGATCGCGCTCGGTGATCGCGAGCTCGGCCGCGATCATCTTGATCCCGAAGATCAGGTTGTTGAAGTCGTGGGCGATCCCGCCGGCGAGCGTGCCGATCGCCTCGAGCCGCTGGGCGCGGCGCAGCCGCTGCTCGCTCTCGGCGCGCGCGCGCTCGGCCCCGGCCTCGCGGCTGATGTCGAAGAACGCGACGATCACGTGCGTGATCGGATCGCCGACCGGCCGGGCGACCGCGCGGACGTCGACCCGCGTGCCGTCGCGCCGGTGGATCGTGATGTCATCGGCGACGATCACGCGGCGCTCGGCAAGCGCGCGCGCGAACGGCATCCGGTCCTCGGGGTACGGCGCGCCATCGCGGGTGTGGACCCCGTAGGGCGCGGCGAACCCGCCGACCCGGACGTCGTCACGCGCCACCGTGCCCATGATCTCGGCACCCATGATCTCGCTGAACGTGCGGTTGGCGTAGATCAGCTCGCCGCGCGGCGCGCGGGCCACCCACAGCCCGATCGGGAGGTCCTCCCCGAGCGCGAGGATGATGTCTTGGTCCGACGGAACCGCCACAGGCTTGCCAGACCAAACGTATCACTTGCGGACGCGGGAGAGCAGCTTTGCCATATCGTCCGCGTGCTCCTCTTCGGTCGCGAGGATCTCCTCCATCATCCGCCGCGTGGTGGGGTCATCGTTCCCCAGCCAGCGCACGATCTCGGAGTAGATGGCGATCGCGATCCGTTCCGCGACCAGATCCTCCTTGATCATCTCCTCCAGGTCCTCGCCCTCGCCGTACCGGGCGTGGCTGCGGGCCGCGAGGCCCTCGGGGTCGAGGTTCGGTCTCCCGCCGAGCTCTGTGATCCGCTTGGCGACCCGGTCGGCGTGGTCCTGCTCCTGCCGCGCGTGCTCGAGGAACTCGTCTTCCACTCCGGAGGAGTGAATTCCTTTGGCCATGAAATAATGGCTCCGATAACGCAACGTGCAAACCGTCTCGGTGGCCAGCACCTCGTTCAGCACGTCGATCACCTTGCTGCGATCGGCGCGATAGGATGCGGTGACGGCACCGTCGTCCATCTTCTCCAGCGCGCGTCGTCGGATGTCCTCGATGTTTGCTCTGAACGCGTCCATGACCGCGCACATGTCGCAAGTCCGGTGCCAACGTAAGATACCGAAACTCATCGTGGATCCTGAGCGGCAGCGCCACATGTGCTGCGGCGACAGCGCGCTGTGTCACCATGTGGCGCGCTGTGCTGCGATGGCCGGGCAACCTCGTTCACTTCCTGTGGCTCGTGCTCGTCGTGACGGTCTGCGGGCTGATGTACGGGGCGCTACGACTCGCGCTCTTCCTGTTCGTGTGGGGGCCCCGGCGTGCCCCGTCGGTCGCCGCCCTGCGCGGCATCGTCCTGCGCTGGGCGATGACCGCGCTCGGCGCCACGTTCATCAAGCTGGGCCAGGTCATGAGCACGCGGCCGGACCTGTTCGAGCCCGAGGTCGTCGCCCAGCTGCGCCGGCTCCAGGACCGCTTGCCGCCGTTCCCGTTCCGCCGGGTCCGGGCGACGGTCGAGGCCGAGCTCGGCCGGCCGCTCGCCGAGCTGTTCGCCGACTTCGAGCCCACGCCGGTCGCCGCGGCCAGCGTGGCCCAGGTCCACCGCGCCCACCTGCGCGACGGCCGCGAGGTCGCGGTCAAGGTGCTGCGGCCGGGCGTGCGCCGCCAGGTCGAGCGCGATCAGGCGATCCTGCTGGCCGGCGCGCAGCTGGTCGCGCTCCGGCAGCGCTGGCGCGCCAACGATCCGGTCGGGCACACCCGGCACTTCGTCGAGGCAATCCATGCCCAGACCGATCTGCGGATCGAGGCCGACAACTACCGGCGGTTCCGCGCCAACTTCGCCGGCCGCACCGACGTCGCGTTCCCCGAAGTCATCACCGAGCTGTCGGGCGAGCGCGTGCTGACCATGCAGTTCATGCGCGGCACCAAGATCGACGCGCTGCCCGCCGCCCGCGATCCGCGGCGCACCGCCAGGCTCGCCGACGTGCTGCGCCAGGTGATGTGCAAGATGTGCTTCGAGGACGGCTTCGTGCACGCCGACCTCCACCCCGGCAACATGCTGGTGCAGGACGATGACACGCTGGTGATCTTCGACGTCGGGCTCGCCAAGCAGCTGCACGACGCCGTGCTGATCCAGTTCATCGACATGACCAAGTGCATCGCGATGGGCACCGCCGACGATCTGGTCGCCCACCTCCAGCGGTTCCACACCTACCTGGGCACGGTCGACTGGGACGCGCTGCGCGTCGAGGTCTCCGCGTTCTCGGCCCGGTTCCGCGCCAAGGACGTCGGCAAGCTGGAGTACGGCGAGCTGATCGCCGAGATGTTCGCGCTCGGCCGCCGCTACCACGTCCACCCGGTGCCCGACATGACGCTGGTGTTCGTCGCGCTGATCACCGCGCAGGGCATCGGCAAGATGCTCGACCCGGCGCACAACGTGTTCGCCACCGTCGCGCAGTTCCTGATCCCGATCCTGATGAGGCGCAACGAGCACGTGCCCGACACCGCCGAGGCCCGCGCCGCGCGCGACGGCCGCCCGCCGGGCTGACGCTACCCCCGCCGCTGCGGCTGCTTGCGGCGGCGCCCGATCAGCCACACGAAGGCGAGCAGCCCGGGGCCGCCGCTGCCCAGCGCCGCGACCAGGCCGCAGCTCCGGTTCACGCCGCCGCACGCGGCGCAGCCACCCGCACACGGCCAGGCCGGGTTGGGCGGGGTCAGCACGTCCTTGCCCTCGACCGCCTCGGCCCGGATCAGGATCCGCTTGGCGAAGCCGACCGGAATCCGCATGTGGTACACGTTGTCGGCGACCTTGTCCGCGCCGTCGATGACGTAGCGAGTTCCGGACAGCGTGTTCTCGTGGCTGAGGAACACCGAGAACGCGGTCATCGGCTGGTACGCCCTGCCCTGGCCGAGCGGCTGGTAGTACGGATAGATCTCCAGCGTCGAGACCACGCCCGCCGCGGCGGTGGGACCGAGCGTGCTCACGGCATCGTGCACGAGCGCGCTCGCGGCGTTGCCCCCTTGCTTGTTCTGGCCGAGCGCGATGTCAAGCAGCCTGGCGACCCGCTGGAAGTCGGCCGGCGGCATGACCTGCATGGCGCGCCGGATCTGGGGAATGCGCTTGTCGCCGTTGTCGCCGTTCGAACCGCTGCCCGAGCCGCCGCCCTGCTCGAGCGGCGTGCGCTGGAGCCGATCGATGATCGCGCGGATCTGGACCGGCGGGATCCGGTTGATGTCGTCGAGGTAGGGCTGGGCGATCCGCGCCGCGGCGTCGACGGCCCGCGCCTGGGTCAGGCTGACGCCGGTCGACGTCGCGGGGACGCTCGCCGGCAGGTTGCGCGGCATCACCAGGAGATAGAGGTCCTGGTACTGCTGGCCCGGCGCCCTGGGCAGCTCGCGCGCGTCGATCAGCGCCTCGCGCGACAGCACCGACATCGAGCCGAACGTCATGTTGTTCCACGTGCTCTGTTTCACGAACTGGACCGCCTTGGGCGGCGTCGTGGCGGTGGTGAGCTGCCCGGTGAGCTCGACGAGCATGCACTGGTCGAACTGGTAGAGCGGCGTGACGCAGGGTCCGCCGGTCGACGCCTGCACCCCGGTCCCCGACTTGACGTCGCACTGGGCGCCCGCCGCCGTGCAGTCGCAGCCGGGATTGCACATGGCCCCTGCCCCGGGCGGCTTGAGGCCGTACTTGCAGTACTCGCTGTCCTTCAGTCCGCCCGGGCCGGTATCGTCGCCGATCGTCCAGTTGACCCAGATCGCGCCCTTGCCATGCGCCGGGATCGTCATCGACCCGCACGGTGGCGCCGTCCCGCCGGTGCACACGCCGTTGCTGGCCGGGCGCAGGTCCTTCCACGTCCCGGTGTCGCTGGGGACGGACCACGGCGCGGAGCCCCAGCCGGCCAGTCGGAACCGGCCCTGGATCTTGGCGGTGATGTCCGTCGACGTGGTGTTCACGGGCTGCGCCACCAGGGTGTTGACGCCGCCGGCCAGGATCTCGTCGTTGGGCTGGTGCGACGAGAAGTACGCCAGGGCGCTACCGGCGGGCGCGTTGAACAGCGAGCCGACGTCGCCGTGGTCGATCGTGATCCCGCCATCGCAGGTGCCCGGCACCGTCGCGCCCGGCGTCAGCTCGGCCAGGCCGCTGTAGTAGTCCGGGTTGCAGCCGGGGCACACGCAGCTCGCGCCCGGACAGCTCGTGTCCACCGAGCCGAGCTCCGGGTGAACCAGGAAGTCGGACAGGCTGGCCGTCGGGCTGGTGCAGATCGACGTGGTCAGATCGTCGGGCCAGAACGCCACGTTGGCGTAGTTGTCCGCAAACGTCTTCTCGGTGATCTCGTACCACATCGTGGCATTGCGCTCGATCCCCGCCGACAGCGGCTGCCCGCTCGCGACGATCGGGATGCGGACCTGGACCGCCCAGCGGTTGGCGAGCAGCGGGGCCTGGGTGGCATCGAGCTTCCAGTAGCGGACGGCGTCATCGCTCGACGTGCAGAACCCGTCGATGTTGCAGTAGCTGTTCGGGTCGAGCGCGGTGCACGTCGGGTCCGCGGTGCACGCCGTGGCGGTCGGCTTGGTCATCCACGTGATCGGCGGATCGTTGACCGTGGCGCCGGTGAACCGCTCGAACAGGTGGCCGTTCGGACAGTCGCCGGGATCGGTGTGGGTGAACGTCTTGTTGTAGTCGACGAACACGCGCCAGAAGTCCCTGGCCGTGCCGGTGCCCTCGGCGCAATCGCTGAACCGCGCGCAATGAATGGGTGCGACGGTGGAATGGCTCGCAGCCGTGCCGGTGAGGTGGAACTGGAAGATGTATCCGAACTCGGTCCCGGCCGAGGTCGCCAGCGACGTGACGCGGCGAAACCCGAGGAACAGGTCGCGCGGCGTCGTCGCGCTCGGCTCGAGGTCGACGATGAACGACGTGAACAGGTAGTCCTTGCCGCCCACCGTGGACACCACCGAGCGAGTCTGCAGCGGCGGCGTCGCGCTGCCGACCTCGAACGCCTGGCCGGTGGCGCCCAGCCAGCGCGGATCGTCCAGCAGCTGATCCACCGCGGTCGTCCCCGAGCCCGACCAGTTGAGCCACTTGGGCGGTCCCTCGCGCGTCGGCACGCCGCTGGCGTCGGGGACGCACACCTCGTGCGAGGGCGCCGCGGCCGCCGGCGCGGCGGCCAGCAAGGACAGGATCGCGAATGTCTTGATCATTGATGGTAGTGGTTGGTCCAGAGGTTGAGCAGGACGTCCATCGTGCAGCTCGCCGGCCCGAGAGTCGTGGGCCACGCGTCGCCGAGCTTGAGCGGGCTGAAGATGCATTGATTGCCCAGCTGGGTCGTGGGGCCGGAGCCTACCGCGGTGGTCTGCGCGAAGTGCACCGCGATCCAGTAGAATCCGATCGGCGTCATCACGTCGGGGCTGATGTCGCCGGTGCTGCTGCCGGTGTTGGACAGCGCCACCCCGAGGGGCATCGACGCGACCAGCGTGCCGGGCTTGCCGCCGGAGTCGGCGTACAGCGCCATGCGGAAGTTGCCCGTCGCCACCGGGACGTAGACCCCCAGCGAGTCGAGGAACGACGCCGCGTCGACGTGGATCATGTACGCCACCACCGTGTTCGGCGGGATCGACCTGGTCGCCGTGAACGGGGTCGGCCAGCCGTACTGCGCCACGACCGTCGAGTCCGTGACGGTCATGTTCACGGTGGCCGGGTTCGGCGCGCCGGCGCCGCTCACCGTGACCACCGCGGTCTCCGAGGCGGTGTTGGGATCGGCCGGTGGGTCGACGTCGACCGTCACCGGGGTCGCCCAGTTGCCGCCGGGGCCGCCGGTGAACGTGATCGCGGCCCTGCCGGGCTTCGGCGTGATCGGCAGCGAGGTCTGGTTGGTGTTCGCCAGGTCGACCGACACCGTGGTGCCGGGATCGAACTTGAGCGCCACCGTGAAGCTGCCGGGTGTGCCCTCCGGGATCGACAGCATGGCCGGAGTCACCACGATCTGCTGGGTATCGTCGTCCGGGACCTCGACGTGCACGATCACGTCGGTCAGCGTGGGCTCGTGCAGCTTGATGCTGGTGGTGTCCTTGACGAGGTCGCTCAGCCCCTCGTTGGTCGCGGCTTCCAGGCCGAAGAAGATGTCGAAATCCTGAGCGAGCGGCCGCCACGCCGCCAGGAGCTCGGCGTGATTGGCCACCAGGTCCGTGCGGCTCTGCACCAGCAGCCACCGCTTCCGAATGCCGCGTCGCTTCAGCGCGGCGGCCAGCTCCAGGCTGCGCGCCGGGTGGTACCAAAAGAGGTCGTCGGCGACGAACACATTCGGGCCGGT
>JBGQCL010000118.1:0-26451 GCA_041495365.1 Kofleriaceae bacterium | reverse complement strand
GCGATGCGGCGGGCGGCGCAGCGGGTGGCGGCGATGCGGGTGGCGGCGATGCGGCGGGCGGCGATGCGGCGGGCGGCGCAGCGGGTGGCGACCCCGACGGCGGTGGCGAGGCCGGTGCGGCAGCCGGTGGTGCGTTCGTCGTGGCCTTCGCGGTCGTGGCCGCGGTCGTCGTGGCCACGGCAGCCGGGGGCGCCCCGGCCTTCGCGGGCGGCTCGTCGTCCCAGCCGGCGCTCGACGCCGAGCGGTACATTGCCTCGTCGGCGGGGTCCGGGCGAGCCGGGCGATCCGGCGGCTTGCCGCCTCCGCCGGCGCTCTCGGTCACGGCGCGACCTCGACGCGGTTGCGGCCGCGATCCTTGGCGCCGTAGAGCGCGGTGTCGGCGCGCTCGATCAGCCCCGGCATCAGCTCGCCGGATCGCCACTGCGCCACGCCGACCGACACCCGCAACAGCAGCGCGATCCCGTCGCCCAGATCGAACGCTCGCTCCGACACCCGCTGCCGCATCCGCTCGCCGACCTCCCAGGCCCGCCCGGCGTCCGCCTTGGGCAGCACCGCGAGGAACTCCTCACCGCCGTAACGGACCAGCAGGTCGCCGCCGCGGATCGCGCCGCGCAGCCGGCGAGCGACCTCGGTGAGCACGACATCGCCGACGTGGTGGCCGTGGCGATCGTTGACCGCCTTGAAGCGGTCGACGTCGACCAGCGCGAGCGACAGCGGCCGGTCGAGGTCGCGCGCCGCGGTGATCTCCTGCGGCAGCCGCTGGACCAGGAACTCGCGGTTGAACGCGCCGGTCAGCGGGTCGGTCACCGCGACCCGGTGCAGCAGCACGTTCTCGATGTCGAGCGCGATCGTCCGGGCGATGAACCGGACCAGCTCGAGGTGGTCGGCGTCGAACGCGCCGGTCCGGTCGCTGGTCGCGGTGACCACCCCGACGCGCTGGCCGCGCGCGGTCAGCGGCACGCACAGCATCGACGCGATCGGCGTCTGGTTGCCGGGCAGCACGACGAACCGCGGATCGGCGGCGGCGTCGGCGATCAGCGCCGGCTCGCCGCGCTCGACGACCCAGCCGGCGACGCCCTCGCCGATCGGGAACGACAGCGACTGCATGCGCTCGGTCCGCACGCCGTAGGCCGCCCTGGCGAGCAGGCGCTTGCGGTCGGCGTCGAGCAGCATCACCGAGCACGCCTTGGCGCCGATCAGCTGGCAGACCAGCTCGGCGATCCGCGACAGCAGGATGCCGGGGTCGAGCTCCGACCCGATCAGCTTGCCGATCTCGAACAGCGCGGCGGGGAGCTTGTGCAGCCCTTCGGCGTTCATGGCCCCTGTACGTAGCCGATGAACGGTAGGTTCCGGAACTGCTGCGCGACGTCCAGGCCGTAGCCCACGACGAACTTGTTGGCGATCGTGAAGCCGAGGTAATCGATCTTGACTTCCCGCTCGGCCCGGTCGGGCTTGTGGAGCAGCGCGCACAGCTTGATGCTGGCCGGCCGGCGGGTCGCCAGGTTCTCGAGCAGGTAGTGCACGGTGTGGCCGGTGTCGACGATGTCCTCGACGACGATCACGTGCTTGCCCTCGATCGGCCGCGACACGTCCTGGGTGATCTGGACCACGCCGGACGACACGGTCGCGTCGCCGTACGACGAGATGCCGATGAACTCCAGGTACACCGGGGCCGCGATCTGACGCACCAGGTCGGCCAGGAAGATGACCGAGCCCTTGAGCACGCCGACCACCACGATGTCGGCGGCGTGTGACAGCGGCGCATAGTCCGCCGAGATCTGGGCCCCGAGCTCGGCGACCCGGGCGGCGATGGCCGCGGCGGAGATCAGCTCGGCGAACGGCTCGGACGGACGGTTCCACGCGGGGGGCACGACCATGTCCCGAATGTATCCCAAGCAGGCTACACTTGGCCCGAATGGTCGGAACGGCCGCGGACGTCGATCCACAGCTCGGCGTGCTCCTGGGGGACACCACGACCGAGATCGACGTGGCCCGCAAGAACCGCGTGTTCTGCAACCGCAACCTGCGCATGGACACGATCGAGATGATCGGGTTCGACATGGACTACACGCTGGCGCTGTACCACCAGGACCGGCTCGAGCAGCTGTCGATGGAGCTCACGCTGCAGAAGCTGGTCGACAAGCACGGCTACGCGCCGGACATCCAGCAGCTGTCGTACGACCCGCGGTGGGCGATCCGCGGCCTGGTCGTCGACAAGAAGTACGGCAACGTGTTCAAGGCCGACCGCCACTCGTACGTCGGCCGGTGCTACCACGGGTTCCGCGAGGTCAGCCACGACGAGCGCAAGGCGATCTACCGCAACGAGAAGATCAACCTGTCGAGCGATCGCTACGAGTGGATCGACACGCTGTTCGCGCTGCCCGAGGCGGTGATGTACCTCACGCTGGTCGACTGGCACGACCGCCAGGGCGCCCCGGCCGACTACGACAAGCTGTTCGCCGACATCCGGACCGCGATCGACGAGGCCCACCGCGACGACACGCTGAAGAGCGTGATCAAGGCCGACCTCGGCGCGTTCATCATCAAGGACCCGCTGCTCGGCGAGACCCTGCACAAGTTCCGCAGCTCGGGCAAGAAGCTGTTCCTGCTCACCAACTCGCTCTACGACTACACCGCGAGCGTGATGAGCTACCTGCTCGACGGCGAGCGCAAGGCCTACCCGTCGTGGCGCAACTACTTCGACATCGTGATGGTCGCCGCCGGCAAGCCGGCGTTCCTCAACGAGCTGCGGCCGTTCGTCCAGATCGATCCGGCGACCGGCGCCCCGGTCGGCAACGGCAACGGCGAGTCGATCAAGCACCTGGCGCGCGACAAGGTCTACCAGGCCGGCAACGTGATCGCGTTCGAGCAGCTCACCGGGGTCAAGGGCGAGCAGGTGCTCTACATCGGCGACCACATCTACGGCGACATCCTGCGGCTGCGCAAGCAGCACATGTGGCGCACCGCGATGGTGCTGCAGGAGCTCGAGCGCGAGATCTCGGTCAGCGACCGGCTCGAGGCCCAGATCAAGGACCTCGACCTGCTCGACCGCCGCCACCGCAACCTCGAGTCCGAGATCGACTACCAGTCGCTGCGGCTCAAGAAGATCCAGCGGCTGATCGACGACGGTGCGACCGCGCCCCCGCTGCGGACCCGGCTCGAGGACGCGCGCCGGGTGACCCGCGAGTCGATCGATGCGCTGCGCGATCGCGCCCAGCTGATGGACGCCGAGGTCGACTCGCTCGAGGACCGCATCGACCGCGCCTACAACCCGCACTGGGGGTCGTGCCTGCGCGAGGGCAACGAGAACTCGCGGTTCGGCGAGCAGGTCAACGACTACGCCGACCTCTACACCTCGCGGGTGTCGAACTTCGGCCCGTACTCGCCGCTGCGCTACTTCCGCGCGCCGCGCCGGCCGATGCCGCACGAGATCTGAGCGGCTTTGCGCGCGCGGCGGGTGGCTGTATTGTCCCGGCGTTCATGCCCGCGTCGCCCTCGCCGCCGCGGCCCGCTGCCCGGGCAGCCTCGATCCAGGTCGCGATCGCGGTGATCGGCGTGGCCGTGCTGGCGTGGCGCGCGTCGCGCTACTGGCCGTTCATCGCCGACGACGCGCTGATCTCGCTGCGCTACGCGAAGCGCCTGGTCGCCGGGCACGGGCTGACCTGGACCGACGGGGAGCGGGTCGAGGGCTACTCGAATCTGCTGTGGGTGGCGGCGTGCGCCGGGCTCCACGCGCTGGGCCTCGACCTCATCACCGCGGCGCGCGCGCTCGGGCTCGCCGGCCATGCCGCGGTGATCTGCGCGATCGTGCGGAGCGCGGCCGTGCCGCCGGTGCGCTCGGTCGCGGGCGCGCTGGCGCTGCTCGCGATCGTCCTGGCGTTCGCGCTGACCGGGCCGATCGACGCGTGGGCGATCGGCGGGCTGGAGCAGCCCCTGCTCGTCGCGCTGCTGGCGTGGGCGGTGGCGCTCTGCCTGCCCGTGCTGGACGACGTGCCGCGGCCGTCGGCGATGATCGGCCCCGGGCTGCTGCTCGGGCTGGTCTGCCTGACCCGGCCCGACGGGATCCTGCTGGGCGGCGGGCTGTGCATCGGGATCGTGCTCGCCGGCCGGTCGCGCGCGGCGCTGGTGGCGGCCGTCGCGCTGGCCGCGCCGCAGATCGCGGCGCTGGGCGCGCAGCTGGCGTTTCGCCGGCTGTACTACGGAGACTGGGTCCCCAACACGGCCCACGCCAAGCTCGCGTTCACCCTGCCGCGCCTCGTGCTCGGGCTCGACTACGTGATCGCCGGGTGCCGGACGCTGCTCGGGATCTTGGTCCCCGCGGTGGTCGCGGTGGCCGCCGCCGTGTGGGGCGGACCGGCGCGGCGCCGGCGGGTGATCGCGATCGCGACGCCGCTGGTGCTGTGGCTCGGCTACGTCGCGGTGATCGGCGGCGACTTCTTTCCGGCGTGGCGCCACCTCGTTCCGGCGATCGCGCTCGCCGCCCTGCTGATCGTGGAAGGCGTCGCCTGGCTGGCGGCGCTGGGCGCGGCGCCGCTGGTCGCCGCGTCGGTGATCCTGGCCGGCTGCGCGGCCGAGCTCGCCGTCATGCAGCGCCGCGACCGCGAGTGTGCGCGCGCGCGGAACGAGCGCTGGGAGTGGCGCGGCGCGGCGGTGGCGTCGCTGCTGCACCGGGCGTTCGGGCCCAGGCAGCCGCTGATCGCGGTCGACGCCGCCGGCGCGGTCCCGTACTTCTCCGACCTGCCGTCGCTCGACATGCTGGGCCTCAACGACCGCTACCTCGCGCTGCACCGGCCCGAGGGCTTCGGCCGGGGCGACCTCGGGCACGAGCTGGGCGATGGCCGCTACGTGCTGGCGCGGCGCCCGGACCTCGTGATGTTCTGCATCCCGCCCGGCACCGATGCGGCCTGCTTCCGCAGCGGCGTCGAGATGATGGCCGACCCGGGGTTTCGCGCGGACTACCGCCTGGTCGCGTTCGACACCCCGCCGCCGTACCTGGTGCGCGCGCGGCTCCGGGTGCGCGTCGACGGCAAGCTGGGGGTGGAGCGCGGGCCCACCGAGATCCGGATCCCGGGGCTGCTGTTCACCGGCCGCGAGATCATCGCGCGGCTCGTCGAGGGCCAGGGCGGTGGGCACGCCGGGACGCAGAGCGGTGGGCAGATCGTGGCGGAGCTGCCGCCCGGGCAAGCCGCCGAGCTGGCGCAGATCGCAGTCGAGCCCGGCGCGTGGCGCGTGCGGGTCGAGGCCGCTCCGGCCGACGTCGCGATCCGGGTATCGAGCGACGCCGGCGATCTCGCCGAGGGCCGCGGCGCGCTCGAGGTCTCGCACCGCGGTGGACCGCTGACGATCCAGCTGCGCGCGGGCGACACGCGAGCCCGGGTGACCGCGGTCGTGCTGGACCGGCCGCCGAGCTGATGCCCGCCGCGCGGGGCGGCGTGCCTCGACGCTCACGGTCGCTGCGCGCCGGGCGCTCACCGCGGCGAGCCGGTCGCGCTGCGGCCGGTGGCAACGTGCCCCCACGTCACGGTGCGCTCCCGGGCCCGCGGTCGACCGCGATCGCAGCCACCTCGCCTGTGGTGAAGTGTTCTATTCGAATACACAATACGGGACTGCGATTGTCGTGTTTCGCCACTTTGCCTCGTCGCGAATGCGGGCTAACAATCTGCCAGTCCGATTCATGTTTCAGTGTTGCACTGGAGCTGCACTGAGCATTCAGCAATCGCAAATGAGAGAAGGAGGATGGAGTCATGGGGCAGTCAACATCAGGGTCGGGAAGTGCGCGCAACCAGAGTGTTGCCGAGGAGTTTCGGTCGCTGCAGGAGCTGCTGGGGGACTGGATCGTCGACGAGTTCGTGTTCCGTGCGCCGAACGCGGAACCCATCGTGAACACCGGCAGGACGACGTGCAGGACGGCGACCGGGCGGCTGGCGATCGTCGTGATCACCGACATCGCGACCTCGCTGGAGCAGACCATCACGCTGAACACGTTCGATCCCCGGCAGAATCGCTACGAGCTCGCACTGGTCGATTCGAGCAGTGACACCGGCATCGTGCTCATGATCGGCCAGACGCTGAACACCCGGAGCTCGGAGGAGATCCGCGCCCAGTTCGGCAAGGCCGCCACGGCGGTCCGCGAGTGGACCCTGGCGTCCGGCCAGTCCGGGGCCCAGGGCGGTGCCCAGGCCGGGATCGACATCGAGCGGATCGTGGAGAACAAGATCAGCGATGATCGCTGGGTCCTCCAGTTCTTCGGTCGCGCCCAGCACGGCGAGTTCCTGATCAAGCAGCAGGTGCTCACGCGCGCGAACCCGGGGTGCCAGCCCCAGCTCGGGTGCGAGCTCGGGTGTCCGGGCCTCCTGGGGTGCCAGGAGGGATGCCAGGGCGTCCAGGGCCTCCAGGGCCTGGCGCAGCTGGCGTGTTCGTGCCAGTCGCAGCTGACCGGTCAGGCGCAGCTGGTCACCCAGCCGCCGGTGCTCACCCAGCCGGTGCTGCTCACCCAGCCGGCGATGATCGTCCAGCCGGCGCTGGTCCAGCCGCTCGCGGCCCAGCTGCCGCTGATCGGTCTGGCGCAGCCGGTGCTGGTGGCGCAGCCGGCGTGCACGAGGCAGGCGGTGCGGCCGCCGCAGGCGCGCGCGGAGCATCCTTCGCACCCCACCAAGTGAGCTAGCGTTGCACCGAGGACGGGCACGGGCCAGGCCGGCTGTGCCCGTCCTCGTCCCCGGTCAGCGCGTCGTCGGAAGCGATCGCGGCGTTCAGCGCCAGGACCCCGTAGGAGCCCGTAGGACATAGAGCCCAGGAGAGCGCGTCCACGCGGGAGATCGGCCTTTTGAGGTAGCCGGTTCAGCACCGCTACCCGCGTGGCCGCTGTCCGAGATGCCAGGTCGAGCTCTGACTTACAGATCCCCGTCGCCTTCACTCTGATCGTCGTCCAGGTGATCCGCGGCCAGATCCCCAGCGGCCTCGAAGTCCGCGCTGGACGGATCGTCCTTACGTACCCAGGCACGGCAGAGAACAACCTTCATGCTGTCACAGAACGCCACGATTGCGAAACGAAGCCCGCCGCTCTTGCCGCTGCCCGGAAGCAACCACCGCACCTTGAGCAACTTGCCAGTACCACACGCCGATCCCAGCGTCGAAATCGAGGATCCCATGGGCGCGGAACATCCCGCGCCTCCCGAGAAGTAGTCGCACAGCATCTCGCGTAGCTTCGTTCTGTTGTGTATGTAGCTATCGCCGAGCGCGGCCCTGATGTGCTTTATGTCGTCAACACAGTGTTCACTGACGATCCACGTAACGTCCGTCGGTAGCACCGTCATCGTCGGCAGCGATCAGTCCCAGAGTATCGTTGCCGATGCTGCTGCGTTGCAGATCGCCATCGCGTCCGCGTCCAACGGCTCGTTGAGCCATGCGGCATCGTCGTCGTCGAGTTGCTGGAGCGCTAGGAGCATGTCGATCTTCACGTAGGGTCGCCCCTCCTCATGCTTGCTGAAGGCAGTCCGCCATCCCGGATTGTCGTGCGAGAACGCCGATACGGCCGCCGAGATGAACGAATTGAGAAAGCCGGCGCTGATGTGCCGCGCGAGTTCTTGCTCGCGTTCGTCAAGGTAGATGAACGTCGTGAGGGGATTTCTTACACGGATAGGCTTCGACCCGTACATGCCAGCGGATACCTGAAGTTGCTCCGCCAAGTTCCCTTCGACCAACGGCTTGATCAGGATCTCCTTGTAGGAGTCGACCACGGGGCCCTGCGGTAGGGCCACATACTCCTGGTCGGTCACGGTCCTGCCGAGATCGCGCAGCGCGTGCAGGTCAAGATAGAAAAGCGCCTTGTTGAGAACGACGATGTTAAGCCGCTGCCTCGGCGAAGCCTGTAGCAGCGCCATGGCCGCTTCGAGCAATTTGTTCCTCGCCGTCGCCATGTCCACAACTGTACGCATGACCAGGGATCTGGTCAAGTTTCAGGTGGATACGAGATCCAACGGGTTGGGATTGCTCGGCACCGCTCGGCACCCTTGCCTTGCCTTGACATGCCCGGCCGTGCCAGGCCAAGCCGTGACCTGACGTGCCCAGGCAGCGTAGCCTTGGTGATCGCCGCGCCGATCTCGCCGCGGCCGGCCGTGACTAGCCTGGCACCGGCTGCTTGCAGTACGGGCAGGTCGCTGGCGGCGTGAACCGTCCTGCGAGCAGATCGTCGATCGGCGCCCCGAGAAAGCGCGCTCACGCTCGCGAACCCCGTGGAGTCGGTCGCGAACGTCGTCTCGACCGCGCGCAGCGGCGCGGCCGACTCGTGGACCAGCGTCTCGAGCAGCGGCGCCAGAGCGGCGCGCTCCATGTAGCGGTGCACGCTGTTGTAGCTCGGTGCCTGCGAGAGCAGCCCCTTCTCTTTGGCGGCGCCTCGCGGATGTCCGTGGTCGCGCGGCGCCCGCTCATGGTCGTGTAGACGTTCATCGTCGCCCCGTACACGACGGAGCTGACGCAGCGCGTGGTGGCCAGGGGGCGGTCGCGCTGGCCGGTGAGTGCGCCAGCCGGCCAGTGCGAGATGGGACGCGGCCATGTGGTGACCGCCGGGCGATCCGGGAGCCGAGGGTCTGATCTCCGTGAGATAGGCCGCGCGATGTCGTGAAGTCGTCTGTCCCATCGCCTCACCAGGGTACAGGCCGTCCAGGGCACCAACCGGCCGGCGAGGTCGCCGTTGATGAAGCACACTGTCCTGTTTCTCGCCGCCAGTCCCAGGGGAACGGCCCCACTCGCGCTCGGCGAGGAAGCGCGCGCAATCCAGGTCGAGCTCGAGCGTAGCGGCTACCGAGATTGCTTCGAGTTGAAGACGCGGTGGGCTGCCCAGCCGCTGGATCTGCTCCGCGAGCTGCGCAAGCTAAAGCCGACGGTGGTGCACTTCAGCGGTCACGGTGGCCAAGGCCCGGCTGGAGCCGGAGCCGCGGGGCCGACGGTGCGTCGCGACGTGATCGCCGACACCGGGCCATCTGAGAGCGAACCGCGACGCGGCCTGTTCTTCCAAGGGGGCGATGGACAAATACAGGTGGTCACCGCGCAAGCGCTGCACGACGTCTTTGCTGCCGCGGGATCGTCGGTCAAGCTGGTGGTCTTGAGCGCATGCTACAGCGACGTGCAGGCCGAAGCGCTGCGCATGCACGTCGACTGCGTCGTGGGGATGAACGGATCGTTCGGCGACGATGCTGCCCGTAACTTTGCGATCGGGTTCTACGGTGGTCTGGGCGAGTGCGAATCCGTTGCTGCGGCCTACCGCCAAGGGTGCGCTGCAATTACCTTGGAGGGACTACGCGACGGCGATCGACCACAACTCAGAGTTCGCGACGGGATCGATGCGAGCAAGCTCGTTTTGGCGGAGCGGGGCACAAGTTTGACTCGCAGAACTGCAGTCGCCGGATTGGCTGGCGCCGCGGGTGCCGTCATTGCCGCGGTCGGCTTGAGTCCTCTGCGGAAGGTATTTGTCTGGAGCGGTCTTGGCGAGCTGTCAGTGGAGCCGAACGTCGAGATGCAGGATCTCTTCCCGTCCTGGGGAAGCGTCCAGATCGTACCTGGCAACAGGCACCCAGACTTCGGCTTCCATCCGGATATCGTCACCGTGATGACGGATATGCTCAATGAGCGTGTCATGATAGGAAAATTCGCCAATATCTCCGAAATCGACAGACTTGAAGAACCGAATTGCGACGGAGATATGCTGCTCATCGGCGGGCCGGTGTCGAATGGCTACAGTCGCCTCTGGCGAGGATTCGAGATGATCGACAAGCGACTGATTCGGCGTGGAAATCCGAACGGCGGAATGCGATGGGAATTCAACTATCCAGATCTAGGAGAAAACCCGGTCATGCCAGTTCGTTTCGTCGATGGCAAGCCGAAGTCGACGTGGATCAAAGAGATCGTCGATCACAAGACCGGTGAAATCCGTCGCTCGCAGTGGAGCCTGGACATGCCGATAGCCATTACTGAGGGCGGTCTTCCACTCGGCGCGACGCCGCGATGGCTCGAGCAGGATTTTCTACTAATCACGTGCCGCCCGAGCCCATGGACTCGAGAGGCTGGCCGAATGGTCATCGATATTGCCGATCTGCACGGGCAGGGAGACAAGGCGTTTGTGCGGATTCTCACGGACAAGGATCTCCGTCGGGAGTTGCTTGAGGCTACAGTCAAGCGGGGTGTTCATTCGTTTCAGGCCCTATATTCCGTTAGAGTGAGGCATCAGTTTGAAAGAAGACAGACTCACCCTGACGTGCCGAGGCTGATCGCTGTTCACGCACTCACCTGACGTGATGGGCTTCCACGGCAGAGCAGCGAGAAGAACACGCCGGGCACGGCGCTCATGGCAGCGCGCGATTCGAGATCGACGCGGTGCCCTGCAACCGCAGCGTGGTCGGCGGCGGGACGCCGAGCCAGCCGGCGAGCATCGGCGCGATCCGCTGCATCGGGATCAGGGTCGGGTCGGGGCCGGTCGGCGCGGCGTGCCCGGCGCGGCCCGGCGCCAGCACGATCACCGGGACCTCGCGGTCGTACGGCTGCAACGAGCCGTGGCCGGTGGCGACGACCTCGTCGCCTTCCTCGAGCACCCAGCCCCTGGCCGGCATGTAGAGGACCTCGCCCGAGCGCTCGGGGTCCAGGGTGATGCAGATCAGGAATGCGTCGCCGGTCCGGGTCTCGCAGTGGCCCCAGAACTCGGAGCTCTTCTCGGCGCGCCCGATCCCGGGGAACGCGCGCAGCGCATAGACGATCTTCGTCATCGCCACCGCGAGGTCCCGGGGCCGCTGGGCGAGCGCCGCGGCCGACAGGTACACGGTGGGGAACCGCGCGTTCGCGATCCACTCGCCGGGGCCGAGCTCGGCGATCGCCGCGCGGTTGGCGGCGTCCTTGATCTGCGTGAACGAGATCCGGCCGCCGTGCAGCGACTCGGGCATCGGGCTCGCGCCGTGATCGCTGGTCGCGATCATCGCCCACCGGCCGGCGCCGACCCTGGCATCGAGATCGGCGAGGAAGCGATCGAGCCGGCGATCGATCCGCAGCGCGGTGTCCCAGGACTCCCACGACTCCTGGCCCCAGCCATGGCCGATGTAGTCGTTGGCGGACAGGCTGAGGATCAGGAGATCGGGGTGGGGACCGGCGCCGAGGTGCTCGCGCTCGATCGCCGCGGTCGCGGTGTCGAACACCAGGTCGTTGCCGAGCGGCGTCGCGAGGACCGCGGCGGCCGGGTTCCGGGTCGCATCGAGCGCATGCGGGAACGTCGGGCCCAGGCCCATGATCCCGATCTCGCCGGGCGCGTCGTCGGGGACGCCCGCCAGCCGCGCGGTCTCGGGCAGCGGTGTCCACACGTTGTGGAGGTGTGCCGCGATCGGCTGGGCCGCGTTCCACGCGGCGAGCCAGGACGGCGGCGCGAGGCTGATCCACGCGACCTTGCGGGCGTCGTACCAGATCGCCGTGCCGGCGTGGCCGAGCGGCAGGATCGCGGCGCGATCCTTGAGGCTGACGCTCACCGCCTTGCCGCCGGTGTGGGCGGCGGCGAGCGCATCGGCCAGGCCGGGCACGCGCAGCCACTTGGCCGACATCGCGCCGTCCTCGGCCTCGATCGCCTTGAGCTGGCGCGCGACGTCGCGGTGCCACCACTCGTTGGCGAGGATCCCCGAGTGGTACGGCGGCTCGCCGGTGCCGAGCAGCGCGTGGCCCGCGGCGGTCAGGGTCGCGACCGACGGGTGCTGGCCGACGTGCCACTCGCCTTCGCGCAACAGCCGGGCGAAGCCGCCGGTCAGCGCCGGGCGCCTGGCCTCGAACGCCCACTCCGGCCACTGGTCGATGACCAGCAGCACGACCAGGCGCGGCGCGGTGCTCGGCGCGGGCGCCTCCACGGCGCGCGTCGGCGGGCTGGAGCAGGCGGCGACGGCGGCGAGGAGCAGAGCGGCGCGGGTCACGTCGCCGCGAACCATACCGCGGGCGCGGCGGCCGTGGTGCTCGCATCGCCCGGCGCGCCGAGGCGATCTGCCCTGGCGGCCCGACCACCGCGGTGAATCAGCCCAGCAGGGACGACAGCAGGTCGATCAGGCTGCCGGCGCGCGTCGGCTCGATCCCGCTTCGCTCGAACGCGGCGGGGCCATGTGCGGCCGCGCGCGCCGCGTCGCGCGCCTGGGCGAGCTCGCGGCGCGCCGTCTCGCGCATCCGCTCGAGGCTCTTGCGCTCGGCGCGCTCCAGACCGCCGTTCATCACGAACTCGATCACCTGCGGGAGCTCGCCGGCGTCGAAGAACGTGCCGTGCGTGCGGCAGACGTCGATGATGACGCCGGTCCCGGTCGCGAACAGCCGGCGGTTCATCACGACGTGGCACACCGGGCACGGCAGGTACATCTTCTGCCCGGCCGCGGGCACGGGCTCGATCTCGCGGCGGGGCAGGGCGCCGAGCAGCGCATCGGCCCGCGCCTGGGCGCGATCGACGACCACGCGCTTGATCGCGACGTGATCGAGGAACACGCCGAGGCACGCGCTGCACTCGTCGATCACGAGGTCGCCGACCCGGCGCGCGTGGAGCGGCGCGGCGCAGCGCGGGCACGGCCGGACCGCGCCGGGGTCGGCGGTCGCGGCGATCTCGAGCTCGGCGCCGCACTCCGGGCAGTGCTTGTGGCCGTGGAACACGCGCGACAGGCAGCGCGGGCAGGCCTTGACCAGCAGCTCGGCGCGGCAATACCCGCAGGTGCTGGCGGTCGCCGCCACGCCGCCGCCGCAGTGCGGACACGCGAGCTCGCCGGCGACCGCCGCCATGGCGGGCAGCGTCATCGTCGCGCCACATCGACATCGCAGCTGCTGCCCGGCGTGGTGCCCGGTGACGTCGTAGCGGCTGTCACACGCCGGGCACGCGAGGATCATGGCCGCCTAACATAGATCCGCCGCGGCGCTGTGCAATCCCGCACCATCGGGCGCACTCCCGCAGCGCATGCGCGATCGCGACATCGGTGTCGGAATTTGCCTGTATGCTGCTCCGGCAGGCGCCGGCGGTTTGGCACCTGCATGCTGCATGCCCTCGAACTTGCGCGGTGCCCGTATTGGCGCGATCGTTGCTGGGCAACGGTCCAGCGCGAAGTCCGCTCCAACCGGGGCCGTGCGAGTTCTCATGCGGATCAGTCACATCGTCACAGCGCTCGCGTGGATGGTGGCATGCACGTCGGCGACCTCGCCGCTCGCGGCGGCGCCGTCCGAGATCCATGTCTACCCGAGCCCGAACGAGAGCGCGATCACCGAGGGTGAGACCACGCTCGCGGCGGATCCCGATGTCGTGTATCGCGCGGTGACCGACTACCCGCGGTGGACGACCATGTTCCCCGACATCAAGCGGGTCATCATCACCAGCCAGGCCGGCGGGCATGACCGCGTGACGTTCGTGCACGCCGACGGCAACCGCGACAACGTGCACTTTCACAACGTGCCCGGCGCGCGGATGGTGTGGTTCGAGGACACCGGCGGCCGCGCCGAGGTCTGGGTCGAGATCATGTTCCTGCCCGGCGAACGGCCGGGGACGACGCGCGTGCACTCGCGGCTGTTCGCCGACGTTCACGGCTGGGCGTCGCTGTTCGTCCGCGACAGCAAGGTGCGCTCGATGCGCGAGCAGCGCGTCCGCGACGACCTGACCCACCTGCGCGCGTACTTCGCGCGCGACGTCGCGGCACGGGAGCCCGAGCACACCGTGACGCCCGACGGCGGGATCTGAGCAGCCCGGCGCCTGGCGCGCTGCTTGCTCCGCTGTTCCGTCGATGGCCACGCGAACCTCCGCACAATCGGTCGCCGATCTGGCGACGCTGGCACGGCTTCATGCGGCGCTGGACTCGGTCGTCGAGACCGAGCAGGTGATCGCAGCGATCCACGATAGTTCGGCGAGCCACGCGGCGGCCGTCGTCCGGGTCGGCGCGCTGCTCGGCGAGGCGCGCGAGCTGCTGCGCGGGCTGCTGGTGCGTCCGGACCGCCGACACGCCGTCGGATCGCTGGACAGCCTGGCAGCCGGCCGCACCGGCTCGTGACCGTCCGTCACGGCGGGAAAGATTCCGAAGTATTACAAATTGTTGCGTGACGCCGGCGGCGCGGCACGCACAAAGTCCTGCGACAAAGCGCGCCGACCGGTTCCTTGATGCCACGAGCCGGGCGCTCGTCCGGGACGGGCCATGTCGGTCGCTACACTTGATCGGAAAGCGAGACTACTCTGTGGAGGGTGGAGTGTCCGGGCACCGAGATGTTCCAGCTGCTGTTCGGGGGACAGCTCACCGCGGAGCAGCAGGGACCGCTCGCGGACCACGCCGCCACCTGCGCGGCGTGCCACGCGATGGTCGAGGCGATGGTGACCCAGCACGGCTCGGCGCACGTCGAGCCGCGGCCGCTCACGGTCGGCTCGGTGATCGGCGGCCGGTTTCGCATCGACCAGGTGCTCGGCGCCGGCGGCATGGGCATCGTGGTCGCCGCCACCCACACCGAGCTCGGTAACCGCGTCGCGATCAAGTTCATGCGCGACGAGAAGCTGAAGAGCGCCGAGGCGGTCGAGCGGTTCATCCGCGAGGCCCGCGCGGTGGTCCAGCTGCGCACCGAGCACGTCTGTCGGGTGTTCGACGTCGCCCGGCTCGACACCGGGGCGCCGTACATCGTGATGGAGCTGCTGGCCGGCGTCGATCTCGCGCGCACGATCGCATCGCGGCCCCTGCCGGCGACGATCGCGGTCGAGTACGTGATGCAGGCGGCGGTCGCGCTCGCCGAGGCCCACGCCGCCGGCATCGTCCATCGCGATCTCAAGCCGGCGAACCTGTTCGTGAGCCGGCGGCACGACGGCGGCCCGCTGGTCAAGGTGCTCGACTTCGGGATCGCCAAGGCGCTGACCGCGAGCGACGCGCGGTTGACCCGGACGCGCGCGATGCTCGGCTCGCCCGGGTACATCTCGCCCGAGCAGCTCGACTCGCCGCGCGACGTCGACGGCCGCTCCGACATCTGGGCGCTCGGCGTCACGCTGTACCAGCTGCTGTCCGGGCGGCTGCCGTTCCCGGGTCGGACCGCGACCGAGATCGCGGTCAAGATCGTCGCCGAGGACCCGCCGCCGCTGGACGCCGATCCGCGGCTCGCCGCGGTGGTGCGGCGCTGCCTCGAGAAATCGCCCGACGATCGCTACCAGGACGTCGCGGCGCTGGCGGCCGACCTCAAGCCGTTCGGCGGGCCGCGGGCGCGCAAGATCGTCGCGACGATCGCGCAGACGGCGAGCGTGCCGGTCCTGCCGACCCCGGCGGAGATGCCGGCGGTGCCGGTGCACGCCGCGACCGCGGCGACCGGGGCCACCGCCGCTCCCGCGGTGACCTCGGCGACCGCGGCGATCACGACGATCGCGACGAGGCCGGCCGCGGCCGCGCTGCGGTCGCTGGCCGAGGCGGTCCGCCCGGGCGCGGCGCGGGGCCTGGCCGCCGGCTCGAGCAACTCGCGGCGGCGGCGCGCGCCGCGCTGGCAGCTGGCCGTCGCGATGCTGGTCGGCGCCGCGGCGCTGCTCGCGATCGCGATCACCATTCGCGGCCTGGTGCACCGCGGCGACGACGTCGCGGCGCCGGGAGCCGGCGGCAGCGGCGCCGCGGCGAGCCCGGCCCCCGCCGGCGCCGGCGCGGCAAACCCGGCGAGCCCGTCCGCGAGCGTACCGCCGCACAGCCCGACAGATCCCCTGCCGCCACCACCCGGCGCAGGCATGCCCGACGCCGGCGTGGCGCCGCCCGCCCCGGCCCCGGCGCCGGCGCCGCACGGAGCCGAGCCGGCGCGCGGCAGCGCCGTCAAGGCGACCCCGCTGGCGAGCTACGCCGCCGAGCAGCAGCGCTGCGACGCCACGCTCGACCCCGGCAAGACCGCCGCGCTGGGCGCGGCGCTGCCGTCGCTGATCGTCAAGTGCTGGTGTCACTCGCACGATGCGGTCCACGCCCGGAAGGCGTTCGCCCTGCTCGCCAGCCTGCGCGATCGCGACACCGTGCGCCGCGGCTGCAAGAGCCTCCGCGTCGAGCTGTGACCTCCACTGCCGAGGCCGCGGCCGGCCTGCCTGCCGCGGCCGGCGACTTGCGCTGTCCCGAACCTTCGACGATGCTCTCGCGCTCATGAGGCGTCATGCAAGCCGTACCGCGCTGGACGATGTGATCGCGCGGTTCCAGGCCGAGGTCCAGCGCCTGGCGCTCGCTGCGGCTCGCGCCGTCATCGAGCAGGAGCTGGCTCGACGGCGGGCCCGGCTCGAACCTGCGCGTCCGCGCAAGCGGCGACCCGCGGCGCCCGCGGCGCCCGCGGAGCCCGCGGCGCGCCAGCTGGAGCTGGGATTCGGACAGGCGCCGCGGCGCCCGATGGAGATCCCGCTGGCATCGCAGGCAGCGCCGGAGGTTGCGCCGCAGGCCGGATCCCCCGCCGAGACCGAGCGCGCGGGCGAACCCGCGGTTGCACCCGACGCGACGGTCGTGCCGGCGACCGGGACGCACGAACCCCCGCCGGGCGATCCGGCCGAAGCTCGCGGCCGTGCCCGGTGGACGCGCGATCGCATCATCAGCGAGCTCGCGACCTGGATGCTGAGCGGCACGGCGATCGACGCGCAGTTCATGACGCGCCACGGTCCGAAGGGGCTGGTGGCCGCGATCCGCCGCGTGTTCGGGCGGTTCGACGCGGCGTTGAACGTCGCCGCCTTGCATAACGCGAAGCTGTACCCGGACGGCCCACCGGCGCGGAGGCCGAACCCCGGTCGTCCAGCGACGCTCGCAGCGGCAGCCCCGCCCGAGGCCGAGGCCAAGTGAGGGATTGCCCCGGACCGGGTGGACCGGGATCTCGGGATCGGCGGTTTCTCGGGCAGCCGGGTCCGCGCATATAGTCGGCGACATGGTGCGCGCTGCACGGCGAGGCCGCCGGCACCCGGCACGCCGGCGAGCGGTGATCGCGCTGCTCGGCGCCGCGGTGATCGCGCTGGGTGCATGGACGGTGCACAGCGCACGGCAGCCCGGGACGTGGCAGCACGTGCTGGCGACGCGCGAGGGCGAGATCGGCGGCATGACCTCGAGCCGCACCGTGATCCGGGCCGACTCGATGTTCATCGCGCTGCCGCACCCGCGCGCGCTCGGCCGCAGCGTCGAGGTCCGCTACCGCGATCGCGCCGTGGTGGTCCCGGTGCTCGACGTCGGCCCGTGGAACGTCGATGACGCGTACTGGGAGCGCGACGCGCGCCCGGCCTCCGAGCGCGGCCGTGGCGCCTACCGCACCCCGGTGAACACGGCGGGCATCGACCTGTCCGACGCGGTATTCGCCGTGCTCGGCCTCCCCGACAACGATGTCGTCGACTGGCGGTTCGTCCACCGCGGCTACGTGGTGCTGCCCCGGCTGTAGCGCGCCGCCCATTCTGGCTACCCTGCGCATCCGGCTGGGAACGCAGCGGGAGTGGGGGCTCGTTGGAGGCTCGACGGGCTACCCCGTTTGTGTTCCAAGTGACGGATGCGCTTGCCGAGTGTCTCTCGCATCCGGATCTGGGTCCTGGTCGGCATGGAGCGGCTGTGGTCGCAGTTGGCGCCACGTAGGCAGGCGGGCGAGATCGTCGCCGTCGCCGTGGACGCAGTCCGGTCCAGACGCGAACTGGTACTCGAGAACGCGGTGCTTCGCCACCAAGTCAACGTGCTGCGACGCCACAGCAAGCGTCCGAAGCTCCACCTCGTTGATCGGCTGAAGCTGCTCCTCGGTGCGCGGTGGTTGCCGTCGTGGCGGCGGGCGATCATCCTCGTCCAGCCCGAGACCGTTCTGCGTTGGCATCGCGCCGGTTTCCGGCGGTTCTGGCGGCGCCGATCCCGGCCGCGCAAGATATCGCCGCTGCTGCGCGAGACGATCAACCTGATCCGCGACATGGCGGCGCGGGGCCGACTGTGAGGTGCTGAGCGCATCGCGGCGAGCTGCTCAAGCTCGGGATCAAGGTCAGCAAGCGGACGATCCAGAAGTACATGCGCGGCGTTCGAGGCAGACCTGGCGTCGCGGCGGGTGGTCCACGTCGCTGCGACGCGCCACCCGACCCAGGCGTGGACGGTGCAGCAGCTGCGCAACGCCACGATGGAGGGGGACGCGCCTGCCGTGCTGCTGCGGATCGCGACGACAAGTTCGGCCCGGCATTCGACCGCGCGGCGCAGGGCGTCGGCGCGAAGGTGATCAGAACGGCGGTTCGAGCGCCGAATATGAACGCCGTGGCCGAGCGCTTTGTGGGCAGCGCACGCCGAGAGGTACTCGACCATGTGCTGCTCGTCGACGACCAGCATCTGGCCTGTCTGCTGCGCCAATACCAGAGCTATTTCAACGAAAGTCGCCCGCACCAAGGGCTCGGCCAACGCATACCAGCGGATCCTGTGACGGTCATCGACCCGTCCAAGCCGATCGCGGTCAAGAGTGTGCTCGGCGGACTTCACGTCGACTACCGTAGGGCAGCGTAAACCATGATGATGCTGCCGGATGAGCTCGGTAGCCAGCACGGCCCACCACCGCAGGGTGCCCGCTGTGAATCCTCGCCCCGTGCTGTAGGTCTCCGCGGTCTCGCCGCTTGCTCGCCAGCCGGTGATCCGCTGGCGCCACTTCGTTGCTGTGTCTGACCGTAAGATCGACGAAGTCTTGGTCCGGGAGCATGGTCAAGAAACGCGTCTTGCCCCAGTCCTTCAGACAATGGGCAGCGGTAATCGCAAAGCAACGATCCGCGACCTTCAGGAGGACGGCAGTGAAGTTGGGGATCGGATCGCCGCCGTTCCACTCGCACACAACGACGGTCCTCTGCTCGATCCACGGCACTGCTTCAGCGAGATGCCGTCGTTTGAGTTCCTCTACGACCTTGTCAGACCAACGCATGTTCGGGGTGCTCCTCTGCTCGCTATGCGTTCTGACGCAAGCCTTCGTGGTCACTGCAGGATCGCGAGACGGATGAAGTTTCGGCTTGCTTGTCAAGGGGTTCGAGTCCCCCTTTGTTGCGGGGGCTGGGCCGCTTGAGCCGATAGGAGATCCGTCCGTCGGCGGTCCAGGCCAGCCGATCGTGGGCGAACGCTGGACGGGCGCCGTAGCGGCAACCGCCGCCTCGCGGCCCGCGCGGATCGCGAGCACGAGGGTCTCCTTGACCCCGATCCGAACCTGCTGTGACGCGGTCGGCCGCCCGCTGGCTGCAGGGGGGACTTCATATTTCCAGAAGAGGAGAATCGCTGGTTCTCTCGCCACGCCCGCGTCGTGTCATGGCGCCATCACCGTTGCAGAACCCCTTTTTCGGCTTGACGCCACCGTCCGCCATGCTCAGCTGTCATCGCTGCTCGCGTCCTCGACACGGGCATGACTGAGTTTTTCCTTTCACCACAGGTGGGTCACATGAAAACGAAGGTTGGGTTGGGGTTTGCGGGTGTCTTTCTTCTGGGCATCGGTCTCCTCGTGAGTGGCTGCGTCGGATATACGGAGCCCACCGCGGCGTCCACTTCCGTCAGCGAGGCTCAGCAGGACGTCCAGTCCTGCTCAAGCGACTGCAGCGGTGTCGAGAATGGGATCCCCTTCTCGAAGATGTGCACCAGCAGTTGCACCGCCACCGCCACGGGGATCACCTGTGACGGGACCTTTTTCGCCTGTCAGCAGCAGAGCTGCTCTCCTCTGGACGGCACCAGCTGTGGCACCCTCAGGTGCACCTGCACGACTATCCCCAAGCACTACAACTGTGCCGGGGTCTGCGTCCCCGACGACGTGTGCTCGTGCTGTGGCAAGTTCGTTTGCTGACACGATGATCGCGATGGGAATCCCTGACCGGGGTTGCGTGCGCGGGGTCTCCGTAGCCTTACGGATCGTGAAGGGCTTCGGCCGGCGGACGCCGCCGGGGGACCCCGGCAGCGTCGAGAGACCGTTCACTCCCGGCCGGTGGTGGATGCGCTCGACCAGATAGCCCAGCACCGGATTGGCGGCGGTGTAGGTCAGCTTGTCGAGACGGCCTCGCGCGTTTCCCTGGACAGGCGTGCGCCCCGATCTGCCTCGCGCCGCTAGGTCTCGCTCGACGTCGTGGTGAATTTTCCGGGCTAGGATGGCGGACGGGGGGGCCCGCATGTCGATTGCAGATCAAGCTCCGTCGAGCAGCCCGCAGGCGACACCCGCGCAGCCAGCCAGGTTCGCTGCGCACGGGCGGCTTGCGCTCGCCGCGGCGGCCCTGGTGGTGGTGCTGCTTCTGCCGGTCCCGGCGGGGGCTTCCGATCGCGGGCCACCGCATGCTGGCGATCCTGGCGTTCGCCGTCGTGGCGTGGATGACGGAGGCGATCGACTATGCGGTGTCGGGGATCGTGATCGCCGCGCTGATGGCGTTTCTGCTCGGGTTCTCCCCCAACCTGACCAGCCCCGATACGCTCATGGGGACCGCCGCGGGGCTGACGCTCGCGTTCAGCGGGTTCTCGAGCACCGCGCTGGTGCTGGTCGCGGCCGCGCTGTTCCTCGCCGCGGCGATGACGGTGACCGGCCTCGAGCGGCGGATCGCGCTCACGATCCTGGCGCGGGTCGGCGGCGACACCCGGCGCGTCGTGGCCGGGACGATCGGGGTCGGCTTCGTGCTCGCGCTGCTGGTCCCGTCGACGACGGCGCGCGTCGCGTGCCTGGTCCCGATCACGCTCGGCATCATCGCGGCGTTCGGCGCGAGCCGGCGCGGCCGGTTCGCCGGCATGCTGATGATCACGACGGTGCAGACCGCGAGCATCTGGAACGTCGGGATCAAGACCGCGTTCGCGCAGAACATGGTGGCGATCGGCCTGATCGAGAAGACGTTGCACCGGACGATCACGTGGCTGGAATGGCTGGGCGCGGCGGCTCCGTTCGGCGTCCTGATGTCGATCGCGCTGTACTTCGTGATGACCCGCATGATGCCGCCGGAGGTGTCGGAGGTCCCGGGTGGCCGCGACGCGATCCGCGCGTCGCTCGCCGAGCTCGGCCCGATGAAGCCAGCCGAGAAGAAGCTGCTCGCCGTGTCGCTGGCGCTGCTGGCGCTGTGGGCCACCGAGGGCGTGCTGCACAGCTTCGATACCAGCACGACCACGATCACGGCGGTCGCGCTGCTGTTCCTGCCCGGTCTCCGGATCTTGACCTGGAAGGATGCCCAGTCGCGGATCCCGTGGGGCACGGTCATCCTGTTCGGGATCGGGATCAGCCTGGGGACGGCGCTGCTGCAGACCAAGGCGGCGACCTGGATCGCCGACCTCGTGGTCGTCCAGTTCGGTCTCGCCCAGGCGACCGCGCTGTCGGTGCTCGCCGTGATGAGCGTGTTCCTCGTCGTCATCCATCTCGGCTTCGCCAGCGCCACGGCGCTCGCCGCGACGATGATCCCGATCGTGCTCGCCGTCCTGCAGCGGATTGCGACGCCCGGGATCAACGTGCTGGGGCTCACCATGGTGCTGCAATTCGTGGTCAGCTTCGGCTTCATCCTGGTGGTGAATGCGCCGCAGAACATGGTCGCGTATGGCACCGATACCTTCGAGCCGCGCGACTTCCGGCGCACCGGCCTCGTGCTCACGGCGATCGCGCTGGTCCTCGTCATGGGCCTGGGCGCGACCTACTGGCACTGGCTCGGCTATGTCTGAGGTCGGCCGGCCGCTGGAAACCCACTTGCGTGCCAGGTGGCGGATACTCGAGCCATGACCACTTCGCACCGCCCCGCGCCCCGCTTCCGGGGCGTGTTCCCCGTCGTGCCGACGATCTTCGACGAGCGCGGCGGCCTCGACCTCGCCGGCCAGAAGCGCTGCGTCGACTTCATGATCGACGCCGGCTCGAACGGCCTCGCGATCCTCGCGAACTTCTCCGAGCAGTTCGTGCTCGGCGACGACGAGCGCGAGACGCTGACCCGCGCGCTGCTCGAGCACGTCGCCGGCCGCGTGCCGGTGATCGTGACGACGACGCACTTCTCGACCGCGATCTGCCTCGCTCGCTCGCTGCGGGCGCAGGCGCAGGGCGCGGCGATGGTGATGGTCATGCCGCCGTACCACGGCGCGACGCTGCGCGTGGGCGAGGCCGCGATCGAGCAGTTCTTCGCGCGGCTGTCGGACGGCCTCGACCTCCCGGTGATGATCCAGGACGCACCGATGGCCGGCACGCCGCTCCCGCCGGCGTTCCTCGCGCGGCTCGCGCAGGCGCACGCGCGGATCCGCTACTTCAAGATCGAGACCGCCGGCGCGGCGAACAAGCTGCGCGAGCTGATCGCGCTCGGCGGCGACGCGATCGAGGGCCCGTGGGACGGCGAGGAGGCGATCACGCTGCTCGCCGACCTCGACGCCGGCGCGACCGGCGCGATGACCGGCGGCGGCTACCCGGATGGCATCTGCACGATCGTCGACGCCCACGCCGCGGGCGACCGCGAGGCGGCCGTCGCGGCCTACGCGCGCTGGTTGCCGCTGATCAACTTCGAGAACCGCCAGGGCGGCTTGCTCACCGCGAAGGCGCTGATGAAGGAGGGCGGCATCGTCGCCTGCGATGCGCCGCGCCACCCGTATCCGGCCATGCACCCGGCCACCCGCGCCGGACTGCTCGACGCGGCGCGCCGGCTCGACCCGCTCGTCCTGCGCTGGGCGAAGTAGGGCGACACGACACGGCAAGGGAATGAATCGGACACCTCGACGCTGTGATGCGGGCTCGATATCCTACTCGGACATACTCCTGCCTTCGCGGATCCGTGTGGGCACGAGGTCGCACGCAACCTTAGACTGCGCGTGCGAGTTTCTTCCCGCGAGAGGATCATCGAGATGAGCACCGTCGAGACACTGCTGCCGCGCATCTGCGCCTTCGCGGCGCGACTCCTGATCGGCGCCGTCCTCGTGATCGGCACGGTGGGCGTCGCGTCCGCCCAGACGCTGCCGTGCGACATCTACGGCTCCGCCGGCACGGCCTGCGTCGCCGCGCACAGCACGACGCGCGCGCTGTTCGGCGCGTACAGCGGGAGGCTGTACCAGGTCAAGCGCGCGTCGGACGGCGCGACCGCCGACGTCGGAACGCTGGCCACGGGCGGCTACGCCAACGCCGCCGCGCAGGACGCGTTCTGCGCCGGCACGACCTGCACCCTCACGATCATCTACGACCAGTCGTCGAGGGCGAACCACCTGCTGATCTCGCCCGCCGGTGGTGCCGGTGGAGCCGACGTCGGCGCGAACGCGGCGGCGCTGCCCGCGACCGCCGGGGGTCACAAGGTCTACGGCGTCCACGTCGTGCCCGGGGTGGGCTACCGCGATCTGTCCGCGACGGGCACCGCCCGCAACGGCCAGGCCGAGGGCATGTACATGGTGACGGGCAGCAAGGCCGTGAACGGCGGGTGCTGCTTCGACTACGGGAACACCGAGCAGCCGCTGGCCAACGACACCGGCAACGGCCACATGGACGCCGTCTACTTCGGCCTGCGCTGCGAGCATCCGCCGTGCACGGGGTCTGGCCCCTGGATCGCCGCCGATCTCGAGAATGGCCTGTTCCAGGGCAACGGCTCGAACACCGCGAACACGCCGGTCACCTTCGACGTGGTGACCGCGATGCTCAAGAACAACGGACAGACCAGCTTCGTGCTCAAGACCGGCAACAGCCAGTCGGGCGGGCTCACGACGCAGTACAACGGTCCGCTCCCCAACGGCAGCTTCACCGGGTACACGCCCATGCACCAGGAAGGCGGTATCGTCATGGGCGTCGGCGGCGACAACAGCAACGCGAGCGCCGGAGACTTCTACGAGGGGGTCATGACGTTCGGGTTCCCGACCGACGCGGCCGACGCCGCGGTCCAGGCCAACATCGTGTCGGTCGGCTACGTCGTTTCCACCTTCACGCAGGTCGTGCCGACCTCGGAGACGGCGGGGCAGAGCTGGCGCTTCACCACCACGACGCCGCCGTCGAACTGGAACACCCCCGGTTTCAACGACAGCCCGTGGAGCACGGGGAACGGCGGCTTCGGCACGGCCGGGACGCCCGGCGCCATCGTCCGCACCACCTGGAGCACGTCCGACATCTGGCTGCGGCGCACGTTCAACCCCGGCAGCCTGACCGCGACCCAGATCCACAACCTGGTGTTCCGACTGCATCATGACGAGTCCGCCGAGCTGTTCATCAACGGCGTGCAGGCTGCCACCGTCACCGGCTTCACCACCGGCTACGGCTTCACACCGATGACCACGGCGGGGCAGAACGCGGTGGTGGTCAATGGCACCAACGTGCTGGCCGTGCATTGCCATCAGACCACCGGCGGCCAGTACATCGACACGGGCATCTTCACGGTGGTGCCTCCGTCCGCCGGCAATGATCTCGTTGCCTTGTACTCGTTCGAGAACAACGCGAGCGACGGCAGCGGCAACGGCTTCAACGGCACGCTGGTGAACGCCCCGACGTTCGTGGCGGGCCACAGCGGCCTGGCGGTCAACCTCAACGGCACCAACCAGTCCGTCCAGATCCCGCGCTCGATCCAGGACAGCTTCACCATCGCGCTCTGGGTCCGGACCACCACCACCGGCGGCACCGGCACGCAGTGGTGGCAGGGCAAGGGCCTGGTCGACGGCGAGGTCGCCAATGTCGTGAACGACTTCGGCGTGTCGCTGGTCGGCTCCCACGCGGCGTTCGGCGTGGGCAACCCCGACACCACGATCCAGTCGACCGGCAACATCAACGACGGCGCCTTCCATCACGTGGTGGTGACGCGCAACGCCACCTCGGGAGCGATGGTGCTCTACGTCGACGGCGCGCAGCAGGCCACCGCGACCGGCCCGGCGGGCACCCGGAGCGCTCCGGCCAGCCTCCGCATCGGCAGCCTGCAGACCAACGTCAACTTCTTCGCCGGTCAGATCGACGAGGTGCGCCTGTATGGCGTCGCGCTGACCGCAGCCCAGGTCGCCGCGCTACCGTAGCCGCGGCCGAGCTCAGGCAGACGACGCGCCTCGCGTGCCGCGTTCATCGCTCTGGCCCTGGTGCTGCTCCGGCGCCATGTACGCCGGCGTGCCGAGGACGCCGCCGGCCTCGGTCAGCTGCTCGCGCCCAGCCGTCCGGTACAGCGCATCGACCATGTCCTCGGGCTCGTCGAGAACCTTGGCGATGCCCCAGTCGATCACGACCGTCTCGCCGAACCGGCCCACGATCACGTTCGACGGCTCGAGATCGCGATGGATGACGCGTCGGTCGTGGGCGTAGGCGATCGCATCGGTCACGGCGATCGCGTTCGGCAGCAGCGCCAGCCGTTCCTGCTGCGTCGCTGCACCGGCGATCACCTGCTTGAGCGGTCGACCCGAGACCGGCTTCATGGCGTAGAACGGGGTTCCGTTCGCCCAGCACGGCGAGCTGTTCGGCGTGAACGCGGTGAGGTAGGGCGCCCTGATGACCGTCTCGACGCCGCGCGACACGAGCGTGAGGTCCTCATCATGGCGATCAGCTGCGCGCGTCAGGCTGCGGCGAATCGATCGGTCACTGCTCCCGATTGCCGAGACGGGGCGGCGGCAGTATGTCGTGAGCATGAAGAAATTCCTCGTGCTGTACAAGGCATCGCCCGAAGCCGTCCAGCAGATGATGAAGAGCGCGACGCCGGAGCAGCAGAAGGCCGGCATGGAGGCATGGATGACGTGGAGCAAGAAGGCTGCCTCGTCGATCGTCGACCTGGGCGGGCCGCTCGGCAAGTCGCTGCGCGTCGCCAAGGGTGGCGCCGCGACTCCGGTCGTGAACGATCTCGGTGGCTTTTCCATCATGCAAGCCGAGTCCAAGGAGGCGCTCGCGGCCTCGATGAAGGACCACCCGCACTTCATGATGCCGGACGGCACGATCGAGATCGTCGAGCTGATGCCGATTCCCGGCATGTGATCGTGCCGCCGGCGAATATCGCCGGCGTGCTCGCGCGTTGTCCCTGGATTGTCAACGGGCGGGAGGGCGATCGAAAATCCGGAGGACGCCTGCGCGGCTGGTTCGATGACTGCCGGCAGGACGTCGTGTGGGACCTCGTGCGCGGCGGCGATCACGACCAGGAGGACCGCGCGCTCGACCGCCGGAAGGCGCTCGCGATCCTCGACTGGCTCGCCGATCATGCGCGCGCGACGACCGCGGGCCTCGCCAGGTAGCCGCGCGCCGCGCGGTCAGCTCGGAGACGGCGAGGTCATCAGCGACGCCGCGTCGGACGACCGGGCGCGGACCGCGACGGAGATCTCGAGCCCGAGTGCGAGCCGCTTTCGCACGACACCGGCGATGATCTGCTCGGCCGCCTGGCCCACCACCTGGGGACCATCGCAACGACCAGCCGCGGGCTCACCCGCCAGGCAGGTGGAAGCGGATGTGGACCCACGGATCGGCGAACAGATAGAGCACCGCCGCCATCGCGAGGAACGCGCCGAACGGCACCTCGGTGAACAGGACCGAGGGTTTCTCGGGTTCAGCTGGGGTGAGCCCCGCGACCCCGGGATCGCGATCGCTCTCCGCCGCGGCCGGCGCGTCCGCGGGGGG
>JBGQCL010000117.1:0-26563 GCA_041495365.1 Kofleriaceae bacterium | reverse complement strand
GCTTGGGCACGACCGAGATGTCCTTGATGTCGAAGTACTGGCTCTTCCACGAGAACCGGTCTTCGGTCCACATCCGGGGGATCATCTCGAACGCCTGCTGCATCTGGTCGCGTGCCTCATCCGCCGCGATGTTGAACAGGCGCCACTCCGGGACCGTCGAGCGGGCGAGACCGAACTCCAGCCGGCCGCCGCTGAGGTGATCGAGGTAGGCCGCCCGCTCGGCGACACGGATCGGGTGGTTGAAGCGGAACGGTGCCAGCACAGCCGAGTGGCCGAGGCGGATCCGCCGGGTGTGCTGCGAGATCGCGGCGAGCATCATCTCCGGTGCGGAGGACAGGCTGAACTCGCCGCCCGCGTGGTGTTCGACCAGCCAGAAGCAGCCGTACCCCATCTCGTCCGCCAGCTTGGCCTGGTCCAGCGCCTGGACAATGCGCCGGTGCTCGTGATCCTCTGTCCAGGGCCTCGGGTCCTGGATCTCCGTGAACATGTCGATCTTCAAGAATATCCCTTTCCCGTCCCTCTATCGAGTGTTCGAGCCTATGCCGTCACGGTGATGATGTTCAATCGTCGGACAGACGATTCGCATCGTGCCTCGCACCCGCCGGGGCCATGGCAGGCACGCCTCCCCGCTGGGATGGCGCGCTGGGCGCGATCCGGCCGGCGGAGCGGGAACGCCGCCGAGCAACCCCATTGTACTACCTTGTGTCAGCCGCACATCGTTCGGCGCCCCTGGTCGACACCTGTCCCGCAGGCGCAACAGAATGCCGGCGCACGAGCTTGCGCATGCGACAGGAACGAGGCCGCGATGGCGCGAGAACCGCCCGGAGCGCGCCGTGGCAAGCGACGCGCTCCAGGTTTCATGAAACGCAACGCTGTCCGCCGGCGCGTGGGGCTGGCAGCGATGCACTCATGCTCGCCTCACGTTGCATCTCCGTTTTCGCGGTGGCCTTTCGTGTCTGCACACGAGCATGATGGAATTCTGGGGGGGGGTGCTCCGAGAGGGTGATCTCGAGAGGGGTGATTGCAAATGGGTAATCGCACATGGGTGAGCCGACGATGATGTGCGCGAACAGCACGACGACGCCTTCGCGCCGCGCGGCGATCGTCCAGCGACGTTCGGCGTGGGAGCTCGAGCCCCCGACGTTCACGACCGCGGGCTCGACGATCGCGCCCCACCGATCGGCCCCTGCCCTGGGCGCCGACTGGGCGCAACCGCGCTGCGCCGCGGACGGCGACCGCGAGGAGGTCGACACGGCCCACTTCGTGCTCATCGTCGACGACGATCCGGATCTGCTCGACGTGACGAGCTTCGTGATCGAGAACGAGGGCATGGCGGTGGAGACCGCCAGGAACGGGCAGGAAGCGCTCACGCTGCTCGGCGCCGGCCGGCTACCGGCCCTCGTGCTCCTCGATCTGATGATGCCCGTGATGAACGGCTGGGAGTTCCTGGCCGCGGTCGCGAACGATCCAGTGCTCCATGGGGTCCCGGTCGTGGTGCTGACGGCCGCCGAGCACGCCGAGGTTCCCGGAGCGCAGGAGGTCCTGGGCAAGCCGATGGATCTCAAGGAGCTGCTCCGCATCGTCGAGCGCTACGTTCGCGGACACCGAGATGCAGGCGCCTGAGCAGCCCGTCCCGCGGTGGGGAGAGCCGCTGCGCGCGAGCGCGTCGCCCGATCAGCTCGCCGGGGCACCGATGCCGGTCCACGACTTTCTGGCGCTGGCGATCCGCATGGCGGACGAGCTCGCCGCGCTGCACGCGCGCGGCGCGATCCACCTCGACATCCGGCCGAACTGACGCGCGGCGCTCCGAGCCGCAACTTGCTTTGAGATCAAATCGATGTCCGTGTTGGTGTAGGATCTCGCCTCGTGGCCGACGACCAGATCGCACAGCAGCTGGAGCGCATCATCCGGCGAGTCAAGCGATCGATGAACTACCGCGGCTCGTACAGCACGCGCGACATCCTGGGCTCGCTGGTCGCGCGCTGGGTGCAGAGCGGCGAGTGGGAGCGGCTCAAGCAGCTGCCCGACGACCAGCGCCACCTCGGCGAGAGCGTTCGCCGGTTCATCCTCGACCGCTTCGACCAGCTGCGCCGGCGCGGCAAGCGCGAGGAGCTCGACGACGCGGCGATCGCGTTGCCCGACGACCAGGTGCTGGCCGAGATGATCGAGCTCGCCGAGCTGCGGGCGTGGATCGCGCGCCAGGTCGCCGAGCTCGCCGCCGGGATCGTCGACGCCCGGGTCCGGGTGCCCCTGGCCGAGCCCGCCGAGGCCGGCGCGATCCTGCAGCTCCACCTCGGCGGCAAGACCCAGCGCGAGATCGCGGCGGCGCGCGGGGTGTCGCTCGGCCTGGTCAACAAGCGGATCGCCGAGGGCACGAGCTACCTCGCGGTGCTGCAGGGCATCGAGCGCGGGGTGCTATGACCCGCGACCCGCCGGCCGCCGCGATCACCGCCGCGATCGGCGTTGCCCTGGCCGAGCTCGCCGAGCGCCCTGCGGGCGAATGGCCGGACGCGCTGCGCGCGCGATTCCCCGATGACCCCGCGCTGGCGCGCCAGGTCCTGGCCTGGCTCCACGCCCAGCGCGCACAAGCCGCCGACCGCGACGCGCTGGTGCTCGGCGACGGCGCGCGCTACGAGCCCGGGGTGCGGCTCGACGCCGGGGCCACCGCGTCGGTGTGGCGGGCCTACGATCGCAAGCTGCGCCGCAACGTCGCGATCAAGGTGTTCGACGCCGGCGCCCCCGCGATCGAGGAGATCCTCGCCGAGGCCCGCGCCGCGTGCGAGGTCACCAGCGAGCACGTGGTCCGGGTGTTCGACGTCCACGACGGCGAGTCGCCGTACATCGTGATGGAGCTGGTCGGCGAGCACGCGCCGGGGACCGGCGCGCTGGAGCCCGGCGCGTCGGCCGCGACCGGCCGGCCGCGCGATCTGTGGGAGGCGGTGCGCTGGGTCCGCGACGTCGCGCGCGGCGTGCACGACGCCCACCTGCGCAACGTGTTCCACCGCGACCTCAAGCCGCACAACGTGCTGATCACGCCGTTCTCGCGGCGCGCCAAGATCGCCGACTTCGGGCTCGCGGTGTTTGGTACCGGCCGCGCTGCGCGCTCGCGGTCGGCCGACGTCGAGGCCGGCACCGACCGTGCCGCGCTGCGGATCGCCGGAACACCCGGCTACATGGCGCCCGAGCAGGCGCGCGGCCTCGGGCTGGCGCTCGACCCGCGCGATCCGGCCGACCGCGCCACGCTGGTCGCCGTCGACGTCTGGGGGCTCGGCGCGATCGCCCACGACCTGCTGTCCGGGCATCCGCCGTGGCCATGCAGCGACGGCGTCGAGGCCTGGGAGCTCGCCGCCAGCGGAGCGCGCCCGCCGCCGTTCCCGCACCGCTCGCCGTCGGGCGAACGCCTCCCGGCCCGGCTGGCCCAGATCGTCGATCGCGCGCTCGCCGCCCGGCCCGGTGATCGCTACCCGAGCGCCAGCGCGCTCGCCGACGAGCTCCACGCCGTGCTCGGGTGCCGGCCGACCAGCTTCGACCGCTCGCCGGCGGCGCGGCTCGCGCTGTGGTCGCGGCGCAACCCGCAGCTCACCGTCACGGCGGTCGTCGCGGTGGCGCTCGCCGGGATGACCTTCGCGGCGTACGCCGCGGTGCTGCACCTGGAGGGCCAGCGCGCCGCGCTCGCCGGCGAGGTCCGCGCGGTGGAGTCCGACAAGGACCGGCTCGCCGAGCAGGCGCGGGCCGCGCGGCGCGAGCTCGACGAGACCGAGGCCAACCTGCGCGCGCAGGCGGCCGCGCTCGACACCCTGCGCGGCTCGCTGCGCGAGGCCGAGACCGAGTTCCACGCGATCGTCCAGGCCCGCGAGCAGGCGGTGCGCAGCGCCAGCCTCGCAACCCAGGCGCTCGCGACGGTGAGCAGCGACCGCGACGTCGCCGAGAAGACCCGCGACCTGTACGAGAGCTTCTGGACCCGCGCCCGCAAGGAGGCCACCGACGCCGGCCGCGACCGCGACGCCGCCGCGCGCGACCGCGACGCCGCCCGCGCCGAGCGCGACCAGGCGAGCAAGGAGCGCGACGCCGCGCGCGCCGCGATCGGCCGCACCGAGCACGAGCGCGACGCCGCCCGCGCCGAGCGCGATCGCAACGCCGAAGCCCGCCACCAGGCCGAGGCCGAGGTCGCCAAGCTGCTCGGCGAGCTGACCGCGGCGGTCGGCAGCGACAGCGTGCGCCCGGCAGCCCTGCCGGTCGAGGCCAGCGATCCGACCACCAGGGGCGCGGTGCACTGAGCCGGCGGCTACTCCCAGCGCCACGCCCGGCGGGTCGCGATCAGCCACGGCGGGCCTCGGTCGTCGAGGATCGCCGCCACGTACAGCGGATCGCCCTCGACCGGGCCGGTGACGAAGCGGTCGCCGGTCCGGGTCGCGGACAGCGGGTGCGGCGTGGGGTCGTCACCGACGAACGCGACCAGCCGCGCCCCGTCGGCGGCGATGCCCGCCGGCCGCAGCGTCACCGACGTCGCGTCGAGCGCGCCGTGCACGCTGCGGAACGCGCCGGCCTCGTCGAGCTCGCCCATCACCGCGATCGGGTGGGGCTCGAACCGCGCCGCCGCCGGGTACGCCGGCGCCTCGAAGATCGTGAGCCAGTGGCGCAGGCCGTGGATGCCGAACTCGGGGAACCGCTTGCGGGAGTCGGCGAGGATCGCGGCGAGCTTGCTGCGATAGCGCGCCGGATCGGTGATCGTGTACAGCCGGCGGTTCTGGTAGTCGATCCAGCGCCGGGCGTGATCGTCGAGCGGCCGGTCCGAGACCGCCTCGAAATGATCGCCCGGCACCCGGTATGGCTGATGCTGGTCGTAGGGCTCGCGGGCGCGCACGGTCGCGAACATCGGGAACCCGGAGAACGGGTACGTGTTGAGCCGCTGATCGAGCGTGGGTACGATCGCAGTGATCATGTCGTAGATTGCGAACGCGATCACGTAGCCCTGCGCGGCGCGCGGCGGCGTCCAGCCGTCGGGCACGGCCGGCACGGCCGCGCGGCGCCCGGTGATCGCCGCGGCCAGCCGGTCCCAGTCGATGAACACCGCCACCAGCGGCAGCCAGTGCGGGTTCCACAGGTTGACCACCAGGCCGAGCGCGATGGTCTCCAGCGCGAAGAACCCGCCGGCCAGCGCGCGGACCAGCGGGCGGCGGGGGAACAGGCACGCGAGGATCGGGCTGGCCTGCGAGATCAGGTTGAGCACCGCGGCGGTGCGGAACCGCCACACATCGTCGAGCAGCCAGTCGGCGGCCGGCGTGCGCGGCAGCCCCGCGAGGTCGTAGTGCACCAGCAGCTGGTGGCGCAGGTTGTCCGACAGCGCCCAGCGCAGCGTGAAGTGGCCGTGCAGCAGCTTGTGGAACGCGGCGCCCGCGAACATCAGCGCGACCGCGAACTGGACCAGCCGGAGCGACCCCTGGTAGCCGCGCGGGACATCGAGCGCCGGCCGGCCGCGCCTGCGCCGGATCCACGCGTCGAGCGACAGCGCGTCGCCGCCGCGCGCTCCGAGGAACGCGAGCGCCGCGAGGAACACGACGTTGTACTGGTGCGACCAGCTCTGGCTCGACGAGAACGACGCCGAGGTCAGCGCGAGCGCGGCGGCGCAGCTCACCGCCGCCGACGCCCGCGACCACAGCCCGACCCCCATCAGCAGCGTCGCGCCGACCGCGACCACCCACAGCGCGCCGACCACCGCGCCCGGCGGGACCCAGCGGCCGAACATCATCCAGATTCCGATCGGTCGGTAGAGTTCGGAGGCCCCCGGGATGTGCACCGTCGACAGCGTCGCGAGCCGTTGCAGCGTCATCAAAACACAGGTGGCGATCGCGATCCGGACCACCCCCGCGGACCACCGTCCGCCCTCGTCGAACCAGTAGCGCTGCCAGCGGCTCACCGCGGCGTAGTACCATGGGCGTCTTGTGAGTGCGCAGCTGTTCCAGCTCCTCGCGCAGCTCGATCGCCCCGGAGCCACCGAGCTCGTCGTCGCGACCGGGCGCCCCGTCGTGATCCGGGTCAACGCCACCTACCACCCGCTGACCGCGACCGCGGTGACGCTGCCCCAGCTGATGCACCTGATCGGCGGCACCCAGCTTGCGGCGCTGGTGCCCGGCGGCGAGCAGGTCGGCGATCCGTTCGCGATCGACCTCGACGGCCGGGCGCTGCGCGCGCAGTTCATCCGCCAGGGCAGCGAGGTGCTGCTGCGGATCGAGCACCGGCCGCCGCCGCAGCCGCCCGCGCGGCCCTCGCCGCCGCCCGCGCGCACCGGGCCGCTCCCCGCCCGCAACGGCGCCCCGGCGCCCGGCCCCGACGCGCCCCACGCCAGGACCCAGCCCAGCCGGACGCCGCCGCACGGCTCGGCGGTCGCCGTGCCGCAGGTCGCCGTTCGCTCCGCCGCGGCCCCGCACGAGCCGCCGCCCGCCGCCGAGCGGGCCGCACCGGAGGTCCTGATCGACGAGCCGTCGGAGGTTCCGCCGGCGCTCGCGGCGCTCGTCGCCGAGGCCCGGCAGCGCAACGCCAGCGATCTCCACGTCGCGGCGAACCGCCCGGTGCTGGTCCGCATGCTCGGTGAGCTCGTCGCGCTCGACCCTGCGCCGCGCCCCGCCGCCGAGATCGAGGCCCTGGTCCTGCCGCTGCTCGGCCCGGCCCGGCGCCGGCAGCTCGCCGAGCGCGGCTATGTCGATCTCGCGGTCGACGTCCCGGGCGGCGGCCGGCTGCGCGCCAACATCTCGCGCCAGCAGGGCGGCCTCAAGGGCGCGTTCCGGCTCGCGGTCGCCGTGCCGCCGTCGCTCGTCGAGCTCGGCCTGCCCGCCGCGGTCGCCAAGGTCGCCGAGCATCACCAGGGCCTGATCGTGATCGCCGGCCCGAGCGGGCACGGCAAGACCACCACGCTCGCGGCGCTCGTCGACCTGCTCAACCGCGCCCGGCCGATCCACATCCTCACCATCGAGGACCCGGTCGAGATCGTCCACCCGCGCCACGCCGCCGCGGTGTCGCAGCGCGAGGTCGGCCGCCACACCCTGTCGTTCGCCGCCGCGCTCAAGGCGTCGCTGCGCGAGGATCCCGACGTGATCGTGATCGGCGAGCTGCGCGACCGCGAGACCGTCGAGATCGCGCTGACCGCCGCCGAGACCGGCCACCTCGTGCTCGCCACGATGAGCACGCCGTCGGCCGCCAAGACCATCGATCGACTGATCGACATGTTCCCGCCCGACGATCAGCCGCAGGTTCGCGCCTCGCTCGGCGCCGCGCTCAAGGCCATCGTCGCCCAGCGCCTGCTGCCCGACGCCCAGGGCACCGGCATGGTCGCCGCGGTCGAGGTCCTCGTCGGCGTGCTCGCGCTCGCCAACCTGATCCGCGACAACAAGCTGTTCCATCTCCCCAACCTCATGCAGCGCGGCCGCGCGTTCGGCATGGTCCGGCTCGACGACTCGCTGCTCGAGCTGGTCCGCGCCGGCAAGCTCACCGAGGACGTCGCGCTGCGCCACGCCGACAACAAGAAGGAGCTCACCGCCACGCTCCACCCGCCCCCGCCGCCCACCGAGCCCGCCCGGCGCGGTCTGTTCGGCCGCAAGGACCGCGAATGACCAGCCCCGCGATCGCCGCCCTGTTCGACGTCCTGCTCGACCGCGGCGGCTCCGACCTCCACCTCGGCGCCGGCTACCCGCCGATGCTGCGCGTGCGCGGCGACCTGGCCCCCGAGGGCGATCGCGTGCTGACCGCCGCCGACGTCGATGCCCTGCTCGGCCCGCTGCTGTCCCGCGACCAGGCCGCGCAGTTCGCGGCGACCGGCGATCTCGACTTCGCCCACGCCCACGGCACGCGCGCCCGGTTCCGCGCCAACTACCTGCGCAAGACCACCGGCCCGGGCGCGGTGTTCCGCGCGATCCCGAGCGAGATCCTGTCGCTCGACGCGCTCGGCGTCCCCGCCGGCATCCGCAAGCTCGCCGAGCTCCGCGCCGGCCTCGTCCTCGTCACCGGCCCGACCGGCAGCGGCAAGTCCACCACGCTGGCCGCGATGATCGATCACATCAACCGCACGCGCGCCGGCCACATCCTCACGATCGAGGACCCGGTCGAGTTCGTGCACCAGCCGCAGCGCTGCCTGGTCACCCACAAGGAGGTCGGCGAGCACGTGCCGAGCTTCCTCGAGGCGATCCGCAGCGCCGGCCGCGAGAACGCCGACGTCATCCTGGTCGGCGAGCTGCGCGGCGCCGAGACCATGAAGGCCGCGCTCCAGCTCGCCAGCTTCGGCATCCTGATCTTCGCCACCGTCCACACCAACTCGGCGGGCGCGACGATCGACCGCTTCGTCAACGCGTTCCCCGCCGACCAGCAATCCCAGATCCGCGGCCTGCTCGCCGACTCGCTCGCCGGCGTCGTCGCCCAGCAGCTGCTGCGCCGCGCCGACGTCAAGGGCCGGGTCGCCGCCCACGAGATCCTGCTCGGCAACTACGCCCTGGCCTCGCTGATCCGCGAGGCCAAGACCTCCCAGATCGCCAGCTTCATCCAGTCGAGCGCCGGCGAGGGCATGCAGAGCATGGACAGCGCCCTCGAGCGCCTGGTCGCCGCCGGCACGATCGCGGCCAAGGACGCCCTCGACAAGGCGCTCGACAAGGAAGCGTTCGTCAAGCTGCCCGCGATCGCCCGCGCGCTCGGCCCCGAGGCCCAGCTCGCGACCTGACGCCCGGGCGAGCACACGCGGTGTGATCACCACGGTCGCTCATCTCGTCATCTCGTCGGCTTTGCACGTTTTGGCTTTCCCGGCCGAATAAATGTGCACGGGGATCGGGGGCGGGATCTGCTCGCGGTGCAGGCGCTCCTTTTTAGAGGCAGCGGGTTCAGTGGAGCGGATTGGGGCGGGATCGGCACTGGCGGGATCTGCACCGGGGCGGCCGGCGAGGCCCGAGCCGGTCGCCGATCCCGCCCTGCCGGACCGCGGGCTCCCGGCATCCGTCCCAGGCGACCGAGCCACAGCTTGCGCCCGGGGCGTCCAACGGCATCCGCGCCGCTGGGCCCGGCGGAGACGACGATCTCCGTCGAGCGCGACGCCGGGATCCCTCTCGGATGGTCACGAGCGTGACCCCGTCGTGGAGCCTTGGTACGATCCTTGTCATGGATCGCGCAGCGTTCGAGGCGGTGAGGAACATCCCAGGGAAGGTCATCCGAGGCGAGATCCGGCTTGTGGCACGCCGCCAGACGCACCCCGCGCTCGTCGCCGAGAACATCGTGATCGAGAACGACAGCGGCGTCGCCCTCAAGTTGAACATCAGCTACAACCCCGAGGTCGGCTCCAAGACGTTCAACGTCACGGCTGCTGGCATCGGCCCGATCTGCAGGCTGGATGTTGACGGACCTGCGCACCGTCCCGCAGGACGCAGCCACAAGCATTCTCTGCAGACCGACCGTTGCCCCGAGCGCAACCTGCCCGACAACGTGGACGACCGTGCCGATCTCACCGGCAAGACGGTGACCGAGCTGTTTGCGATTTTCTGCGAGATGGCGGACATCGCCTACCTAGGAATCTTCTTTACCCCCACCACCTAGATGCCGAACATCCAAGACATCGAACTGCTCGCCGACAAGCTGTGCATGGTCCGCAGCAAGGACTGGGTGCCGAGGGGGCACCTGCGCTTTGAGACGAAGTTCCTGTACCCCGACCGTTCATCGGTGGATCTGTTCGTGGTCAATGACACGCAGCAGCAGCTCCTGCCTGGCTCACCCGTCCTGAGTGACCTCGGACAAACGACCGCCTGGCTAGCCGACGTTCAGGTCAGACCGTGGCAGTCGAAGAAGCGCCAGCGGTTCCTCGAAGACGCGATCTATGTCCTCGGCGTCAGACAGAGCGGTGGAGCGCTGGAGACGGAGTTCGCGCCGAATCACCAAGATCTGGAGGACGCGATAATTCGCCTCGGCCAGGCGTGCGTTCGGGTCGCAGACCTCTCCTTCACGCGACGTAGCAGCCTCGTGGTCACCGTGACAGACGAGGTCGAGGAACTGATCTCGGATGCTGACCTTGCGTACCAGACGAACGTGCCGCTTCAGGGTCGTTACGGAAACGTCGTGTTCGTCGACTTCCTCGTGGAGGGTCGCCGTCGAAAATCCGCTGTCCTCACGCTCGCGGCGCAATCGACAGCGAGCGCGCATGTGATGGCCACCGAGGTCTTCCGAAAGCACTACGACCTCGACACTCCTCAGCGTGACGAGCAGCGAGTCACGGTGCTCGACGACCGCGTAGACGTGTACCGGAGCGAGGATATCGATCGCCTTCGTGGCGTATGCGAGGTGGTGCCGCTCTCGGCCCGGGGAGACCTCGCTGCGCTGCTCGTTGCGTAGCCCACGAGGACAACGCAGATCTGTGCCTTGATGGGCTCGCTTTGCGGCTTAGAACTGCACCCGACCGTGCGTCGTGTCGAGGGCGACCGTCGGGCGAGTCGATCCTGGGCTTGGCGCGAATCCGAGATACGCGGTGTAGTCGTCGCCGGCGGCGCCAATCAAATTCACGGGCTGCTGCGTTGGTAGTAGCTGGCCTACGAGCCGTTGAACATGGGCCCAAACTTCTTGAAGGCAGCCCAAGGCTTGTGAGCGAAGATCGGCACCTGCAGCGAGCGCTACCGCGTGCTGTCAAGCATGTCGCGCAGCATCCGCAACTCGGGCTCGACGAGCGTCCCGCTCAACTCGCCACGCTGAAGACGACCGAACGCGTCTTCTCTCGTGGTGCGAAGCAGGTCGCGCGCAACAGCGTCGGCGCGCGACTGAATCTCGGCGCGATCGAGGCGCTGAACCGGATCGGGCTCGGTGAACATCGTCTCGATCTTGCGGAGGATCTTCGTCATGGCGGATCGCACGCCCCACTGTCGAAATAGTCGGCCGGCCTGCGCCGACGGAGACGGGCCGGGCTCCGGATGTGACTTGACGGGAATATGAACTTCGCGGTATATACTCCGCATGGAATCGTTCGCGATCATCGCGGAGCCGAACCGCCGGACCATCCTCAGCCTGCTGGCGTCGTCGGAGCGCTCGGTCGGCGAGATCGAGCGCCAGCTGCGGATGCCTCAGACCTCGGTGTCCAAGCACCTCCGCGTGCTGCGCGAGGCCGGCTTCGTGGAGGCGCGCGTCGAGGCCCAGCGCCGCGTCTACCGGCTCCGGCCCGAGCCGCTGATGGAGGTCGACGCCTGGCTGGCGCCGTTCCGGCGGTTCTGGACGGCCCACGTCGATGCGCTCGAACGCCATCTCGATCGAATGGAGCAGCCCTCCAGGAAAGGAAAGAAGCGATGAGCAACCGTGACCGGTACGCACCCGGCCCCGCGACCGGAGCCGATGTCCGGAAGGATGGCGACCGCTGGACGCTCGTTCTCGTCCGCGACCTCCCCCACCGTCCTTCCAAGGTCTGGAAGGCGCTCACCGAGCCGGAGCATCTCCGCGAGTGGGCTCCGTTCGATGCCGACCGCGACCTCGGTCGCGTCGGCGCCGCAAAGCTCACGACCGTGGGAGCGCCGACGGCGCACGTGACCGAGGCCCTGGTGAAGCGGGCCGACGCGCCCAGGGTGCTCGAGTTCAACTGGGGGGGACAGGACATCCGCTGGGAGCTGGAGCCGCTGGGAAGCGACGGCACCCGGCTCACGCTGTGGCACAACATCGACCGTGGATTCATCTCGATGGGCGCTGCGGGCTGGCACATCTGCTTCGATGTGCTGGATCGGCTGCTCGCCGGTGAACCGATCGGACGCATCGTCGGCCCCGAGGCCATGAAGTTCGACGGCTGGCAGCGCTTGAACACCGAGTACGCAACGCAGTTCGGCGTCGAGCCGCCCAGCTGGACCACTCGCCCACGGAGCTGACCATGCCCCGCTCCAGACGAATCGTCATCGGCTTCTGGATCGCCACCGCGCTGTTCTGCCTGCAGATCAGCTTCACCGCCTACGCGCAGCTGCGCCTGCCGGAGGTGGCGGAGTCGTTCACCCGCCTCGGCTTTCCCGCCTACTTCCGGGTGGAGCTGTCGTGGGCCAAGCTGCTCGGCGTGGTGCTGCTGCTTGCACCGGTGCCGGCGCGGCTCAAGGAGTGGGCCTACGCCGGCTTCGCCATCAACCTCGGCTCCGCGCTCATCGCGCACCTCGCGGTGGGCGACGGCCCGGAGGCGTGGGGCTGGGCGGCGGCCACCGGCGTGCTCTGGGGGCTCTCGTACGTGCTGTGGCGCCGCCTGCAGGCCACCGCACCTGGGGACCGCGTCGCCCAGCTCGCGCCGGAGCAACGAGTCAGGCGCGCGGCACCCGCGGTGGGGACGCCATGACCACTTCCGAGCTCATCGACCAGGAGATCGCCGATCACCCCGACTGGCGGGGCCACACGATGGCGGAGATCCGCCGCATCATCCGCGAGGCCGTCCCCGACGTGACCGAGGAATGGAAGGCCAGCCGCGCGGCCCGCGGTGCCACGTCGAGGCGCTAGCCCGGGGACTACCGGACCGCCCAGAGGCGCTGTTCCATCGCAGCGTCTCCGGACAATGCCCACGTGCCGCCCGGATCGAGCGACAGCGTGCGAACCGGCGCGCGGTGCAAGTGCTCGCTGCGGAGCTCGCGGCTGTTCCCGTACCGGTACGTTCCGGTCCCGCGGCGAATCACTTCTGGACGCCGGCGAGCGCGGCCTGGAACGCGATCGCGGGCCGCGCGATCGATGTCAGGTAGGCGGTGTCGATCCGGTCGAACAAGTCTCCGCCGTTCAGATCGAAGTGCAGATTGTTGAACGGGTCGTGCTCGGAGTAGACCAGCGCCGGCACGCCGATCTCCCACATCGCGAAGTGGTCGCTGTTGGCACCGATGCAGTCGCGCTTGACGTGGAGCGTCGAGTAGCTCGCGACGATGCCGGCGAACCGATCGCCGAGCGCCGCGAAGTCGTAGCTGGGCAAGGTGCCGTAGCTACAGCTGAACACGTCGAACGCAGGGAACAGCGTATCGGAGCACAGGTGGTCGGTGCTGCAGTTCCAGCCGCTCTGCTCGTCGTCGACCGCGGCGACCAGGGCGAACCCCTGGCTCTGCGACAGCGCCTTGATGTACGCGGCGTAGCTGCGCGCGCCGGCGAGGCCGCCGAGCTCCTCCTCGTCGCTGGCGACGAACCGCACGGTGAGCGCGAGCTGGGCCCGGTGCTGGACGAACAGCCGCGCGGTCTCCAGCATGATCGACATCCCGGACATGTCGTCGTCGGCGCCGGGGTTCGAGGTCTCGCTGCCGCGCGGGCCGATGCTGTCGTAGTGGACGATGACGATCAGCGAATCGGCCGACGGTCCGCGCAGGATGGCCTCGACGTTGTCGCCGGCGCGCGGGTGGCCGGCCGCCTGATAGTGGAGCGGATTGATCTCGAGGCCGAGGTTCCGCATCGTCTGGGTCCAGTAGTCGCGGAACCTCTGACGGCCGGCGTCGTCGAACCGCTCGCCGAGCATGATCGACGCGCCGTTGACCGTGGCGGGCACCACCCCCGACAGCTCGCGCAGGGTCTGGGTGATGCGGGCGCCGTCGACCTCGTCGAAGATCTCCTCGAGGTGGTCGGTGCCACCCCCCGCGTCGACGCCGCGGTCGGATCCGCCGTGACATCCGATCAGGAAGACGATCGCCACCGCCTGGATTCGCATGGCGCGACCATACGCGCGTTGCGCCCGCTCATCATCCAGCCTCCAGCCTCCAGTCCGGGTTTTGTCCGAAGCTCGGACGATCGGCCGGAATCCGGCCATTCCCCATTCCCCGGACAGAGCGGCGTGTGATCTCGCGAGGTTGCGTGTGGCGCGACGCTTGCTGCCGGCCGCCGCATGGTGGCGCCATGCATCGATCCCACTCCGATTCATCCTCGACTCCGGCAGCGCTATGCTGGGGCATGTCGTCCAGCGATCCCCTCGCCGACGCCGAGCTCCCGGACATCAACGACCGCCTCGTCGAGCCCGGGACGCCGTACGAGATCTGGGACGGGGAGGTAGTCTACGTGTCCCCGGCCGATCCACCGCATGGGGAGCGGCATCGCCAGCTCTGCGCCCTGATCGAGGCCCACACCGGACCCGAGTTCCAGTCCGCGGCGGACCTGCTGACCCGGACTTCGCGGATCGACGACATCGCGCCCGATGTCAGCGTGTACCCCGCCGCGCCGAACCCCGCGACCGGCGGCCGCCAGCTCGAGCATCTCGCGTTCGAGATCGTCAGCAAGCAGTCGCTCCGCCGCGCCGGCAAGAAGGCCGCCAAGCTGGCCGGTCGCGGCGTGCGGCGCGTGTTCGCGATCGATATCAAACGATCGCGCGCGCTGGAGTGGTCCACCGAGACCGGCGCCTGGCGCGAGCTCGACCCGGCCGGCCACGTCGCCGATCGGGCGCTCGCGGTGCCGCTGCCCATCGCGGCCGTGATCCACAACGCGAAGGCCGACGACGCAGTCGCGCGCGCTTTGCTCGCCAAGCGCAACCCTGTGCTCGTCCAGGACCGCGCGGAAGGCAGGGCCGAGGGCCGCGCGGAAGGCAGGACCAAGGGCCGCGCGGAAGGCAGGACCAAGGGCCGCGCGGAAGGCAGGGCCAAGGGCCGCGCGGAAGGCAGGACCGAGGGCCGCGCGGAAGGCAGGACCGAGGGCCGCGCGGAAGGCAGGGCCAAGGGCCGCGCGGAAGGCAGGGCCAAGGGCCGCGCGGAAGGCAGGGCCAAGGGCCGCGCGGAGGGCAGGGCCGAGGCGGTGATCGTGCTGCTCACCGCGCGCGGGGTCGCGGTCGACAGCACCACGCGCGCGCGGATCCTCGCCGAGCGCGACGCGAAGCGGCTCGACCACTGGATCGTGAACGCGACGAGCTGCACGCAGGCGTCCGAGCTGCTCGCCGACGACTGAGGCGCGGATCGCCCCGACGCTGTCGGGCGTCTGCCTGCGACACCGGCGCGCGATCCCGCGGCCGGGTCGGGCCGGCGGGTATGCTAGACGAAGGTGTGTCCAAGGACCGCGCGCGGCCGTTCTCGCGCAAGCACCGCAGGTACTGGATCCCCATCACCGGGGGGATGATCCTGATCGGACTCGTCAACCTCGCGTTGGGCTACTGCTCGTACTCCCGGCCCTCCGACGTCCACGAGCGGATCATCCCCGATGTACCGGCGGCGCAGGGCAGCGCCGCCGCGCCTGCTCCCCTGCGCGCCGCCACCGGCTGCCCACCGGCGATCGCGGCCCGGATCGAGACCGAGTGGCGGGACGCGACGATCACCGCGTGCACGGCGGATCGCGTGACGGCCCAGCGCGGCGAGCACACCATCGAACTGGAGCTCACCGGCGGCGACATCGTCGGCGTGGCCGAGTCCCTGGCGCTGCCCGAGATCCCCGCCGCCGTGATGCGCGCGTTCGCCGTCGCGTATCCGCGGACGATCCCGGGCGGCGCGGTCAAGCGGACGCGGCGCGGCGAGGAGCCCGTGTACGAGCTCGCGTTCCCGCCGGGTGCGCCGCATGCCGTTGCGACCCTCCGCGCCGATGGCAGCGTGATCGGCGTGCGCTGAGCTACACCCCCGGCCCGGCATGGACCGCCCGTGGGACCGCGCATTCCCCTGCGCGACCGCCGGTTGCAGCAACCGGGTTGTGCTCTAGGCTAGGCTAGGGGAGGCTAGGGGGCGATGTTCGTGTGCCCCGAGTGTGGTGCGTCGCAGCCGGTCCCCGGGCAGTGCGCCGCCGATCGCTGGCCGCTCGCGCCCGCCGGGGACGACGGCCTGCTCGGCACCGCGATCGGTGCCTACCGGGTCGCGCGGCTGCTCGGGGTCGGCGGCATGGGCCGGGTCTACAAGGGGGTGCAGCCGCAGATCGGCAGCCGGGTGGCGATCAAGGTGCTGTCGCGCGAGTGCGCGGATCGCCGCGACCTGGTCGAGCGGTTCTTCTCCGAGGCCCGCGCGGTCAACCTGATCCGCCACGAGGCGATCGTCAACGTGCTCGACCTGGCGAGCCTGCCCGACGGCCGGCCGTACATCATCATGGAGTACCTCGACGGCGCGCCGCTCGCGGCGGCGATCGAGAGCGTGCCGCACGGCGGGCCGCTACCGCTCGGTAGCATCGCGCGGCTCGCGGTCGAGGTGCTCGACGCGCTGGGCGCGGCGCACGCCAAGGGCATCGTCCACCGCGACCTCAAGCCCGACAACCTCTTCGTCACGCCGTCGGGCCGGCCCAAGATCCTCGACTTCGGGATCGCCAAGCTGCAGCCCGAGCTCGGCGGCAGCGCCACCCGGACCGGCGCGCTGCTGGGCACGCCGCACTACATGGCGCCCGAGCAGGCCGCCGGCCGCGCGATCGACCCCCGCACCGATCTCTACGCGATGGGCGTGATCCTGTTCGAGTGCGCGACCGGCGTGAAGCCGTTCCTGGGCGACTCGCTGTTCGACGTGCTGCGCAAGCAGGTCGACGCGCCGCCGCCGCGGCCGTCGTCGCTCCGTCCCGACCTGCCGCCGGCGCTCGATCACGTCATCCTCGCCGCGCTCGCCAAGCCCGCGGAGCAGCGCTGGCAGTCGGCGCAGGCGATGAGCCTGGCGCTGCAGCAGGCGACCGCACCGCTGCCGCCCCCGCAGTGGGCGCCGCTGCCGCTCGGCGCGGCCGCGCGCCCCGCCGTGACCCCGAGCGGGGCGGCCTGGGGCAGCGGACCGGGGCCGTGGAACGCCACGCCGCCGTCGGCGCCGGTGCCCGGCGGTGCGGTCGGCCACGCCGCGAGCGTCCCCGGTGTCCACCCGACGACGGTCTCGGGCCAGGCCGGCGCGGTGCCGGCGCGGAGGTCGCCCGCGCCATGGATCGCGCTCGCGGTGCTGGTCGCCGGCGGTGGCATCACGGCGGCGGTCGTGTCCGGTCGCGGCAGCGGTGCGGCGATCGAGCCGAGCGCACCGGGCCCGGCCGGGATGGCGATGCCGCCCACCGCGCCCGCGACGTCGACGCGGACACCGAGCCTGCGCGGCGTTCTCACCCCGTCCGCGCCGACGCCGGTCGCCCCCGGGCAGTGGTTCGCGTTCCACGCGCTGCCGATGCCGGGCTGGGATCCGAAGAGCGTCGACGTCGACGCGTTCCTTGCGTGGGCGATCCAGACCGCCCGGCAGACCATCCCCGACGCACAGCTGGTCCGGATCGACGCGACCGCCGTGTACCCCGACGGCCACGCCGACCTGACGCTGTCGAGCAGCGGCTTCCTCGCCGTGCAGTTCGTGTCGCCGTCGCGCGCCCGCCGCGATCCGAGCGTGCCGGTCGGCGCTCAGCCCGACTGGCACTGCAGGTTCCAGGTGATGGCCACCGTGCCCACCGGCCCGGTCATCGCGCCGATGAACGGCACGTCGTGCGAGGACGCGCGCCCGCAGCCGGTGCCGCGCTGCACCACGCGCGCGGTTTGGCTGAAGATGATCGAGCGCGAGGCGCCGAGCGGCAACGCGGTCGCACAGCTCGACTACTTCGCCCCCGAAAAGGCCAAGCCGGCGCAGTGGTTCGGCAACGTCACCGGCGCGTTCAGCGCATCGTTCCCCGATGCGTGCCCGTGACCGCCTCGCGCTATGCTCTCCGCCATGGTTCCCCGCCTCGGGTCGAGCAAGCTGATCTCGAGCTGGATCTGGATCACGCTCCTGGCGTCGATCGCCGCCGCGGTGAGCCACGGGCTCATGGGGTGGGCCGCGCTCGCGCCGGCGCGGATCTGGCGCGGCGAGGTGTGGCGCCTCGTGACCTGGGTGTTCGTCGAGCCCGGTGCGGTGGCCCTGATCATGACCTGCGCGAGCCTCTACAAGTTCGGCGGCGAGCTCGCGCCGCGCTGGGGCGAGCGCCGGCTGCAGCGGTTCCTGATCGAGATCCTCGGCGGCGCCGCGGTCGCAACGGCGCTGCTCGGGCTGATCAGCAGCGAGGTCTGGCGCGCGGGATACCTCGGCGGCTGGGCGGTCTGCGATGTGCTGGTGATCGCGTGGGCGCGCCAGTACCCGGATAGCGTCCTCGTGCTGTACGGCCTGCTCCGGCTCAACGGCCGGAACCTGATCACGGCGGTCATCGCGATGACCTGCGCCCATGCGATCTTCGCCGGGCCACTCGCGATGGCGCCCGAGCTCCTGGCCTGCGCCGCGGCGTACAGCTACCCGGGCGCGTGGCTCGCGCGCCGTTCTTGATCGACGATCCACGGCCAGGATCACCGGACGCGCGCGCCGAGCGCCGGGTCGTGCAATCGTGATACTCCTCGGTCATGAATCGCCGCGGCGGCGTCGTACTGGTGTTCTTCGCGTGTCACACCACCTCGGTGCCACCGCCGGCACCGTCGACCGCCACCGTGACCGGTCATGTCGCGGTCGCTCCAGCCGTCGATCCAGCTGGGCCGGCGGCCCGGGGAACGCTGTTTGTCAGCTGGTTGACCGAGGCGGAGAAGCAGGGGTTCGACCGCGGGGCAGTGTCGACCCGGGTCGTGCGCGACCTCGTCACGCGCGGCATCGTCATCAGCGACGTCGATGCGGCGCAGCATGCGGCGTTCACGCTGCCCGCCGGCCGCGGTCGGATCGCGCTGATCGCGGCGCTCGACGTCGGTCACGTCGGCCTCCCGGCGATCCAGCACCTCGCGGCGATCGTCAAGTTCTGCGCGGCGAAGCTCGAACCGGCGAAGTAGGCGCGGCAGCCCGCGACACGGTGGTCCTCGAGCCGATCACTGCCAGCTGATCGTGAACGGCAGCCGGGCCTGCGGCTTGCCCGGTTCGACCAGCAGCGACGCGGGCACGCCCTGCAAAAGCTCGCGGAGCGCGGGCAGCTCGGACGGGCCGGGTGTCCGCTCGCCGGACACGCCGATCAACGTGCCGAGCGCGCCGAGCAGGCTCGCCGGCTGATCCGGCAGCTCGCGGAGCTGGACCTTGTCGGTCGCGGTCAGGCCGATCCGCCGCTTGGCCTCGTCGATCGCGTCGCCCAGGCCGCCGAACCGGTCGATCAGCTTGATCGGCATCGCCTGGCTGCCGCTCCACACGTGGCCGCGGCCGACCGCGTCGACCGCGTCGGGCTGGATGCCGCGGCCCTCGGCGACCGCGTCGACGAACCGGCCGTACATGTAGCGCAGGTTGCCCTGGAGCACCGCGCGCTCCTCGTCGGTGTACGGCCGGAACATGCTGTCCAGATCGGCGTGCTTGCCGCGCTTGTAGGTGTCGGTCGTGATCCCGAGCTTGCCGGCGAGGCCGGTGATGTCGAACTTGCCGTAGAAGATGCCGATCGATCCGGTGATCGTCATCGGCTCGGCGAAGATCGCGTCGCAGCCCGCGGCGACGAAGTAGCCGCCCGACGCCGCGAGGTTGCTCAGCGAGCACAGGATCGGCTTGACCCCGCGGGTCGCGAACACCTCGCGCGCGATCAGCTCGGAGGCGACCGCGCTGCCGCCGGGCGAGTCGATGCGCAGGATGATCGCGGCGATCCGCGGGTCGCTGCGCGCCTCGCTCAGCGCGGCGATCAGGCTGTCGGCGCCGGCGAGGTTCTCGCCGATCAGCGGCACGGTCTGCGACTTGCCGTCGGTGATATCGCCGTCGATGTAGATCACCGCGATGCCGGGCAGCTGCCAGCGGTCCGGCCGGTCGGCCGCGGGGACGGTCACCGGCAACAGCTCGCCGACCTCGCGGATCACGAGCTCGCTGATCTTGTCGGGCGCGGCGACCGCGTCGACCAGCCGGGTGTCGCCGGCGAGATCGCCCGCGGTGTACAGCCCGCGGTCGACCAGCGCGAGCAGCTGGTCGCGCGACAGGTGGCGCGCGCCGGCGACCGCGTCGACCCAGCGGTCCCACAGCGAGTCGAACAGCTCGCCGCGCATCCGGGCCGCCGCCGCGGTCGGCCTGGACTCGGTGAACTGCTCGGGCGCGCTCTTGTACTCGGCGATCTTCTCGAACTGCGGCAGCACGCCGAGCGTGTCGAACGCGCCGCGGAAGTACATCGTGGTGCCCGCCATCCCGACCAGCCGCAGGCCGCCGGCCGGGTCGACGTAGATCTTGTCGGCCGCGGTCGCGACGAAGTAATCGCGCCCGGTCCCCGACACCATGTACGCGAACAGCTTCTTGCCGGCCGCGCGGATCCGGACCAGCTCGTCGCGCAGCTCCTCCAGCGCCGCCCAGCCCGCGGTCGCGCCGTCGAACGTCACCACCACGGCGCGCGCGCTGGGATCGCGGGCGATCGCGCGCAGCCGCACGACCAGCGCCGCGAGCTGGCGCGCGCCGATCGCGCCCGACAGCTCGACCCGCTCGATGTGGTCGGGCGTGCCGATCAGCGACGGTGGACCGGCGGTCGACACCCGCAGGATCGCGGTGCCGCCGAGCGCGTGGGTCCGGCCGGCGTCGTCGCGCAGCGCGGTGGCGAGCGTCGTCGCACCGACTCCGCCCAGCGACAGCTCCACGCCGAGCGTGGCGCGCAGGTCGCGGCCGTCGCGCTCGGTCGGCCCGAGCACGGCGTCGTCGATCACCCGCAGCGCCCGGGTCTCGACCTCGCCGTGGAGGGTGACGCCGCGCGCGACCCGCAGCGCGGCCCGGATCCAGCCCCCGGCATCGCCGCGGGTCTCGCCGATCCGGCCGCCGAGCCCGACCTCGAGCGCCGCGGTCGCCAGCGGCCGGACCACCAGCTCGGCCTCGTAGCGCCGCTGCACCGGCAGCCCGCCGATGTCCTGGGTCGCGAGATCGCGCAGCACCGCGCCGGCGGCGAGGTGGCTGCCCAGGCGCAGCGACAGGCCGAGGTCGAACGCGTCGACGCCGGACAGCACCCCGGTGGCGTGGAAGTGGTGCCACGCGACGCCGAGGCCCGCGCTGGCGCCGAGCGGTGCAGCCAGGCCGAGCGTGAGCCGAAACGGCTGGTCGGGATCCGGCGACAGCCGGTCGCGCGCCGGCCGCAGCCACTCGACGCCGGCCCCGACGCCAAACCGCGGCAGGATCCGGCCGCCGATCGCCTCGCCCCAGAACGCGCCGAAGCCCTGCTCGGCGCTGGTCGCGACGCCGGGGTCCTCGACGTCGAGAGCGATCGCGATCTCGCGGCCGCGGACCAGCGCGAGCCCTCCCGGGTTGGCGACCACGGCGCGCGCGTCGTGCTCGCCGGCCAGCGGCGTGGTGGGCAGCGCCATGCCGCCGGTCGGCTCCTCGACGTAGCGCCGATCGACCCCCTGCGCGCGCGCCGGCCCGGGGACCGCGCCGGCGAGGGCAGCGACGAGGGCAGCAACGAGGGCAGCAACGCGCGCAAGCGACGGCGCCGCGATGACAGCGATCCGCATCGCGCCAACCGTAGCAGACGCGCCGAGCACCGAAATGAGCGCCGGTCCGGAGATCGCGCGATACTGGCGGCGTGCCGACCCCGACGTTGCTGGAGCGCCACCCGCTGCTGGTCGGCCTGGAGCCCGCCCAGATCGACCGGATCGCGCGGGCCGGCGAGATCGAGAGCTACAACCCCGGCGAGCCGATCGTCGCCGAGGGCAGCCTGGGCGACGCGCTGTTCCTGATCCTGTCGGGGCAGACCGCCGTGCACCGCGGCAGCCAGACGTTCGCGACCCTCGAGGGCGGCGACCTGTTCGGCGAGATGTCGCTGGTCGAGCCCGCGCCGCGCTCGGCGAGCGTCAGCGCGATGTCGGCGACGTTCGTGTTCCGCCTGCCGCACGACGCGCTGCGCGCGATGATCTCCGACGACGCGCACGTCGCCTCGCTGCTGCTGGTCCGGATCGTCCGGACGCTGTCGGATCGGCTGCGCCGCGCCAACAAGATGCTGTCGTCGGTCGACATGCTCGCCGACTGGCTCGCCGGCTCGATGGTGTGACGGCGCCGGGCTAGTCGATGCCGGTGTTCTCGGGCAGACCGAGCTCCTTGTTGCACGCGACGATCTTCTTCTGCGCGATCGCGCGCTGATCGCCGTGCAGCTCGGTGCGCAGCTTCTGGTAGATCACCTTGGCGCGCAAGTACTGCGATTGCACGTACAGCGCGTCCGCGTAGAGGAACATCGCCTTGGTCTTGAACGGCCCGCCCTCGGTCGCGAGCTGACCGGCGAGCTGCTCGGCCATCTTGGCATCGTTGGTCTGGAACGCGGTCCACGCCTGGCCATACATCGCCTCGCTGCGATACGGCCGGAACTTCTCGAGCCGCTGGTACGCCGCGCGCGCCTCGTCCCACTTGCTGGCGCCCTCGGCCGCCTTGGCCTGCCGGATCAGCGCCGCTGCGGTCCTGGGGTCCTTGTCGTCGGCCACGGCGACCGGACGCCGGACCGCCACCGGACGCGGCAGCGGCTTGCGGTGCTTGTCGTCGCCGGGCTTGCGCGACGCCTCGGAGTGCTCGGCCGAGCTGCCGGTGCCGGCGGTCGCGCCGGCGGATCCCGTGGGCTCGGGCGGCGCCGGGTCGCGGTCGGGTCGGGCCGGCGCCCGGGCCGCTTCCGTGTCGCTCGCTGCGCTGCCCGGCGCCGGGCTGGCGAGCTCGGGGACGGCCGCGGCGGCATCCGCGTCGCCCCGGGTCGCGGCGAGCTTGCTCGATCCGCCCGCGCCGGCGGCGACGTCCGACGCCCGGACCGCGTTGCGCTCGCCGAGCGCGATGTACAGCAGCGAGCCGACCCCGCCGAACAGCACCGCGGCCAGCACGATCCAGCCGAGCACCCCGAGCGCGCTGCGGCGGACCACGACCACCGGCGGCGCCGCCGGCAGCCCCGGGTCCGACAACCCCGGGGCGAGCGTGACCGCGGGCTGGATCAGCGATGGCGAGCTCTGCGCGCGCAGCGGGATGCCCTGCGCCGGGAAGCTCCCGCTCGAGGCCGGCCCGGGGTAGCTGGCGCCCGCCGCCTCGGCGGCCTGGCGCGCCATCAGCGCGTTCTGTGCGGTCGACATCACCGGCCCCGACCACATCGCCGGGAGCTCGGACAGACCGGAGTGCGTGCCCGGCCGCGACATGCCGATCGGCGGCGAGCTGGTCTGGGCGCGCGCGACCACGACCGCGTCGTCGAACGTGCGCATCGCCAGCCCCGGGTTGAGCGTGGCGACCACGTGCGCGTCGGTGGTCATCCCGAGGATCTGCGCCACGGCGACGCCGCGGCCGGCGAGGCACTTGTTGAGCTCGTACTCCAGGGTCTCCATGCTCTGGGGCCGGTCGCTCGGGTTGCGCGCCATCGCGGCCATCACGAGGTCGGACACCTGCGCGGGCAGCTCGCCGCGGACCAGGAGCGGCGGCGGCGGGTCGATCGTCGCCTTCTTGGTCAGGATCTCCATGAAGTTGTCACCGCTGTACGGCGGGATCCCGGTGACCATCTCGTACATGATCGCGCCGAGCGCGTAGACGTCGCAGCGCGCGTCGGCGGACCGGCCGGCGGCCTGCTCGGGCGACATGTACTCGGGCGTGCCCATCGCCATCCCGGGGCTGGTCAGCCGGCGCTCGCGCGCGGCCTCGGCCTCGGTGGTCTTGGCGATGCCGAAGTCGAGCACCTTGACCACGTCGGTGGCGCCGTCGCGCGTGATCAGGAAGATGTTCTCCGGCTTGAGATCGCGGTGGATGATGCCTTCGCGGTGCGCCGCGGCCAGCGCGCGGCAGATCTGGCCGGTGATCTTGAGCGCCCGCGCGACGTCGAGCGCGCCCTCGCGCTCGATCACGCTGCCGAGCTCGACGCCCTCGAGGTACTCCATGACGAAGTACGCGCTGCCGTCGGCGGTGGTGCCGGAGTCGGTGACGTCGACGATGTTGGGGTGGCCGATCTTCGAGGCCGCGCGCGCCTCGCGGCGGAACCGCTCGACCAGATCGAGCATCCGCGAGTAGCTGGGGTGCAGCACCTTGAGCGCGACCCGCTTGCCGATCCCGACGTGCTCCGCGAGGTAGACCTTGCCCATCCCACCCTCGCCGATCAGCTCGAGCACGCGGTAGCGGTCGTTGACCTCGGTGCCGATCAGGTCGGGCTCGGCGTCGTGGGCCTCGAGCTTCGCGGCCAGCGCGGCCGCGCCGGCGCTGCGGTCGTTCGCCAGCTGGGTCGCCATGTTGCGCCGGTCGGGCGACTGCCGGCGATCGATGGTCTCGGTCTGTCGATCGGTGGCGCGCCGCCCGACCGAGCCGGGCCTGCGCACCGGCGCATCGTGGTCCGCCACGGGGTCGCCGGGCAGCGTCGCCGCCGCGGGCCTGCTGGCCTCGAAGAGCTGGCGCAGCTCGTCGGTCGGCGGCAGGGTCAGCGCGCGGGTCCGGACCCGGTTGAGCAGCTCGTTGCGCTCGTCGCGCTCGCGGTGGATGTCCTCGGTGAACAGCTCCTGCAGGAACGACGACATCCGCGTGCCGTCGGTGGTCGGCGCGTTCTGCGCCAGCCAGGTCTGCAGCGCCATGCGCATCGCATCGCAGTCGGCGTAGCGGTCGTCGCGCGACGGCGCGAGCGCCCTCTGGCAGATCTCGTCGAGCTCGACCGGCACGCGCGGCGCGCGCTTGCTCGGCCGCGGCGGCTCGGGGTTCTTGGCCCGCGTCAGCAGGTCCTGCGGCTGGTCCTTGCCCGGCGGGAACAGCTGGCGCCCGGTCAGCAGCTCCCACAGCACGATCGCCGCGGCGTACATATCGCTGCGCCCGTCGAGCTTCTCGCCCCGCGCCTGCTCGGGCGACATGTACGCGACCTTGCCGTAGATGATGCCGGGCGCGGTCTTCTCGAGCTTCAGCGTCGACGACGCGAGCCCGAAGTCGGTCAGCTTGACCTCGCCGGTGTACGACACCAGGACGTTCGGCGGCGAGATGTCGCGATGGACGAGGTGGAGGTCCGGAAACGAGTGGGCGTAGGCCAGCCCGCGGGAGAGCTCCTTCACGATGTAGACCGCGACGTCGATCGGGAACGCGACCTGCTTCTTGGCACAGCGGTTCCATACCGCCCGCAGGTCGCGGCCCTCCACGAAGTCCATCGCGAGGAACAGCTCCCCCCCGACCTGCCCGGCGTCGAACACCGGGATCAGGTTGCCGTGCGACAGCTTGACCACGACCTTGGCTTCGTCCTGGAAGCGCGCGACATACTCCGCGTCCGCCAGGTGCGGCAACACGGTCTTGATGACCATCAGGCGCTCGTAACCGCGGTCACCAGTGACAGCCAAGTACAGAGCGCCCATCCCACCCTGCGCCAGGGGTCCCAGCAAGTGATACTTGCCGAATTTCCTGGGGTAATGCTCCAGGTCTCCCTCGAGGAGCGCCACGCGGGCTAACCGTACCACGGTGGGCAAACCACAACCAATTCAGGAAGCGTGTCGATTGCTGGCACGGATCGGACGACATAGGATGAGGATCCCTCCGGCGCGATGTCCCGCGGAGTGAGGGATATACCGACATGGCCGGCGAGCGGGTCCTCGTGATCGACGACAGTCCCACCATCACCAAGGTGGTGCAGCTCGTGCTGACCAAGGCCGGGTACGAGATCTCGACCGCGCCCGATGGCGAGGCTGGGCTGGCCGCGGTCCGGGCCGCGCGCCCGGATCTGATCCTGCTCGACTTCGTGATGCCCAGGATGAACGGGTACCAGTTCTGCCGCGAGCTCAACGCGGACGCCAAGCTCCGCGATATTCCAGTGATCTTGATGAGCGCGAAGGGGGATCAGGTCGGCGAGCGGTTCGTCAAGGTGATGGGGATCGTCGACTACATCACCAAGCCGTTCTCCCCGGAGGCGATCACCGCGGTCGTCCAGCACACCCTGGGGAAGTACGGGCCGGCCGGAACCGTGGAGGAGGACCCACCCTCCCTGCTCACCGGGGAAGACCTGGCGGCCACCGACGAGGCAGACCGGGCCCAGGCGCGCAGTACAGCCCTTGCACAGCTCCGGACCGCGATCACCGAGGTCCTCGCCGCCCAGGTCGCCCTGTCCGATCCGGGCGTTGCCGAGGACAAGGCCGCGGCCGAGGTGGCCCTGATCAGCCGGATCGCGACGGTGGCGCTCGATGACGCAACGCTCATCCGGCTGCTGGGCGCGACCGACCTCGGCCTGCTGGGCGAGAGCGCCCCCGCCCTGCGCGGCGATCTCCGCGTCGTGCCGCTGGCCGAGGTCCTGCAATTGCTGGACGTCCAGGAGCAGTCCGGGGTGCTCACCGTGGAGCGCTCCGGCGCCCGGGTCGACATCTACTTCCGGCGTGGTCGGGTCGACCAGGCGATGGCCACCGGCGTGCCGGAGGAGTTCCTGCTCGGCCGGTTCGTGCTCGGTGCCGCCGTGATGCAGCGCGCCGACTTCGAGGCGTTCCTGGAGTCGCGGACGGTCCAGCCCAGGCCGACCGGCCAGCCCAAGCTGATCGGCCAGCAGCTGGTCAAGCTCGGCTACCTCGCCGAGGCCGACCTCGAGACCTGCCTGGTCCGCCAGTCGAGCGAGCTGATCTACGAGATCCTGCGCTGGCGCCACGGCCGGTTCCGGTTCGCCGCGGGCGCCGAGCTGCCGCCCAGCGTGATCGACGCCGCGCTCGGGCTCGACGTCGAGGCGGTCCTGATGGAGGGCTACCGCCGGGTCGACGAGTGGCACCTGATCGAGCACGCGATCGACAACTTCGACCTCGTGTTCCTGCGCAACGAGGACCAGGTGGCGCAGATGGGGCGCGGCCGGCTGACCCGCGAGGAGCTCGCCGTGCTCGAGCTGGTCAACGGCAAGAACACCG
>JBGQCL010000116.1:0-26608 GCA_041495365.1 Kofleriaceae bacterium | reverse complement strand
GCGCGCTCGGCGCGCTCGGCGCGCTCGCGCGCCAGTGAGCCGCGCGCGCGCTCGCGCGCCGGGCCGTCGTCGGCGGGTGCCTCGGCCACGCTCTCGCAGCCCGATGGATCTCGCGATCCGGCGTGGTACCGTGTCCACCCCATGAGCAGTGAGGACATCGCGGTGATCGGCGCCGGGAGCTACGGCACCTGTCTCGCCGTGCTGTTTGGCAACGCCGGCCACCGCGTCAGCCTGTACTGCCGCGGCGCCGAGGCTGCCGCCGCGATCGACGCCGCGCGCGAGAACGCCGCGTACCTGCCGGGCCACAAGCTGCCGCCCACCGTGCAGGTCACCAGCGACCTCGCCGCCGCGGTGCGAGCCAGGCGGTTCGTGCTCGGCGTGACCCCGTCGCACGGCATCCGCGACGTGCTCGGCCGCGCCGCCCCGGCGCTCGACCCCGACGCGATCGTGATCAACGCGTCCAAGGGCCTCGAGGACGGCACCCTCCAGTCGATCGATGCGATCTACCGCGACGTCCTGCCGCCGCGGATCGCCGCCCGCGCGACCTACCTGTCGGGCCCGACCTTCGCCGGCGAGCTCGCGGCCGGCATGCCGGCGGCCATCGTGCTCGCCGGTCACGATCGGGACACCTGCTCGGCCGCCCAGCAGGCGCTGTCCCACCTCCACTTCCGGATCTACACCACCGACGACGTGCTCGGCGTCCTGATCGGCGGCGCGCTCAAGAACGTCATCGCGATCTGCGCCGGCATCTCCGACGGCCTGGGCTACGGCTCCAACAGCCGGGTCGCCCTGATCACGCGCGGCCTGGCCGAGATCACCCGCATGGGCGTCGCGCTCGGCGCCCACCCCCAGACCTTCGCCGGTCTGTCCGGCATGGGCGACCTCGTCCTGACCTGCTCGGGCGACGCCTCGCGCAACCGCCGGGTTGGCCTCGCGCTCGGCCGCGGCCGGTCGATGCCCGACATCCTCGACGAGATGACCCAGGTCGCCGAGGGCGTCAAGACCACCAAGGTCGCCCACCAGCTCGCCGGCAAGCTCGGCGTCGCGGCGCCGATCACCGAGGCGATGTACGCGATCATCCACGCCGGTGTGCCGGTTCGCGAGGCGATCCAGGCAATGCTCGCCCGGCCGACCCGATCGGAGCGCGACTGATGTCTGCCCAGCTTGGCTATGTCCTCGACGAGGTCTTCATCCAGCATCGCGCGCCGTCCGGCCACCCCGAGCGGCCCGCCCGCGCCGAGGCGGTGCGCGACGCGCTCCAGGCCGCCGGCATCGCCCAGCGCGGCGAGCGCATCGCCACCCGGCCGGCCACCGACGACGAGCTCGTGCGCGTCCACACGCCGGCGTACCTCGACGATCTCGCCCTGGTCGTCCCCGGCAACCAGGGCTGGCTCGACGCCGACACCTACTTCTCGCCGCGCACCTGGGATGCCGCGCTCGCCGCCGCCGGCTCCACCGTGCAGCTCACCCTCGACGTCCTGCACGGCCGGTACAGCCACGGCATCTCCGTCGTCCGCCCGCCCGGCCACCACGCCACGCGCGACCGCGCCATGGGCTTCTGCCTGCTCAACAACGTCGCCGCGGCCGCGGCTGCCGCGCGCGCCGAGGGCGCCGCCCGCGTCGCGATCCTCGACTGGGACGTCCACCACGGCAACGGCACCCAGGACATCTTCTGGGACGACCCCAACGTCCTCTACCTCTCCGTCCACCAGTTCCCGTTCTACCCGGGCACCGGCGCCGCGACCGAGCTCGGCGGCAGCTCCGCGATCGGCGCCACCGTCAACGTCGGCCTCCCGGCCGGCTGCGGCGACGCCGAGTACGCCGCGGTGTTCGACCACGTGTTCCTCCCCAAGCTCGCGATGTTCCGCCCCGACGTCCTCCTGATCAGCGCCGGCTTCGACGCGTTCCAGCACGATCCGCTCGCCGGCATGCGCGTCACGCTTCCCGGGTTCGCCGCGATGGCCCACCGCCTGCGCGCATCCGCCGATCGCTGGTCGGCCGGCCGCGCCGTGGCCGTCCTCGAGGGCGGCTACGACCTTGACGGCCTCGGCGGCGGCATGACCGCCGTGCTGTCGGCGTTCGTCGAGCCGCCCCAGCCGCTGCCGGCGATCGTTCCGCTGCCTTCCCACATGGTCGCCAGGGCCGCGATCGAGGGCACGCTCGCTGCGCACCGCAACGCCGGCGCCGCGATCCCCGATCCCACCATGGCGCGGTAGCCGCTGCGTCCAGCCGGATCAGCGCCGGGTCGCGAGCTGCAGCGCCTCGTCGATCGTCGGCGTCGTGTGTAGGCCCTTGAACATGCGCGGGTTGTCGGTCACGACTGGAGCATGGCCGCGCGCGCGGTCTTGGTCTATATGGTGATCCAGTGAGACCTGCTGCCGCCATCGCGATCGTCGCTGCGCTCGGCGCGGCCGGGGGGGCTGCGTGCGGGAACCGCGACCGCGAGCGTCGCGAGCCGCCGCGCGATGCCCGGCGTGCGCCGCGGGTGATCGAGCCGTCGACGGAGCGGGTCGGGCCGCTGCCGCCGTACGCGATCCGCGCGGAGGGGGTCGGGCCGTACAAGCTCGGGGAAAAGCTGTCGGTCCTGCTCGAGCAGCTGCCGTCGGGGCCGCAGATCGCGCTGTTCGAGATCCCGGGGGTCGTGCACCGCAGCGTGATCCGGGCCGAGGACGACACGGTCCTGGTCGGGGGCGAGCAGGCGTCGACCGCGTCCTTCATCGCGATCGTCGGGCCCGACGTCGCACGCGCCGAGGGTAACATCCATGTCGGGTCGACGCGCGACGAGCTGATCGCGGCGCTCGGCCCGCCGGTCGAGGATCCGGAGCGGGCGCACGATCCGCACCTGATCGCACCCAGCGCGCTGCCCAGCCTGCGGGTCGTGATCGGCGGTGACCGGGTGGCGGCGATCGTGGTGACCGGGGTGGTGGCGCCGTCGCGGCAGGGCTATGACTGCCCGCGGCCGGCGGCGACCGAGCGAGCGGTGGGGGCGTGCTTGACCGGCGCCGGCGAGCTGATCGAGACCAGCGGCAGCGGCAGCGGCGGCGGCAGCGGCGGCGGCGATGAAGTCGTGATCCGCTCGGCGGACGGCGAGCGCACGCTGGCGACGACGCCGAAGTTTCCCGGGCTGGTGTTCGCGGCGCCGCTGCGCAACGCGGCCGAGGGCCGCGACGAGCTGGTCGTGGTGACGCGGACCGACGAGGCGGCGACCCGCAGCTGGTGGATCGCGGCGTACCGGCTGGAGGGCTCGCGGCTGGTCCGCACGGTCGATGCGGCGCAGGTGTACCAGCTGTCGAGCGCCAATGCGCGCTGGATCGGATCGGACCTGCACGACGTCGATCTCTACCTGGAGCTGACCAGCCGGGCCGACGAGATCGACGTCGGCGGGTTGCTGGCGACACACAGCGCGTCGCGCGCCAAGCGGATCGCCGACGTCGTCGTGATCTCCCCCGCACAGGTCGCGCGGCACCGCGGCAAGACGGCGGCCGCGGAGGCGAGCGATGCGGGTTCGCCGGGGGCGTCGGCGGCCGGTCGTGTGACGCAGGGCGCAGCGGTTCGCGCCGCCGAGCCGGCCGCGGCCGAGTCCGAGCCATCCCGGCGCTGAGCCGCGGCGCCGTCGTCGGCCAGGACTTTGCCTGACCCCGTTTTTTTCGGCACAATCATGCCTCGTGTTGCACCGCGAGATCCGCGTCGTCCGATCCGGTCGCGTCCGTGACGCGGTGGGACGGAGCACGGCGTGAAGTTTCTGTGCGACCGGTGCAAGACCCGGTACTCGATCGGCGACGACCGGGTCCGCGGCAAGATCCTCAAGATCCGCTGCAAGAACTGCGCGAACGTGATCACGGTCCGCGAGGGGATGTCTGCCGAGGGCGACGGCGCGCCGGGCGACGCCGCGGAGCGAGCCCGGAAGCCGGTGAGCGCGGCGACGGAGGCGTTCGAGCCGGCGGCTCCCGCGGCGGGGACGAGCCGGGCGGCGAACGAGCCGGGGACGAGCCGGGGCGGGGCGCGCGATCCGCTGGCCGGGCTGGCCGGCAAGCGCGGCACCGACGTCGAGACGGTGCGTGGGCTGGGCCGCGGCAACGCGCGGGCGGCGGCTACCCCGTCGCGCAGCGAGGGCCATGCCGCGCAGGCCGGGGCGGCGACCCCGCCGGCGCCGGCGGCGCTGGAGGAGGAGTGGTACGTCTCGGTCGATGGCGAGCAGGCGGGGCCGTTCTCGCTCGCCGCGGCGCAGCGCTGGGTGGCGCAGCAGTCGCTCGACGCCGAGCTGCACTGCTGGAGCGAGGGCTTCGACGACTGGTTGCCGGTCGGCAAGGTCAGCCACTTCCGCGGCCTGCGCAGGCGGCCGGCCGCGCCGTCCGCGCCGCCGCCGCTGCCGCGCGCGGGTGCGCCGCGGCCGGCTCCCGCGGAGGACGAACCCAAGCCGCTGTTCGCCGCGACGATGGCGTCGCTGGAGCGCGGTGCGCCGGCGATGCCGGCGGGCCTCGGGCTGCCGCTGCCGGCTGCCGCCCCGGCGCAGAGGACGCCGCCGCGGGGGACGCCGATCGCAGCGCGCGGCGACCTCGGGATCCGGCCGACCAACGGCGCGCAGGGCCCGGCGACGACGCCGCTCGGGCGGCGCCCGGAGCTCGGGGCGGAGAGCCAGCCGGATGCGCGCCCGGACGTCCGGCCCCAGGCCCACCGAGCCCCGGTGGCCGAGGCACGGAAGACCGCCACCGGGGACGCCGGGCGGGGGGCGTCGGTGCCGGCCGCGTCGGACCGGCCGCTCGCGGACCCGTTCGGCGACGGCGACGGCGACGGCATCGGCAGCGACGGCAAGACCGTGCTGGAGGCGATGCCGTTCGACGATGCGCCGGTCGAGCCCCGGCGAGCTCTGGCCGCACCCGGCGCGCCCGAGGGGACTGCTCCCGCTGCACCGGCGCGCGCGGCGCCGCCGCGCAGCGACTTCGGCAGCGACGACGACCTCGACATCGGCGAGGTGTCGCGCGTGGTGAACCTGGCCGACGGCGCGCGCGGCGGGCGCCCCCCGGATCGCTCGGCCGCGTGGCGCGCGGCGACCGCGCCGGCCGCCGCCGCGCGATCCACCGGCCTGGAGCCCAGCCTGCGCTCGAGCACTCGCTCGACCGCGCCGGCGGCGAGCCCGGCGCCCGGTGACGGGGAGCTCGGCGTGGCGAGTGCGCCGATCGTGCGCGCCCAGCGCCGCGGGCTGATCGCGCTGCTCGTCGTGGCCATCGTGCTGGTGCTCGGCGGGGTCGGCGCGTTCCTGTTCGTCACCCGGAGCGACGACACGCCGAACACCAGCCTCGGCACCGTGCAGGACATCGACACCTCGCGGCCCGACGATCCGATCGTGCACCGCCCGGTCGGCTCCGCCGGCTCGGCCAGCGCCGCGGTTCCGGCGCCGTCCCCGCCGGTCGCGCCGCGCCCCCATCCGCGGCCGGCGCCGAGCCCCGGCACCGGGCAGATCGCCGAGACGCCGCCGGCGGGCAACCCGCTCGCCGGCGACGAGATCGAGGACGTCGCGCGCAAGCACCAGGAGATGACCCAGCGCTGCCACATGCGCTCGCAGCGCGGCGCCGACGCGATCCTGGTCGGCAGCGTCAAGAAGATCGCCGTGACCCTTACGATCGACCGCGAGGGCAACGTCAGCGACCTCCAGCTGTCGGACCACTCGGCCGACACCCTCGGCAAGTGCCTGACCGGCGCGATCCGGACCTGGAAGTTCCGGCCGTCGGCGGGCGGCACGTTCCGGTTCAGCCTGAACTTCGTCGACGGCTAGCCGGGCTGGCCCGCAGGGCTCCGGCGGGCGCGCGCCGCGAGCTCGAGCGCGACGTCGGCGAGCGCACCGGCCGCGACCTCCACTTCGTCCTCGGTGATGTCGAGCCCGAACGACAGCCGGCACATCCCGGTGTCGGGCGGCAGGCCGATCGCGACCAGCGCCGGTGACGGCTTGCCGTGACCGGCGCGCTCGGCGCACGCCGAGCCGGTCGAGATGTAGACGCCGCGGCTGGCGAGCACGGTGCGCAGCGCCGCGGCCGGGACGCCGGCGAGGCCGAGCGCGAGGATGTGCGGCGCGCGGCGCTGGTCGGGCACGAGCTGGTGGAACGCGACGCCGCGCTCGCGCAGCCGCGCGGTGACCCGGCCGGCGAGCTCCAGCCAGCGCGCGCGGGCGGCGGGCAGGGCGGTGGCGGCGCGCTCGGCGGCGAGCCCCAGCCCGGCGGCGCCGGGAGCGTCCTGGGTGCCGCCGCGCAGGCCGGCCTGCTGGCCGCCGCCGACCCACAGCGGCTCGAGCACCGCGCCGGCGCGCAGCCACAGCGCGCCGACGCCCTTGGGGCCGTGCAGCTTGTGCGCCGCGATCGCCAGCGAGTCGGCGCCGATCGCGGCGACGTCGATCGCGACCTTGCCGAACGCCTGGGCGGCGTCGATGTGGATGTGGCAGCTCGGGTTGGCCTGCCGCACGGCGCGCGCGATCGCCGCGACCGGCTGGACCACGCCGATCTCGTTCTGCACCAGGACGATCGCGACCACGGCGGCGCCGCTGGCCGCGCGCGCGACCGCGTCGGGATCGATCACCCCGTCCGGGCCGGGCTCGACCTGGATCGCCGCGCGGCCCTCGCCGAGCCGCCCGGCCAGGGTGGCGACCGCGGCGTGCTCGATCGACGAGCTGACGATCGAGCCGGGGCGGGTGCGCGCCGCGCCGAGCACGGCGAGGGTGTCGGCCTCGGTGCAGCCGCTGGTCCACACGATGTCGCCGATCGCACGGCTCGGGCCGCTCGGGTCGCCCGGGCCGCCGCCGGCGGGATCCCCGAGCGCGGCGAGCAGCCGGCGCCGCGCGGTCGCGATGTGATCGCGGGCGGCGGCGCCCTGGGGGTGCTGCGAGCTCGGGTTGCCCCACGCCGTGCGCATTACCTCGGTCATCAGGGCGAGCACCGCGTCGTCGATCCGGGTCGACGCGGCATTGTCGAGATAGACTGGTGTCATACCGTCCCTAGGCGTCTACCTCCACTTCCCGTGGTGCCGCAAGCGCTGTCCGTACTGCGACTTCGCGGTCGAGGTCGGTGCGCCGCCGCACGACGCCTACCGCGACGCGATCGCGCGCGAGCTCGACCTGCGCGCCGGCCGGTTCGCCGGCGAGCTGGTGTCGATCTACCTCGGTGGCGGCACGCCGTCGCTGTGGCGCGCCGACTGCATCGCCTCGGTGATCGAGCGGATCCGCCAGCGGTTCGGGGCGGCGGGGCCGCTCGAGGTGACGATCGAGGCCAACCCGGTCGACTGCCACGCCGACCACCTGGCCGCGTGGCGCGCCGCCGGCGTCAACCGGATCTCGATCGGCGTGCAGTCGCTGTCGCCGCGCGAGCTGATCGTGCTAGGCCGCGATCACCGGTTCGGCGACGGCCGCGCGGCGGTCGAGCGCGCGCTGGCAGCCGGGTTCGTGACCTCGGCCGACTTCATCCTGGGCGTGCCGGGCGGACCCCCGGGCGTGCCCGCGGGCGTGCTGGAGATCGTCGAGCCGGCCGACCACCTGTCGGTGTACGAGCTGACGATCGAGGAGCGCACCGCGTTCGGCCAGCGCGTGCGCGACGGCCGGCTGGTGCCGCTGCCCGACGACACGCTCGCCGAGCTCTACGCCGCCACCCACGACCGGCTGACCGCCGCGGGCTACGAGCACTACGAGATCAGCTCGTACGCGCGGCCGGGCCGGAGGGCGGTTCATAACTCGCTGTACTGGCGCGGCGCCGCGTTCCTCGGCCTGGGGGTGGGCGCGGCGTCGCTGGAGCTCGACGCCGGCGGCGGCGGGCGCCGGATCACCAACCCGCGGCGCGCCGCGGACTACCTGACCGCCCCCGGTGCCCCGGCCGAGGTCACCGAGTGTGCCCCGGCCGACCTGGCGGCCGACCGCGCCTGGCTGGGCCTGCGGACCTCCGATGGTGTGGCCGAGGCGGAGCTCGCCGCAGCTCCCGGCCTGGCCGACGCCCTGGTCGCCGAGCGGCTCGCCGAGCGCCGGGCTGGCAGGATCTGCCCGACCTTGCGCGGCTTTCTCCTGGCCGACCGAATTGCGACCCGCGTGGTGCAGACCTGGAGTGCTAGACTGTGGGACAGCGGATGAGTAGCTCCGAGCTATCGCGACGAGCGCAAAAGATCCTGCACGCGGTGGTCACCGAGTATCTCCATGCCGGAGAGGCGGTGGGCTCGCGTACGGTGACGCGCCGTCACGACCTCAAGCTGTCGCCGGCCACCGTGCGCAACGTGATGGCCGACCTCGAGGAGCTCGGCCTGCTCGAGCAGCGCCACTCCTCGGCCGGCCGGGTGCCGACCCCGTCGGGCCTGCGGTTCTTCATCAACGAGCTGCTCAAGGTCCGCGGCATGACGGCGCGCGAGAAGGACGAGATCCGCGAGCGGGTGGCGGCGCCGACCCGCGACGAGGTCGTCCAGCGGGCGTCGCGGCTGCTCAGCGACCTGACCCAGCACGCGGCGGTGATCATCACCCCGGATCCGGTGCACCAGCGGCTCAGCCACATCGAGTTCGTGCCGCTGCGCGACGGCAAGCTGATCACGGTGCTGATCACGGCCGACGGCAGCATCGAGAACCGGCTGATCGTCGACGACGTCGACCCGCGCCGGCTCGAGGCGATCCACAACTACCTGAACCAGCTGCTCAAGGGCATGACGCTCGACGAGGTCCGCGAGCGCGTGATCCGCGAGCTCGGGGAGGACAAGAACCGCTACGACGAGGCGATCAGCGCCGCGCTGCGGCTCGGCCACGCCGTGTTCGTCGCGCGCGAGCGCTCGGCCGACGTCGTGATCAGCGGTCAGGCCAACCTGATCGACGACGCGATCGCGCAGGACAACGCGCGTGAGCTGCTGCGCACGCTCGAGGACAAGGAGACGCTGATCCGGCTGCTCGACCGGACCCGCCACGCCGAGGGCCTGCAGGTGTTCCTCGGGGCCGAGACCGCGCTCAGCGCGCTCGCCGGCAGCTCCGTGATCGCCGTGTCGTACGGGCCCGAGGACCAGCCGATCGGCGCGCTCGCCGTGATCGGGCCCATGAGGATGAACTACGGTAAGGTGATGTCAGTCGTGGATGTCACCGCCGACACGGTCGCTCAGGTGCTGGCGGAGCTCGCCACCTGACCGGTCAGGCGATCGCCGCGTTGCAAGTGGCTGGCCGCCGCTGGTCTGGCCGCGCAAACGTGGTTATGGTCGTGGCGATGAGCGGAGAACCCAACCAGAACGCGGAACCCAAGGACGCCCCGGCATCCCACGCGTCGCAGGTCGGCGCCGGGAACGGGGCGGACGGGGAGCTGCCGGTCGAGGTCGTGCCGCCCGAGCGGGCTGGCCAGAATGGTCAGGGCGGCGATGGCGAGGTCGCACCGGTGACCGGCCAGGCGGGCGAGGTCAGCCAGCGGACCGAGACCGACGAGCTCGAGGCCCGGATCGCGGCGCTGGAGAAGGAAAAGAAGGAGAACTGGGATCGCTACCTGCGGACGGCCGCCGATCTGGAGAACCTGCGCAAGCGCCAGAAGCGCGAGCTGGACGACGTGCGCCTCGAGAGCAAGGGCCGGGTGCTCAAGGAGATGCTGCCGGTGGTCGACAACCTGGAGCGCGCGATCGAGCACGCGACCGCCCAGGCCGGGACCAACCCGATCGTGGAGGGCGTCCAGCTGGTGCTCCGCCAGTTCCTGACCGCGTTCGAGCGGCTCGACGTCACGCCGGTCGAGGCGGCGGGCCAGCCGTTCGATCCCAACCTGCACGAGGCGATCTCGCAGCAGGAGTCGGACTCGCCGCCCGGCACCGTCGTGCAGGTGCTGCAGCGCGGCTACAAGTCCGGGGACCGGCTGCTGCGGCCGGCGCTCGTGGTGGTCGCCAAGGCCAAGACCGCCCCGCCGCCCGCCGAGTAGCGCATGGCCCGCGTCGTCGGCATCGACCTCGGCACGACCAACTCGTGCGTCGCGGTGATCGACGGCGACGCACCGGTCGTGATCGCCAACGCCGAGGGCACGCGGACCACGCCGTCGGTGGTCGGCTTCGCCCAGACCGGCGAGCGGCTGGTCGGCCAGGCCGCGCGCCGCCAGGCGATGACCAACGCCGAGAACACCATCTACGCGGTCAAGCGGCTGATGGGCCGCAAGTTCGAGGACTCCGAGGTCCAGCGCCACGTGCTGACCTGCCCGTACGAGGTCGTCCCGGCCGACAACGGCGATGCCTACGTCCGGGTCCGCGGCCGCGACTTCTCGCCGCCCGAGATCTCGGCGCTGGTGCTCCAGAAGATGCGGCAGACCGCCGAGGACTGGCTCGGCGACCAGGTCACCGAGGCGGTGGTCACCGTGCCGGCGTACTTCGACGACGCCCAGCGCCAGGCGACCAAGGACGCCGGGCGGATCGCCGGCCTCAACGTGCTGCGGATCGTCAACGAGCCGACCGCCGCGGCGCTGGCCTACGGGGTCGAGACCGAGGGTGCGCAGCGGGTCGCGGTCTACGACCTCGGCGGCGGCACGTTCGACATCTCGATCCTCGAGCTGTCCGACGGCGTGTTCCGAGTCCGCTCGACCGCGGGCGACACGTTCCTCGGCGGCGAGGACTTCGACAACGCGATCGTCGAGCACCTGCTGGCGTCGTTCACCGCGATGAACGACGGCATGGACCTGCGCGGTGACCGGATGGCGCTGCAGCGGCTCAAGGAGGCCGCCGAGCGCGCCAAGATCGAGCTGTCGAGCAGCGAGCGCACCGAGATCAACCTGCCGTTCATCGCGGCGGCCCCCGACGGGCCGCGCCACCTCCAGGTGGTGTTCGAGCGCCACGAGCTCGAGTCCCTGGTCGAACCACGGGTCCAGGCCACGCTCGAGCCGTGCCGGCGCGCGCTGGCCGACGCCGGGATGACCGCGGCCGACATCGACGTGGTGATCCTGGTCGGCGGCCAGACCCGGATGCCGCGGATCCAGTCCCTGGTCGCCGAGATGTTCGGCAAGGAGCCGAGCCGGCGGGTCGACCCCGACGAGGTCGTCGCGGTCGGCGCCTCGATCCAGGGCGGCGTGCTGACCGGCGAGGTCCAGGACGTGCTGCTGCTCGACGTCACGCCGCTGTCGCTCGGCATCGAGATCCAGGGCGGCGTGTTCCACAAGCTGATCGAGCGCAACACCGCGCTGCCGGCGCGCGCGACCGAGGTGTTCTCGACGACGATCGACAACCAGCCGTTCGTCGACGTCCACGTGCTGCAGGGCGAGCGGCCGATGGTCGCAGACAACAAGTCGCTGGCCAACTTCGAGCTGACCGGCCTGCCGCCGGCGCCGCGCGGCGTGCCCAAGATCGAGGTCGCGTTCGACATCGACGCCGACGGCGTGCTCGCCGTATCTGCCCGGGATCACGGGACCGGCCGGGTCCAGCGCGTCACCGTGACCCCGACCACCGGGCTGTCGGAGGGCGACATCGAGCGGCTGGTCACCGAGTCGGTCGAGATGGCGGATGCCGACGTGATTCGGCGTCAGATGGTGGAGGCTCGCAACAAGGGCGAGGGCCTGCTCTACTCTTCGGAGAAAGCCATGGAGGAGTTCGGAGCACTGCTGCCCGATGACGACCGCGAGTTCCTCGTCGTCGAGATCGCCCAGTGCCGCGCGGCGATCGCAGGCGAGGACCTCGCCGCGGTCCAGGACGCGGTCGCCCGGCTCGAGGTCTCCGCGCAGCGGATCGGCGAGGCGATCTACGCCGCCGCCGAGCCGGCACCCGGTGGTGAGTCCTGATGGCGCGGCGCCGGCGTGACTACTACACCGCGCTCGGCGTGTCGCGCGATGCGAGCGACGTCGAGATCAAGCGCGCGTTCCGCGAGCTGGCGCGGCGCCACCACCCCGACGTCGGCCCGGACGACAACGGCGAGGCGTTCCGCGAGATCAACGAGGCCTACGCGGTGCTGTCCGACGCCGAGGCCCGCGCGCGCTACGACCGCTGGGGCCACCAGGACGATCCGGGGGGCCTGTCCGCCGTGGTCGAGGCGGCGCAGGACATCTTCAACGACGTGTTCCGCCGCCGCCGCGGCAAGCAGCGCGGCCGCGATCTGCGCTACACCCTGGAGCTCACGTTCGAGGAGGCCGCGTTCGGCTGCAGCAAGCCGATCCAGATCCCGACCGGCGAGGGCCGGAGCCGCGACTTCACCATCGTGGTCCCCGCGGGCACCAAGGACGGCGGCACCAGGACCTTCAAGAGCGAGGGCGAGCCCGGCAAGGGCGGGGCAGGCGCCGGCGATCTCCACGTCCACCTGCGGGTCGCCGATCACGCGGTGTTCCGCCGCGACGGCCTCGACGTCCGCAGCGAGCACACCATCGGGTTCCCGCAGGCCGCGCTCGGCGCGGTGCTCGAGATCGCCACGCTCGACGGCCCGATCAAGATGCGGATCCCCGACGGCACCCAGCCCGGCCAGGTGTTCCGGATCCGCGGCCGCGGCATCCCGCAGGCCGCCGGCAAGACCGCGCCGCGCGGCGATCACCTGGTCACGATCCAGATCGCGGTACCGACCGAGCTGTCGCCGCGCCAGCGCCAGCTGATCGAGGAGCTCGCCCAGGTCAACGGCGAGCTGCCCGGCGGCGAGTCGCCGCGCAAGCGCCTGCTCGATCGCGTGCTGTCGCTGCTCGAGGAGTGACGCCGCGTGCGGGCGTACGTCACGTTCGAGGCCTACTTCGAGCGCGAAGCGTCCTGTGGCGCGGACGCACCGCGGCACGAGTGGTTCGACGGGGTCGTCTATGCGATGTCGCGCGGGACGCCGGAGCACGGCAGGCTCACGTCGAGCGTGACGATCGCGCTGGGCAACGTGCTGCCACCCGATTGCCAGATCTACGCCGCCGACACGATGCTCTACATCCCCGCTGCCAACCTGGCGACGTACGCGGATGCGAGCGTCGTGTGCGGCCCGCTGGAGACGATCACGGTGCGCAAGGACGGCCGATCCTTGGGCCAGACCGTGACCGATCCGATCATCCTCATCGAGGTCCTCTCGGAATCGACCGAGCGTCACGATCGAGATGGGAAGTTTCAGCTCTACAAGCAGATCGCCTCGCTTCGCGAGTACGTGCTGATCGCACAGGACGAGCGGAGGATCGAGGTGTTTCGCCGTGACCAGGAGTGGCGTGGGGACGTCGCACGCCCGGGCGAAGCGATTCGCATCCACGGTGCGATGGTCGAGGTGGACCGCGTCTATCGCGCGTGAGCCGGATCATGCCGCGGCGCGATGGGCGTCGCGCAGGTACACCGTCAGGTCGGTCGCGGGTGGCTTGACCTGGGCCTGGTTGAGCATGTCGCCGACGAACCCGCGGTGGTAGGTCGCGTGGTTCACCAGGTGCAGGACGATCTCGCCGCGCGTCATCGCGCCGTCGCCGCCGCCGACGAACTGGAATCGGATCGTCTCGGCGAGCTCGCGGTCGGAGATCCGATCGGCCAGCGCGATGTACCAGCGATCCATCGCCTGCACGGCGCGCCACAGCTCGTCGAGCGGCGGGTGGGTCGGCGTGTTGCGCGCGGTGAACCCGTGCGGGCGGCCCTCGAGGTGCGCCTGGAAGATGCAGTCGATGACGTACGGGTGGTTGAGCGTGTGGACCATGTTCTTGAACAGCGTCGGCCGGGGCTTGATCGCCTCGCCCTCGGGGAGCGCCGCGACGGTCGAGAACGTGACCTCGTTCGCCCACGCCTTGTAGCGGGTCAGCATGCGGGCCAGCTCGGTCGTGATCATGGTTGCCTCGCAGCGCACGGTGCCACATGACCGTGGCGCGCGGCGGTGCATCGCCTCGGATCGACGAGGCCGACGAGGCCACGGCCCGGGCGGCGCTGGAGGCGGTGGGGGACGGCGCGCCGGCCGGCAAGCTCGCGCTGCGGCTGGCCGGGCTGGCGCACCACCGCGGTGATCGACATCGTGGGACCGGCGCTGATCGGGTGGATGCTCCACGGCTGGCATGACTGGCGCACCACCCGTGGCGATCGGGGACCCCTCGACGCGACCCTGATCATGATCGTCGACTGCCAGACCATGAGCTCATGGCGTGAATAGCGGCGTCGTGATGTAGCGCTCTGCGCCGTCCGCCAGAATGACCACGATGGTCATTCCAGCCGCCTCGCTGCGCGCGGCGATCGCAATTGCTGCATGGACCGCGGCGCCGGAGGATACTCCCGCCATGATCGCTTCCTCCCGGCACAGCCGGCGCGCACAATCAAATGCCGCTTCGTCGCTGACCGTGATGATCTCGTCGATGATGGAGCGATTCAGGACCGCTGGTACGAAGCCGACACCGATCCCAGGTATCTGGTGATTGCCGGCGGGTCTCCCCGAAAGCACTGCCGCGCCGTCGGGCTCCACCGCGATGACGCGTATGCCGGGCTTCCTTGCCTTCAACACTTCTCCCACGCCGGTGAGTGTTCCACCTGTGCCGACGGCGGAGACAAAGACGTCGACGGTGCCCCCGGTGTCATTCCAGATCTCGATCGCCGTGGTGCGGCGATGAACATCGGGATTCGCCGGATTCGTGAACTGATCGAGCATGACGGCGCCCGGAATCTCCCCTAGCAGCGCCTGCGCTCGCACGACAGCGTCGCGCATCAGGATGCCGGGTGTGAGCACGATCTCCGCGCCCAGATGTCGCAGCAGGCTGACCCGCTCCTTGGACATGGTCTCCGGCATCGTGAGGATGGTTCGATAGCCGCGAATTGCTGCGGCCATGGCGAGACCGATACCGGTGTTACCGCCGGTCGCCTCGACGATCGTCATGCCGGGCCTCAAAATGCCGCGCGATTCTGCGTCTTCGACCAGCGCGGCGCCGACACGGTCCTTCACGCTACCACAGGGGTTGCGCATCTCGAGCTTGGCCAGGATCCGTCCCGGAAGCCCCCGGGCGATGCGCGCGAGCTCCACGATGGGCGTAATGCCAATGGTTGACGCAATATTTGCGTGAATCATCGCTTTCCTTTCAATCCAGGTTGAATAGGGTCAAGCTTGGCGGATCTTCGCGGCGCGAGGTCCGGTTGTGCTCCCGACACGATCGAGCCGTCATGCTGGATTCATCAGCGATGTACTTGACAGCTTCGGCACCGATCATGATAGCTCATGACGAGACTAGAATGCCCTGGCAAAGGAACGCGAAATGATGGCTCTCAAGAGAAGTCTCGGCGTCTCTTTCCTGTCTTTCCTGGTGATCGGCTGCGCGCAGCCGGCCAAACCGACCACGCCAAGCGAGCCAGCCGGTAATCATCCACAGGATGTCACTGCTGATGAGGCGCTCGCGGGTGTTCCCATGCACATGACTCCAGACCAGCTCCCGGCGCAGTTTCGCACCCAGCTCCGTGATGATGTCAAGGCATCCAATGGTGTCGCTATTCTACGGCAGAATGGGACTGATGTCGAGTACACCTTCGCGTGGGAGGGCATGACGAGTCCGGTGATCTCCGGACATTTTCACAAGGCGCCGCACGGGCAGGTCGGGGTGCGCGCCTACTCGATCTGCGGCGTCGCGAATGAGAGCCCTGCGTGCCCGTCCGGCAAGAGAAATAGTATCTCCGGGACATGGAAGAACGCCGACCTCGAGGCGTTTCGCTCGGGACAGATCACGATTGCATTTCATACCGAAGTTTATCCAGCTCCGATCGGTGAGATCGCAGTATACATTCCTACAAAAGGGGCAAAGCCCTGAACGCGCGTGACGGCGGTGGTGCGCTGCGCCGAGCCGAGCACGGCGCGTCGCCCCGGCTGGCCGCATCCAACGCTGCGCCACGGTGTGCGCACGCTGTCTTTCCGAGGTTGCCATGATCAAGAATAGGTCAGCAGCCGCGGGGGGCGCGGCGGTGTTGTTCATCGGACTCGTCGCCGGGCAGATCGAGCGATCCGAGACCGTGAGAGCCAGCGCGGTGACCCGGCGGCCGGTAGCTGGGACGTTCGCGCTGCCGCTGAGCTTCGAGGTCAATCAGGGCCAGGCCGATGCAGCGGTGGACTTCGTGTCGAGTGGACGAGGTCACTCGTTGAAACTCTCCGCGGCCGGGCTTCGGTGGTCCCCGCCGCGATCGCAATCTGGCGATCCCGGCAGCCTCGATCTTCGTATGACGCTCGCGAGCGCCAACCGGCGTTCGGCGGCTCGATGCGCGGAGGACATGCCAGGAAAGGTCAACTATTTGCTCGGCGACGATCCGGCTCGGTGGCGCCGCAACGTCCCGGCCTGTGCAAAGGTCGAGTACGATGGTGTGTACCCAGGAGTGAACGTCGTCTATTACGGAAACCAGCAGCAGCTGGAATATGACTTCATCCTGGCGCCGGGCGTGGATCCGAACGTCATCGCGCTCGAGTTCGCCGGGGCGATCGGGCTGGAGATCGACGGCGCTGGCAGCCTCGTGCTGCGGACTGCCGACTCCGTGGTAGAGCTGCACAAGCCATCGATCTACCAGCAGGTCGGCGATATCCGGAAGGAGATCGCCGGTGGCTACGTCTTCGCGGACAACGGCCAGGTGAGCTTTCGGGTCGGCCGCCATGACCCGAGCCGAGCGCTGGTGATCGACCCGGTGATCGCGTACTCGACGTTGTTCGGAGGTATGGGCGGTGAGGCCGGGCGCGCCATCGTGCTCGACAAGGCAGGCAATGCCTATGTGACAGGAGAGACCAGCTCGACCAGCATCCCAGGAGCTGCTTCGCGCCATCTGGCTCCGGCGGGGTCGACGGATGCATTTATCGCTAAGATCAGTGCGGATGGTGGACGGCTGGACTACGTCACGTATCTCGGCGGCCACGGAGCCGACGTTGGATACAGCCTCGCGGTTGACGCTGGGGGCAGCGTGTATGTGACCGGCGACACCAGCTCGCGCGACTTTCCACTCATGAAACCACTGCAGAGCACGCTCGGCGGCAACGCCGACGTCTTCGTCGCCAAGTTGACCCCCGATGGCTCACAGCTGGTGTACTCGACCTACGTCGGGGGCAAGGCGGGCGAACGCGGACAAGGCATCGCAGTGGACGCTTCGGGAAGCGCGTACGTGGCCGGTTATACCCACTCCATGGATTTCCCTGTCGCGAATGCACTGCAGGAGGCGTTTGCCGGTGGCAACGCCGATGCGTTCGTGTTCAAGCTGAGTCCCGAAGGCTCGACACTGGCCTACTCGACATATCTCGGGGGCGGGAATGACCGGCCGGACATTGCGACGGGCATCGCGGTGGACGCTGCCGGCAATGCCTATGTGACCGGATTCACCAACTCGAGGGACTTCCCCACCGTCCACCCTGTCCAGCCGTTCCGGGGGCCGACCGACGCGTTCGTCAGCAAGCTCGACCCCAGCGGCTCCGCACTGGTGTACTCGACTCACCTGGGCGGCAAGGCCGACGATGAAGCGATGGCCATCGCCGTCGATGCGTCCGGCAGTGCCTACGTCACTGGTCACACCGAGTCGATCGACTTTCCCACCACTGCCCACGCGTTCAGCACGAGCTGTGTCGCTGTCGCCGTTGCAATACCGATCGGTGACATCTGCTCCGGTGGGGATGCCTTCGTGGCCAAGCTCAGCCCGGACGGCTCCGCGTTGGTCTACTCGACCTACGTGAATGCCCGGCGGTTCGAGGTCGGGCGAGGGATCGCCGTCGACGCGGTCGGCAATGCGTATGTCACCGGGATCACCGGCTCCAGCGATCTTCCGGTGACGAACGCGCTGCAGAGCACGTTCGGCGGAGCCGATTTCGACGCATTCCTGCTCAGAGTCAATCCCGACGGTTCGGCGCTGACGTACGCCAGCTATCTCGGTGGCAGCGGCAATGACCAAGGGTACGGTGTTGCGGTGGATGCTGTCGGGCACGCATTCGTGACCGGAACGACGGCATCGCGCGACTTTCCCACGAAGCGTTCGTCCACGCTCCAGGGCTCGAGCGATGCATTCGTAGTCAAGGTCGATCTATCGAAGGCCGGGTCTCCGACCGCGGCTCGCTGAGGCCTTGTGCAGGTCCGGCGGGGTGTTCCGACCGCTGGCGATCCCATCTCTCACTGTCGCGCGCTGTCGGCTAGGCTAGACTCGCTCGTCCGTGCGGCCGTCACGAGCAGCTCGAAGGTCCGCCACCGCGATCGCCGTGCTCGCCGCCGCGGCGTGCGGGCCCAGGACTGCGCCCGGCGAGCCGAGCTGGATCGAGCGCGACCTGTCGACCCACGCGGTCCGAGCGCCGCGCGGCCAGCCGGCGGCGACCCCGCGGATCGATCCGGCGCGGATCGACGAGGTCGACGAGGCCACGGCGCGGGCGGCGCTGGACGCGGTCGGGGACGGTGCGCCGGCGGGCAAGCTCGCGCTGCGGCTGGCGCGGCTGGCGCACCACCGCGGCGACGACGGCGAGGCGAGCGAGCTGCTGGCGCGGGCGGCGCGCGCGGCGGACGCCGGCGACGTCGCGGCGCCGGCCGGGGCGCTCGGCCGCGAGCTGGTGACCGCGGCGGTCGATCCGGCGCTGATCGCGGTGCTGCTGCCGCTGTCGGGGCCGTACGGCGGGATCGGCGGCGAGCTGCGCGCGGCGATCGAGCTGGCGCCGGCGGCGGGCACGCGCTGGCTGTACCTCGACACCCGCGGGACGGCGGAGGGCGCGGTCGCGGCGGTCGAGGCGGCGATCGGCAAGGGCGCGATCGGCCTCCTCGGGCCGGTCGGTCAGCGCGAGTCGATCGCAGCGGCGCGGGTCGCGGCGAGCCGCGGCGTGCCGATCGCGCTGCTGGCGCCGGCCGACGGCGCCAGCGCGGAGGCGGGGGTGTTCCGGGTGGTCGCGTCGCCGGCCGACGAGGGGCGGGCGGTGGCGCAGCTCGCGGCGCAGGATGGGTTCCCGACCGTCGGGGTGCTGGCGCCGCGCGATGACGTCGGCCGCGATGCCGCGCAGGCGTTCGCGGCGGAGGCGGGCCGGCTCGGCCTGCAGGTCACCGCGCAGGGCAGCTACGATCCGACCGGCGGCGACGTCGAGGGCGATGTCCGGGCGTTCCTCGGGCTGGTCCCGGCGAACAACCCGCGGTTCGCCGCGCACCTGGCGCGCCGTGGCAAGGCGGGCTGGACGACGTTCTCGCCCGACGTGCCGTTCACGCTGCTCTACATCCCGGATCGCCACGACCGGGCGGCGATCGTCGCGGCGTTCCTGCCGTACTACAACGTCGAGCTGCGGACCGGGGCGACGACGGACCCGGACCGGCTCGCCCGCAAGCACGGCGGCCGGGTGCCGCAGATCGTGCAGCTGATCGGCGGGGCCGGCTGGCACCACCCGACGCTGCCGGTGCGCGGCGGGCCCGCGGTGCAGGGCGCGCTGATCGTCGACGACTTCGCGGGCGAGCTCGGCGGCGACGCCGCGGTGCAGTTCGCGGCCGAGTTCCAGCAGCGCACGCGCCGGGCGCCGAGCACCGCCGCCGCGGAGGCGCGCGATGCCGCCGCGCTGATCGCCGCGGCGCGGGCCCAGGCGGCGGAGGCCGGGGCGGGAACGGTCGCGCCGCGGTCGGCGCTGCGCGCCGCGCTCGCCCGGGCGCGGCTCGACGACGGTGCGTGCGGGCCGGCGGCGATCGGGCCGGACGGCGAGCTGGAGCGCACGCCCAGCGTGCTGGAGGTCCAGGGCGACGCGCTGATCCTCGCGCCGTAGCGCCAGCTGTTCGCCGGCCCGCGGGCGCGGGCGCTACAGTCGCGCGGTGGAGTCCAGCTGGCCGATCACCTGGGACGACGTGCTCGCCGCGCGCGGCCGGATCGCCCCTTATCTGATGGCGACGCCGCTCCGCCACTACCAGGCGCTCGACGACGAGATCGCGGCGGGCATCCGCGTGCGGGTCAAGCACGAGAACCACCTGCCGACCAACGCGTTCGAGGTCCGCAACGCGGTGTCGCTGCTCACCGCACTGTCCGATGCCGAGCGGGGCCGCGGGGTGATCGCGGCGTCGCGCGGCAACCATCACCTCGCCGAGGGGGCGGGTGCCGCCGGTCTGGCGGGCCTGCTCGCACGACGCGAGCGTCTGGCCGGCCGCACCGTGGCGATCGTCCTCTCCGGCGCGAACATCGACGAGCCGACGCTGCGGCGCGTGCTGAACCGCGAGATCTGACCGCGGTCACGGCGCGACCGCCAGGGCGGCCGGGGGGCGGCCGGGGCGGCCGGGGCGGCCGGGGCGGCCGGGGCGGCCGGGGCGGCCGGGGCGATGAGACCGCGGCGTGCGCCCGCGCACGGCGGTGCCAGTGGCGCGAGCCGCGGCACGGCGCACGGCGACCCGACCCCCGCGGTGCCGCCGATCATCAGATGAATGTGACGTTGCCATTCGTGATGAACATGAAGAGTCACCAGCGTCTCATTTCCCCGCGCACGGACAGCCAGGCGTGGCTCTCGCTCGGTGAGGCCCCCGCGAAGACTGTCGACGGAGACTGTCGACGGAGACTGTCGACGGAGGCTGTCGACGGGAACTGCCGGCGTTGGACCGGCCGTCGGGCTCCGGTTCGCGAGCAATCTAGCGGTGCACGGATCGTGTGTCAATGATGAGTGCGTTAGTTCATAATCAGATCTGGAGTAGCATGCGCCGCTGATTTCGATCGATTGCTTGCGTGTGCCTCGCCGCGTGCGCGCGGGATCCGCCCGGCGCCGCGCCGGCGGCCGCCGCGGTGAATCGCCGCGGTCGTCGCCGTGCCCGGGCGCCCTGCCGGCGCGTTCGAGCCGGCGCGCCCGGGGCTTTGCGCTACACTCCGGCGGTGGAAGTCAGCAACCGGACCGCCGCGATCCATGTCGGCCTGTTCGCGGCGTGCTGCGCCACCACGTGGTGGGCCGGCGGCCCGGCGTTCGCGGCGACGCTGATGACGATCCTGCTGTGCCACGAGCTCGGCCACTACGTGGTGAGCCGGCACCATCGGATCGACGTCTCGCTGCCGTACTTCATCCCGCTGCCCCCCGTGATCTCGGTGGGCACGCTCGGCGCCGTGATCCGCATGCGCAAGCCGATCGAGGACCGCAACGCGCTGTTCGACGTCGGCGCGGCGGGCCCGATCGCCGGGCTGGTCGTCGCGATCCCGCTGCTGGTGGTCGGCCTGAGCTTGTCGCACCTGGAGCCGATCCGGCACGGGGACATGCTGGAGGGCAACTCGATCCTCTACGCGCTGCTCAAGTACGCGGTGTTCGGCCGCTGGCTGCCGTCGGGCGGGGTCGACGTCCGGCTCCATCCGATGGCGGACGCCGGCTGGTTCGGGTTGTTCCTCACGGTGATCAACCTGATGCCGATCGGCCAGCTCGACGGCGGCCACATCGCGCGCGCGGCGCTCGGCCAGGCACACGAGGCGTGGTCCGCACGGCTGCACGTGGCGCTGCCGATCCTGGGGCTCGCGATCGGCGGCGTGATGTTGCGGGGGGCGCTGAACACCGGCGCCGATCTCGGCGATGCGCTGAGCTACGCGTCGTCCGGCGTGTTGCCGTACCTGGTGTGGACGCTGATCCTGGGCTGGATGCGCCGGCAGGCCGGCGAGTACCACCCGCCGGTCCACGACGCGCCGCTCGATCGGCGGCGGCGGCGCTACGCGTTCGCGATGCTCGTCCTGTTTTTTCTGATCGCGACGCCGGTGCCGTTCCGCCCCGCGCTGTGTCAGGATCTCGCAGAGCCTCAGCGATGCGCGTCGAGTGCGAATCCTGCCACGAGCTCGTGAGCGCGGGCTTCGCGCTCCACGCTGGCGCACTGCGCGCGACCTGTCCGGCGTGCGGCCACGCGATGACCGTGCCGCTCACCCCCGCGGTCGCCGCGCCGGTGTGCCCCAAGTGCGGCGCGACCCGCCGCGGCGACGCGGCCGCGTGCCCGGCCTGCGGGCTCGCCAGCTCGCGGATGGCGGACTTCACCGAGGCCCACGACGCGGCGGTGCCCGAGCCGGTGCGCGCGGCGTGGGCCGGCGTGGCCGGTGCGTGGAGCGATCCGGCGCGGCACGACGAGCTGCTGCGGCAGGTCGCGGCCCACCGCTGCTACGCCTGGGCGGCCGGCCGCTACCGGACCCGCGGCGGCGACCCGATCGCCGAGCGCCAGCTCGACCGGCTGCGCCGCGCCGCCGAGGCCACGCTGCTGGCCGGCGCGACCGTCCGCCGCGACACCGCGGCCCTCCCGTACCGCGCCACGGTCGGCGTGCTGGCGGTGCTGATCGCCGCGGTCGTCGTCGGCCTGGTCTACGCGGCGCTGGCCCGCGCTTCGTCAGGCGCGACGATCGCTCCGGCCGGCCCGGCGACCGGCCCCCGGCCCGGCCCGTCCACCCGGTGAGGCCATCCACCCGTCAGGGGCCGCGAGGTGAGGTAGACTTTGTTGTGGCGCAAGTCGATTTCGCAGAGCGGCAGGTCGCGCTCAAGCTCGTGTATTACGGGCCGCCACACTCGGGCAAGACCAGCAACCTGCGCGCGCTGTACGACGCGGTGGACAAGCTCAACCGCGGGCGGCTGATGACGCTCGACACCCGCGACGATCGCACGCTGTTCTTCGACCTGCTGCCGGTGTTCTTCCACGCCTCGGGGTTCTCGTTCCAGATCAAGGTGTACACGGTGCCGGGGCAGCCGGTGCACGAGGCGACCCGCCGGGTCGTGCTCGCCCACGCCGACGCGGTGGCGTTCGTCGCGGACTCGCGGCCCGATCAGCGCGAGCCCAACCGCCGGTCGTGGGACAACCTCACGGTCAACCTCAAGGCGCTGAACCTCGAGCACGTCCCGGTGGTGGTGCAGTACAACAAGCGCGACCTGTCCGAGGCGATGGCGCTCGCCGACGTCGACCGGTTCGGCGACGCCGCGCGGCCGATCCACGAGGCGTGCGCCAAGCGCGGCACCGGCGTGGTCGACACCTTCTTCGAGCTCGTCGGTCGCGCCTGGGATGCGCTGGACACCGATCGGCGGCTGTCCGAGCGGTTCGGGATCGACACCGCCACGTTCCGCCGCGCGCTGGCCGACCATGTAGGTGTAGCAGAACCTGGTAAGCTCGCCGAGTGAGCGCGCTCGACGACGGGATCGAGCTGGCTCGCCTGGTCCCGGCCGGCGAGCTCGACGAGCTGGTGACCTCCATCACCCGCGTGCTCGGCGGCGAGCTGGCGATCCTCGACCTCCGCGGGAGCCGGCTCGCCGGCGCGGCCAACGGCGGCACCGCGCGCCGCAGGGTGGAGTACAACGGGGCGCCGCTGGTGGAGCTCGCCGCGGCCGGGCCGGCGGCCGAGGCCAGCATCGCGCTGTGCGCCGAGACCCTCGATCTCCTGGTGCACCACGCCCACGCCCGCGAGCTCGCCGCGACGACCCACGAGGAGGCCATGCGGCTCACGTTCGCCGAGCTCACCGAGCACAACGCGCGGCTGTCGCGCGCCGTGGCCCGGCTCGAGGAGCTCGACCGCCTGAAGTCGAACTTCCTGGCGACGATGTCGCACGAGCTGCGCACACCGCTGACCAGCGTGATCGGCTACGCCGAGATGATGGCCGAAGGCCTGGCCGGGCCGATCACCCATGACCAGCGCGAGTACCTGACCACGATCCTCGGCAAGGCCGACCAGCTGCTCGGCCTGATCACCGCGGTGCTCGACGTGTCGTCGCTGGAGTCCGGTCAGCTCGCGCTGGAGCGCGCGACCCTGTCGCTGGCGGATCTGGTCGCCAGCGAGCTCGCCACGTTCGCGCCCCAGGCCGGCCGGCGCGGCATCGCGATCCAGCTCGACGCGTGCCCCGACGCGGTCGTGGTCGGCGATCGCCGCAAGATCCGCCAGGTCGTGTCGAGCCTGGTGTCGAACGCGGTCAAGTTCACCCCGGATCGCGGCAAGGTCGGCGTCGCGCTGCGCCGCGGCCCGCTCGCCGCGCACGAGCCCGCCGGGTGCGGCGACGACGCCCCGGCGATCCAGCTCGTGGTATCCGACTCCGGGATCGGGATCTCGCGCGATCAGGTCGCCAAGATCTTCGAGCCGTTCTTCCAGGTCGATTCGTCGTCGACGCGGGCGTTCGGCGGCACCGGCCTGGGTCTCACGCTCGCCAAGGCCTACGTCGAGGCCCACGGCGGCCGGATCTGGGTCGACACCGCGCCGGGCCAGGGCTCGACGTTCACCGCGACGTTTCCGGCGCCGCGCGCGGCGGAGCTCGAGACCGACGGCGGGCGCGGAGAACCGTCGTGATCGCCGATCTGGACGTCGCCGTCCCGGTCGCGATCGCGTGCCTGATCGTGTCGGCGCTGTGCTCGGGCACCGAGATCGCGCTGTTCTCGATCCGCCGGCTGGCGCGCGGCCAGCTCGCCCAGGGCAAGCGGTTCACCGATCGCCGGATCCTGGACATGCTGGAGCGGCCGCGCCGGGTGACCGAGGCCCTGCTGATCGGCAGCGAGGGCAGCAACGCCGTGCTCGCCGTGCTCGCGTTCGCGGTGCTGCGCCAGCACTACGCGCTCGGGCCCGCGATGGGGCTGGCGATCGCCGTCGCGCTGCCGCTGATCGTCCTGGTCACCGACATCACCGCCAACACGCTGGCCGGCAAGGCGCCGCTGGCGTGGACGCGGCTGTGCGTGCTGGCGCTCGACGTGCTGCGGATCGCCGTGCTGCCGCTCCGGCTGGTGATCCGCGCGGCCACCGCGGTCGTGCTCGGGCCGTTCGGCGCCGCGGCGCGGCAGCGGCCGGCACACGATCTGTCCGAGGAGGAGTTCCGCACCCTGGTCGACGCCGGCTCGGTGCAGGGCCAGGTCGACGCGCGCGAGCGCCGCCTGATCCACCGCGTGTTCGAGTTCAACGACAAGGACGTCAGCCAGGTCATGACCCCGCGCGACCGGATCTTCGCGCTGTCGTACGAGCTGCCGGCCCAGCGCCTGGTCAAGGAGCTCGCGGCGCGCGGGTTCTCGCGGGTGCCGATCTACCAGCGCTCGCTCGACAACGTCCGCGGCATCCTCAACGCCAAGGACCTGGTGCGGACCGCCGCCGGGCAGCCGCTCGGCCGGCCGCTCGGCGACCTGCTGCACGAGCCGCTGTTCGTGCCGCGCACCACGCCGGTCAAGCGGCTGTTCCTGACCTTCAAGCAGAAGAAGGTCCACATGGCGATCGTGGTCAGCGAGTACGGCAAGGTCCTCGGCCTGGTCACGATGGACGATCTGCTGGCCCAGATCTTCGGCAGGCTGCGCGACGAGCGCACGGTGCTGCAGGACACGATCCCGCCGGGTCGCGCGCTGCGGGTACCCGAGGCCCGCACCGACCTCGCGAGCGGACCGATCGCGGTGCCCGGGGCCGGCGGGGCGCGCGACGGGCGTGACCCGCCGGGCGGGATCGAGGCCGACGCCACCCCGCGCGGCGCCCGCGACCCGGCTATCCCGACCCCGGCCGAGGATGATCGCAGCGGCCCGATGATCCAGCCCGATCCGTCGCCGGGCGCGGCGAACCGCGCGCTCGATCCGCCGCCGCGGCCGGTCCACGACGCCGATGAGGTCACGCCGCCGGCGACCGATCTCGCCGAGCTCCAGCGCACCGGCTCGGGCTTGGGCGACCGGGGGAGCTCGTCGTGATCGCGCCGTCGAGCCTCGGCTTCGTGCTCGCGGTGTGCGTGATCGCGCTGGCGTTCTTCGTCGCCGCGGAGGTCGCGCTGTCGGCGTGCGATCGCAACCGGCTGCGCGGGCTGGCCGACGCCGGCGACCTGCGCGCCCGGCGCGCCGAGCGGATGCTCGGCGCCCCGTCGATCACGCTGGCGACCACGCTGGTCGGCACCACGCTGGCGACGCTGATCGCGGTGCTGCTGGTCGGCGTCGAGCTCGAGATCCACGGCGCCGCGCTGCTGTGGGCGCCCGCGATCGTCGTGCCTCCGCTGCTGGTGTTCGGGCACCTCGTGCCCAAGGCGATCGCGCAGGCCCACGCCGACGGGCTGGTCGTCGCGCTCGCCACGCCGCTCCGGCTGGTGTCGTTCGTGCTCCGGCCGATCGTCGCCGTGATCGGCGGCTACGCGGGCCTGCTGACCCGGATCACCGGCACCGACCGCGCCAACGCGTTCGTCACCCGTGACGAGCTCGCGATGCTGATCGAGAGCGAGCCCGAGACCGACAAGCCGGAGATCACCGCCGACGAGCGGGCGATGATCGCCAAGGTGTTCGAGCTGTCGGAGTACAAGGTCGGCGAGCTCATGGTGCCGCTGTCCGAGGTCACCGCGCTGCCCGAGGACGCCCCGATCGCCGAGGCCGCGCTCGAGGTCGCCGACAAGCAGCACTCGCGGATGCCGATCTACCGCTCGCGGGTCGACGATATCGTCGGGATCGTCCACGTGTTCGACCTGCTCCAGGCAGCGGCCCGCGGCCGGCCCGAGAGCGTGACGGTCGCCAGCCTCGGCCACCCGCCGATCTACGTCCCGCAGACCATGAAGGCGAGCGATCTGCTCGTCCAGCTCCAGACCGAGCAGCAGCACCTCGCGATCGTGGTCGACGAGTACGGCGGCGCGGTCGGGATCTGCACGATCGAGGACCTGCTCGAGATCATCGTCGGCGAGATCGAGGACGAATACGACAGCGAGCCCTCGGCGATCCGGCCCGAGCGCCCCGGCGCGTGGCGGGTCGAGGCCCGGACCAGCGTCGGCCGGGTCAACGCCGAGCTCGACGTCGATCTGCCCGAGAGCGAGGACTACGAGACCATCGCGGGCCTCCTGATCGAGCGGCTCCGCCACATCCCCGCGCCCGGCGAGTCGCTCACCCTG
>JBGQCL010000115.1:0-26868 GCA_041495365.1 Kofleriaceae bacterium | reverse complement strand
CGCTCGGGACCGCAGGATCGAGCGTGACGCGGCAGGCGTCGTCGATCACGACGATCGCCGGTCGGGCCGCGCCCGCATCGCCGGGCGCCGCGCTGACCGCGCAGCCGTCGCCGTCGGGGTGCGCCGCGATCGCGAGGTGGTCGTGGGGATCGAGGATCACGTGGGTCATCGCGACGGCGCGCGGGGCGCGATAGGCGAGCGCCTGGCCCTTCCGGGTCGGCCACACGACCACGGCGTCGCGCGGCCCGGTGACGTGGACGCCGGCCCAGCCATCGCCGGACAGCGGCGCGCTGCGCGGCGCGTCGGCGGCGCCGGCGGGGATCGCGCTGATCACGTGGACCGCGCTCGGCTCGGGCCCGTCGATGTCGAGGCGGAGATCGCTGACCGGGAACCGCGCCGCGTCGCACCGCCCCTTGTAGTCCTCGTTGAAGCAGTCCTTGAGCCGGGTGTGTCCGATCACCGGACGGCCCGCGCTGCGCGCGACCTCTGCGATCGCCAGGCGACTGGCGCCGATCGTGCGGGTCGCAACGTCTCCTTCGAGCGCGATCTCGCCGGGGACCCGGAACCGCAGGTACATCGCGCGATCGCTGCTGCCGGTGGTGGCGCGGTCGACCACGACGAGGCTGGCGTCGCCGCCGTCGCGGCTCGGCAGCAGGATCAGGTCGCGCAGCGCGTCGTGCACGTCGCTGGCGCGGTCCTGGAACCGGTACTGATCGGAGTAGTCACAGCGCGCCGCGACCACGCCGGAGCGGGTCTGCGCGGTCCAGTCCCAGCCGGTCCGCGTGCTCCAGCCCGCCTGGCTCGGCGAGTACTTGCGCGGCAGCCGGCCCGACGCGATGGTCGGGGCGTTGCTGGTCAGCGTCGACTGCGTGCCGTACGGCGACGGATCGACGACCAGGTCGTCCTTGCCGCGCGACAGCACGAAGTTGCCGGCGTCGGCGTGGCGGTGATCGACCGGCAGGCCGTGCTGGCACGTGGTCACCAGCCACACCGCGCGGTCGTCCCACCGGGTGCGCGCGTACAGCGTGCCGGTCGCGGCCGACTCGTACCAGGTCGGCCAGGTCAGGCGCGGCACGTCGGCCGGTGGATCGCCCGCGGCGGCGAGCGCGTCGTAGAGCACGAAGCTGTCGTCGAGCAGGCCGAGCCGGGCGATCTCGCCGCGCGCCCACCGGCGTTCGTTGCCCGGGGCGTCGCCCAGCGCGACCGCGTCCAGCGTGAGCAGCGCCGGCGCGAGGTTGGGCTCCTCGTTCTCGGTGTCGCCGCCGGCGTAGACCCGATCGCCGGGCGACAGCGCGTAGACGTGGCGGCGCAGCAGGCCGGCGAGCCACGGGCCGATCCCGGCGACCGGGACGCCGGCGCGGCTCATCACGCGCGCGGCGAGCGCGTACTCGGCGACCGACAGCGGGCCGTACTGCCAGCCCTCGGCCCAGTCGCCGCCTTCGAGGATGCCGCCGCTCGCCAGCGCCGCCGCCATGTCCTTGCCCCACAGCTCGTCGGCGACCCAGGACCACAGCGCGGGATCGCCCTCGCCGGCCTCGGCGATCGCGATCATCGTCGCGGAGATCAGGTAGCCGGCCTGATAGTTGTTGCCGGGGGCGCGGGCCCGGTAGCCGTGCTCGCGGTACCAGGTGAGCCACGACGACCAGCGCTGCCGGGCCCGGGCGCGCAGCTCGGCCGCGAGCTGGTCGTGGAGCCAGTCGTAGGTCAGCGCGGTGTACGGCGCGAGCATCCGGATCGCGTAGCCCGAGTCGCGCCACCCGGCGCGGTCGCCGCCCTTGCCGTCGCTGATCTGATCGAGGTCATCGATCAGCGCGGTGAAGAACTTGATCGACGTGGCGGCGTGGTGGGCGTCGCCGGTCGCGGCCCACGCGACCAGGCAGGCCTGCAGCGCCTTGGCCCACTCCGAGCCCTGGTACTGCGCGCCGTCGTACTTGTGGGTCGTCCCCGCGTCGCTGCACATCGCGATCGCGCGGGCGACCGGGCTGTGCGGCTGCGCGATCTGCGCCTGCCACGCCTCGCGCAGCGGCGCGTCGAGCAGCATGCGAGGGTGGCTCGACGCGGGCGCGGCGGCCTGCGCGGCGGCCTGCGCGGTGATGGCGGCCAGGACCGTGACGCCTGCCAGGGCAGTGGCGATCCTCACGACGGCGGCGACCTTCACGCCGACAACCTAGCGTGGCCGGTGAGTCCGGCCCACGATTTTGTGGCGAACCGAGCGTTCCAATCTCGCACCGCGTCCGGGCGGTGGCGCCCGTGCCACCGCGCGCCGCAGTCACCGGCGAGGGTGGCGGTCGGGAGCCCGCCGCGAGCGCACGCCAGCGATCGTCCGCGTGAGCCGATCCCACCCGCGGCTGTGCAGCCTTCGTCCGAAACCCGGACAGACGGCGGCATCGGCCGCCGTGCGCACTCGAGCGTCGCTCGCAGCGGTCCGGCCCGTCCCCGCTCAGGCGACCTGCGCGGCGCGTGGCGGGCGAGCAAGACCCGGCCCAGGTGGATCGCAAGGCGGTCCAGGGGCCTTGCGAGATTCTCTGAGATCGAGCATGCTCTCATACCACCGGTCCGCGGTGGTCCCACGGTCCCGGCCGCGCTAGCCGGTGGTTCAGCGCGACCGCTGATCGCGGGTGCTGGCGCATGCGCGCGAGGTGTCGCACTGGACCCAGGCGGTCCCACGCGCCATGCGAGAGGTCGGCTCCGCGGTGGCCAGTGCGAGTTGGTCTCGCCGCAGTCGACGCGATCGGTCTGGATCGGAATCGAGGTTCCGGGGACTTGACGCCGAGCCGCGGGTGGAGACGTCCGGGGCCGGCAACATTCCGACCCGTACACAAGGAAGGCGCCGAGGCCCGCTCGCCCGCCAGAGATGCGCCCACCTCAGGTTGCCGGGATACGCCCATGTGCGTCCCATGTGCGGTCCACGCCGCAATACGCGAGTGCAGAGCCGAACCGCGCCGTCGACAATGACCACGATCATCAGCCTCACTATCCAATTCCATGACTGAACAAGTTTGGATATTGTCCCGCCCATGCGGTGGAGCTCGTGGCTGGGGGCCTGCGCGATCTCGGCCTGTGCCCTGCAGGCGCCCCGAGATGGCGGGGACTGCCGAACCGCGAGCGGTTGCGCGGTCCCGCGCGTCGTCCGGGACTGCCTGGATGCCGAGCGCCGCAATTCGCCGACGACCCCGGAGCTGTGCGAGCGCGCGTGGAACGAGACCGGCCATGAAGAAGCGGCCGCGCCCGGCGCGTTCTACGCCCGCCGGACCGGCGATGATGCCACCCTGAAGCGCTGGGTCGAGCGCGCGCCGCGCACGCTGCAGGGCGCGCGGATCCTGCACTACTGGGGGGAGGTGCTGGTGAAGCGCGGCGATCTGGAAGCCGCCGAGGACACGCTGCAGCAGGCGCTCGACCTGCAAGTCGACCGCGACCCCAACCGCGCCACCAACACCGCGCTGATGCTGCTGGAGCTTGCGCGGACCCGCCGGCCCGCCGACCGGAATATCTGGCTGGCGCGGACCGTGTGGGAACAGGCGGAGCTCGGCCACGACGACGCGATGCGCACGTGCGCCGCGATCTCCTTGATCGAGCTCGTGCTCGATCTCGGAGAGTTTTCGACCGCAAGTGCGGTGATCGAGCGCATGGACGCGGATGGCTCCGCCGTCTGGCGGGCCACGCGGGACAGCGCGATGGCACGGCTGGAGGCAGCGAGAGGGCGAAGCGCGACGGCGATCGCGCTGTTCCGGAGAGCGAGCGGGTTCGGCCCCGGCAAACCACCGGACGGCGTACCGATGCTGCCCGAGGACGCGGTCGAGCTGGTCCAGGCCCTGCTCGACGCGGGCCGGCTCGCCGAGGCCCGGAGCGCGCTCGACCGCGCCGCCGAGCTCGTCGAGCACGCGTCGCTTCCGTCCGCGACCCTGACCTGTCGGCTCGCGGTGGTCCGGAGCTCGAGCGAGCTCGCCGAGGGCCGCATCGATGTGGCGCTGGCCACCGTGGAGCGCGGCCTCGCGAGTCGCTGCGGCCACGTGGGACGGGTGCAGCTGCTGAACGTGCAGGGCGAGGTGCTGCAGCGCCGCGCCGAGGCGCACGGGAGCTCCGATGCCCTCGCCGCCGAGCACGCATGGCGAGAGGCCGCCGATGCGGTCGAGACCTGGCGCGCCTCGATCCCGACGACCCAGCTGCGCAGCGGCCTGGTCGCGCGCCACCGCCGCGCGCTCGAGCTGTGGCTCGACTCGACCGGGCAGCGCGGCGATGCGGTGGAGGCTCTCGACGTGACCCAGCGGATCATCGGTCGCCAGCTGCTCGACCGGATCTACCAGCGCGAGGCCCACGCCCCGGCCACGGTCGACAGCTCGATCGACCGCATCCTGAACCGCCTGGGTAGCCGGCGCGAGCTCGGCCTCACGATGGAGGCCGTGCGCGGGCGCGCCGACCTGCGCGACGTTCCCGGCGACATGGTCGCGTTCATGTCCGGCGGGCGTTCGGTGTGGGCGATCCGCCACGCGCACGGCCAGTGGTCGATCACGCGGGTCGGCGATCGGGAGACGGTCCGTGGCTGGATCGATGCCCTGCGCGGCGCGATCGATGACCGGGCGACCGCTGGACGGCTCGGCGATGCGCTGTTCCCCGCCGGCACCATCCCCGCAGGGCCCGCAGGGGAAGCGCCGATCGTGGTGATGCTCGATCGCGAGCTCTCCGATGTGGCGCTCGCCGGGCTCCGCGTCGATGGCAAGTACCTGGTCGAGCGCGCACCGATCGTGGAGGTGCTGGCGCCCGATCTGCTGTTCGCACCGGTGCCCGGCCGGCACTGGCGGCCGGCGATCGCGGTCGGCGATCCGCTGGGCGATCTGGCGGCCGCCGCGCGCGAGGTCCGGGCCGCCGCCGGCATGACCGGCGGGCGCGCATACGTCGGGGCCGAGGCCACGCGCGCCGCGGTCATGGCCGGCAGTGACGCCTTCCTGCTCCACGTCGCCACCCACGCCAGCCAGGCCAGCGGCGAGGCGGCGTTCCTCCTGCACGACGGCGCGCTGCCGACGAACGAGATCGTGGCGCAGCGGATCGCGCCCCGGCTCGCGGTGATCGCGACCTGCCGCTCGCAGGTCGACGACGATCCCGCGGGCTCGCTGGTCGCGGCGTTCCTCGCCGCCGGCGCGCCCGGGATCATCGGCGTGAAGCGCTCTCTCGACGACAGCGACGGCGCCGCGCTGATGACGGATCTGTATCGACTCCATGGAGCCGAGGACCCCGTGCGGGCCCTGGCTCTCGCGCAGCGTGCGGCGATCGCCGCGAACAGACCACCCGGCGCGTGGGCGACCGTGTCGTTCTTTGGAGTTGGTGGGTGGGTCTGGCACTGAAAGGGGCTTGGTGATGTTTCGAACACTGTTGATCTGTCTGATCTGTCTCGCGGTGGGCGGGGTCGGGTGTAAGGGCAAGTCGGAGAACGCGCCGGAGCTGACCAGCGGCATGGCCAAGGAAGCGATCATCGGGACGCCGCCGGGGATCTGGGCACGCGTCAAGGTGGTGCGCCGGCCGAACGGCGACCTCGGCGTGATTTCCCCCGACGGGAAGCAAGTGATCGTCGTGCAGCCAGACGGCTACCAGGTCTGCGAGCCGTCGGCGGATGCGCTGCTCTGCGGACCACTGATCCAGATGTCGGTCGACTGCCCGAGCTGCATCATCGAGCCCTGCCCGTGCGACAAACCGATCTGCCGGCCTGGGTGCACCGGGACCGTGCGCAAGCCGACGGGGTCCGGGAGCACGACCCCGGGCACACCCTGAGATTCCTGTAGTATGAGATCCGGGTGCGTCGCCTGGGTGATGTGGGCAGACGGAAGGCACCCGCGACGTTCGATGAGGACGAGGTCGACGCCGCGCTGTCCCGGGGCGATCTGCCGCACGCGTTCACGCTGCTGATGACGCGGTACGGCGATCCGGTCTACCGCTACGCGCTGGCGACGACCGGCGACGCCCAGCTGGCAGAGGAAGTGCGCCAGCAGGTGTTTGTCGAAGTGTATCGGGATCTTCCGGGATTCGGGGGGCGCGCGCCGGTGCGCGGCTGGCTGTTCACCATCGTCCGTCATCGCTGTCTGGATCTGACCAAGCAAGTGCGGCGGTGGTGGCTGCGTTACAAGAACGAGCTGCCGGGCGACCCGGAGAGCGGCCGGATCGCCGGGCTGGTGACCGATCAGACCGAGCTGATGGACCAGATCGACCGCCATCGTCTGGCGCAGGTGGTCGAGCGCTGCCTGTCCACGCTCGCGCCGGCGGCGCGAGAAGCGGTGTTGCTGCGCTACCAGCAGGAGCTGTCGTACGACGAGGCGGCAGAGGTCACGGGCGAGCGGCCGGGGACGTTGCAGCAGCGCGTGGCACGGGCGCTGCCGGTACTCCGGAAATGTGTCGAGGCGCAACTGCGGACGGGAGGTCCTGGAGGGCCCGGAGGTTCAACATGACATGCGAACGTTACTGGCGGGAAGGGATCCTGTTCGACGAGCGAGGCGAGCGCGACTCGCATCGCGACACCTGTGATGATTGCCGGCGCGCACATCGCGAGCGCGAGCTGCTGGTCCGGGCGCTGCCGGAGGTCGGCGCGGCGAGGGTGGGCGACCCCGACTGGCAGAGCCACGTGTGGCGGCGGATCGCTCGCCGGGAGACGTCGCGCGCGCGGCGATCGTACTGGCTCGGAGGTGCGCTGGCGGCGGCGGGACTGCTCGCGGCGATCGCGCTGTACCTGACGCGCCAGCCCCCCGAGGGCTGGACCGCCGAGAGCGCGGAGCGCCCGCTCGGCGCCGGGGGACGGCCGCGGATCGAGATCGTGTCGAGCCAGACCGCGGTGCGGTCGAGCTCGGCGCGGGTCGGCGATCGAGTCCGGATCGCGGTGGGCCCGGGCAGCGAGGTGCGGATCTACCGCGCCGATCGCCTCGTGCTGCACTGTCCGGCGTGGCAGACGTCGCCGGGCTGTACGCCGGACGCGGCCGGGCTGGTCGCCGACGCCGTGCTGACCACGGCCGGCGACTACCACCTGGTCACGGTCACGTCGGCGACCGTCGATCCGGCCGGCGTGCTGGACCGCGACCTGGCGGCGGTGGTGGACGCCGGCGGCGACTACCGGCTCACCGATCTGTCGGTCCGCTGAGCGAGGGCGATGCGAGCCGGAACCCGACGCTGCGCACGGTCTCGATCACCTCGGGCTCGGGCAGCTTGCGGCGCAGCCGCAGGATCACGTTGTCGACCGCGCGCTCGGAGACCTCGAGGTCCTCCTCGCCCCACGCCCGGTCGAGCAGCTCGATCCGCGACAGCGGGCGGCCGCGCGCCTTGATCAGCTCGCGCAGCACCGCGAGCTCGATCGAGGTCAGCGAGATCGTCTTGCCGCGGAACCACAGCGCGCGGCCGTAGAGGTCGAGGGTCAGCTCGCCGAACCGCAGCCGGCCGTTGGGGACACCTTTCCAGTGGACCCGGCGGTGGACCGCGCGCACGCGCGCAGCGATCTCGCGGGTCGACACCGGGGTCACCGCCACGTCGTCGAATCCGGCGGCGAGCAGGTTCTCGGCGTCGCGCGCGCTGCCGTTCTCGATCAGCGCGATCAATCCGGGCCGGAGCGCGCTGTCGGCCGCCCACGCGACGAACCGATCGGCGAGCGGGGCGCCGGTCGCCGGGTCGACGCTGACGACGTAGACCGGCGCGTCGGGCGCGGCGTCGAGCACGTCCGCGGTCTGGAGCTCGACCTGCATCGCGCCGCGGCGCAGCTCCGCGACGACGGCCTGCGTGATCGGCGTCGAGATCAGCGCGATCACGGTGACGCGCAGCGGCTCCAGCGCTGGCAAGCTCTCGTCGACCGACACGATATCCACGGCCGACGCTACGCAGCGGGAGTGACCCTACCGCGGCGATTCCGCAACCGAACGGTGACATGGCGAGGTCGAGACACGCGTGCGCTGGCGCCGTCACGCGAGCGTTCCAGCGAACCAGAATTTCATGGTCCGACCAAGCTCGCGGCGCGCGGTCGAACGTGGGAACTCGTCGTCGTGACTGGAGTTTCGGCGCGGTGCCGCGCGCTGCGGCAGGCCGAGGATCTCGCATCGCGTGCCCGGCCATGGGACAACCCAGTGTGAACGAGCATCCACGATATCGCCTCGAAGACGGCAAGCCGTGCGTCGACGTCCGGATCGCGAGCCTCGACCACCTGTTCGATAACCGCGATCCGGCGCCGTTCCGGGAGCGCGACTTCGATCCCGCGCTCGTCGAGTACCTGCTCGGCATCGGCCATGACGCGACGGCGCGCGACGGGTTCCGCATCGTGTTCTGGCTCGAGCGCACGTGTGCGCCCGGCGTGATCGAGTCGGCCTACCGCGCGCACTTCGAGTGTGCGCTCGACCGGCTGGAGCGCCGCCGGCGGCGGGCGCGCCGCGCGGGGCAGATCGCGCTGCTGCTCGGTGCAGGCCTGATCATCGCGCTCATGTCGCTGTCGCAGCTCGCGGTCCAGACCGTCCCCGGATCGCTCGGCACCGCCCTGCGCGAGGGGCTCGTGATCTCGAGCTGGGTCGTGCTGTGGCGTCCGGTCGAGCTCCTGATCTACGACTGGATCCCGGTGTGGGACGAGCGCCGGATCATGCGGCGGCTGCTCGCCGCTCCGATCGAGGTGCGGGCCGGTCACGGGCCGGACGTCATGCCGATCGTGAGCCCTCCGGCCGTGGCTGCGACCGGGTGACCGGTCAGCCGAACCGCCCGGTGATGTAGTTCTCGGTCCGCTCGTCGGACGGCGCCGCGAAGATCTTCGAGGTCACGTCGTACTCGACCAGCGTGCCGGTGCGGCGATCGTTCTTGGAGTCGAGCTCGGTGGTGAAGAACGCGGTGCGGTCGCTGACCCGCGCGGCCTGCTGCATGTTGTGGGTGACGATCACGATCGTGAACCGGCTCTTGAGCTCGCGCATCAGCTCCTCGATCCGGGCGGTCGCGATCGGATCGAGCGCGCTGCACGGCTCGTCCATCAGCACGACCTCGGGCTCGACCGCGATCGTGCGCGCGATGCACAGCCGCTGCTGCTGGCCGCCCGACATGCCGAGCGCCGAGTGCTTGAGCCGGTCCTTGACCTCGTCCCACAGCGCCGCCGAGCGCAGCGACTTCTCGACGATCGCGTCGAGCTGGGCCTTGTCGCGGACGCCGTTGACCCGGGGACCGAACGCGATGTTGTCGTAGATGCTCTTGGGGAACGGGTTCGGCTTCTGGAACACCATGCCGATCCGGCGCCGGACCTCGGTCGCCGAGACCTCGGGGGCGTAGAGGTCGATGCCGTGGTAGTTGACCCGCCCGGCGACCCGCGCGCCGGGGATCACGTCGTGCATCCGGTTGAGCGAGCGCAGCATCGTGGTCTTGCCGCAGCCCGACGGGCCGATGAACGCGGTGATCTGGTGGGCGTGGATCTCCAGGGTCACGCCGCGCACGGCGCGGAACGCGCCGTAGTAGACCTCGACGTTCTCGCAGTCGAACACCACCGGGGTCTCGGGGATCTGGGCGGCGGCCTTGCGCTCGACGACGATGCGCTGGCCGCGTGGCGGGGGCGGCGTGGGCTGAGGGATTGCGACCATGGGATCCTCCTCGGGCACGGTTACCTCTTGAGCGCGAAGCGCGCCGTGAAGAAGCGGGCGGCGAGCGTCACGATGAACGTCACCATCATCAGCGTCAGCGCGGCGCCCCACGCGCGATCCTGTGCCGGCGCGAACGCCGAGACCGCGTTGCTGAAGATCTGAAGCGACAGCGCCGTGTTGGCCTCGCTGAACAGGTGCGGGTTGAACGCGGTCGCCGCGCCGACGGTGAACAGCAGCGGCGCCGTCTCGCCGGCGGCCCGCGCGATCGCGAGCAGCGATCCGGAGACGATGCCGGGCAGCGCCGCGGGCAGGACGACGGTGATCACCGTGCGGCTCTTCGTGGCCCCCAGCGCGTAGGCCGCCTCGCGCAGCTGGGGCGGCACCAGCCGCAGCATCTGCTCGGTGGAACCGATCATGACGGGCAGCATCAGGCAGGCCAGGGCGAGCGCGCCGCCGAACGCCGAGTAGCCGAAGCTGAGCGTCCAGATCAGGTAGATGAACAGCCCCATGACGATCGACGGCACGCCGGTCATCACCGTGGCCATGAACCGCACGAGCCGGGCGAACTTGCTCGTCCCGCCGTACTCGTGAAGGTACACGGCGCCGAGGATGCCGACCGGTACCGCGATCAGCGTCGCGCCGGTGGTGGCCAGCAGCGTGCCGACGATCGCCGGGCCCATGCCGGGGCCGGGCCTGGTCGAGATCCGGGGGATGGTCTCGGTGAAGAAGCTCGGGAAGTCCTTGAACGCGGTGGAACCGCCGCGGACGATCACGGACCACAGCACCGCGGCCAGCGGGATCGCGACCAGCAGGAGTGCCGCGATCATCAGTCCGAGCATCAGCTGGTTCTTGACCGTGCGCCACGACCGCCGGGCGCGCAGGTCGTTGCGCCGCCGGGTCGCGGTGGACTCCTGGAACGCTGGTGCCCCGGTCATGCGCCCCGGCCCCGCTTCATCGAGCGCTGCACGATCGCCGTCGCGATCAGGTTGACGATGATGGTGATGATGAACAGCACGACCGCGAGCGCGATCAGCGCGGCCTTGTGTGGCTCGTCGGCCTCGCCCCACTCGTTGGCGATCACCGCCGGCATCGAGTTGCCGGGGGCGAGCGGGTTGACCGTGATCTGTCCGAGCGCCGACCCGATCACCAGCGCGGCGGCGATCGTCTCGCCCATCGCGCGGCCCAGGCCGAGCATCACCGCGCCGGTGATCCCGCCCTTGCTGTGCGGCAGCACCGAGGCGGTGATCATCTCCCAGCGGGTCGCGCCGAGCGCCAGTGCCGCCTCCTTCTCCGACGCCGGCGTGGTCTCGATGACCTCGCGCGCGAGCGAGGTGATGATCGGGATGATCATCACGGCGAGGATCACGCCGGCGGTGAGGAACGATCGGCTCAGCCCGAAGTGCTGCGACAGCACGAGCACGCCCCACAGGCCGAACACCACCGAGGGAACGACCGCGAGCAGATCGAGCAGGTAGACCAGCGGCGTCTTGAGCCACGGCGGCGCGACCTGGGTGATGAACAGCGCGACGCCGAGGCTGATCGGCACCGCGAGCATCACGGCGATCGCCGCGGTGTACAGCGTGCCCCAGATGAACGGCAGCGCGCCGAACCGGCCGTCCGGCGCCGACCACCGGATCGACGTGAAGAACTCCAGCCCCAGCGCCGGCCATGCGCGCAGGGTCATCCGGATCGCGATCATTCCGAGCACGAGCAGCACGAGCCCGGCGGCGGCGATCGCGAGCCCGCGGAACGCACGATCGGCGTACTGCTTGTGACCGCGGAGCTCGGACAGCTGCATCAGGGAACCTGGATCTTGTCGAGCTGCGCGACCGCCTTGTCGTCGAGGCTCCTGGGCAGCGGCGCAAAGTTGATGCCCTTGATCTGCGCCTGTGCGTCGGTCAGCATGTACTTGAAGTACGCCTTGATGGCGGTGCCCTTGGCCTTGTCGGTCTGCTTGGCGTACGCCACGCACCAGGTCGGCGCCGTGATCGGGTAGGCCGCCTCGCCCTTCGCGTTGACCGACACGTAGGTCAGGTCGTCCTTGACCTCGATGCCGTCACCGGCGGCGGATGCCGACTCCGAGCTCGGCTCGATGAACTTGCCGGCCTGGTTCTTCACGGTCGCGAACTTGAGGCCGGCCGCCTGCGCGTCCGGCAGATCGACGTAGCCGATCGCGCCCTTGGTGGACTTGAGGATCTGCGCGACGCCGCCGTTGCCGTTGCCGGCCTGGGTATCCGCCGGCCACTCCACCGTCGCGCCGCTCTTGAGCTTCCAGACGTCCGGGGTCGCGGTGTTGAGGTACAGCGTGAACTGCTCGGTGGTGCCCGAGCCGTCGGAGCGATGGGCCACGACGATGTCGGTGGCAGGCAGCTTCACGCCGGGGTTATCGGCCGCGATCTCCTTGTCGTTCCACTTCTTGATCTCGCGCTGGAAGATCTTCGCGATCGTCGGGGCCGACAGCTGGAGCTTGTCGATGCCGTCGACGTTGTAGCTGACGGTGATGGCGCCGAGCAGGATCGGGAAGTACAGGAACTGGCCGCCCTTTGCCTTGGCGGCATCGGCCTCCTTGAACAGGCCATCGGTGCAACCGTAGTCGGTGACCATGTCGGAGAAATCCTGGCGGCCTTTGCCAGAGCCGCCCGCGCCGTAGTTCACCTTCACGTCCTTGTTGGCCTTCGAGAACCCCTCGATGGCGAGATCCTGGAACTGCTTCTGGAAGCTCGACCCGCTACCGTTGATGGTGACCGGACCGGAGGACTCCGGAGGCTTGGCCGCGGAGCCCTTGTCCTCCTTGGTCATCGCAGCGGTGCTGCCCCCACCCTCATCCTTCTTCTTGTTGCACCCGGCCGCGCACAGCGCTGCCAGCGCCGAGAAAGCGATTATCTTGTACATGCCGAGACCGTAAGCAGCCTTCGTGACGCATCTGCGCACCGTCTGTGACCGGACTGTGACGGCCATCCGGGAGCGCTGGGGGCGCAGGGTAGCGGATAGGCGACCGGCGCTCAGCGTGCGCCGGGGTGCCGCGCAGGTCCGCGCAACACCTGCACTGAAGACAGCTCGCTGTGGGGCGGTGTCAGTTTTGCGGGATGATCGGGCGGTGCCGGACGTCGGTGGCCTTGACCATGTAGACCACCTCCTCGGCGAGGTTCTTGACGTGGTCGCCGACCCGCTCGAGGTAGCGGCACACCGAGGTCAGCGGCAGCACGCGCGTGACCGTGGCGGGATCGGTCGCGACGTGGGCGATCAGCTCGGCGAACAGGCTGGCGTTGAGCTTGTCGATCTCGGCGTCGGCGGTGATCACCGCGGTCGCGCTGTCGGCGTCCTTGCGGACGAACGCGTCGAGCGCGGCCTGCAGGTTCTTCTGGACCAGGGAGGCGAGCTTGCTGAGATCGATCCGCGGCTCCAGGCTGGGCAGCCGGTTGAGCTCCAGGGCCCGCTTGGCGATCCCGCCCGCGAGGTCGCCGATCCGCTCGAGGTCGACGACGAACTTGAGCGACATGGTGATGAACCGCAGGTCGGAGGCCACCGGCTGGCGGGTCGCGAGGATCTGCAGCGCGAGCTCGTCGACGTCGTTCTCGTCGCGATCGATCTGGACGTCGTTCTTGATCACGTCGCGCGCGAGGTCGTCGTCCTTGTCGGCGAGCGCCTTCATCGCGAGCGCGATCTGGCGCGCCGCGCGCTCTCCCATCGTCGCCAGCCGCTCGCGCAGCGTGCGCAGCTCTTGTTCGAAGTCCTTGCTGGTGTGCGCCGTCATGATGATGTCCCCATGGTGCTCGCCCGGGGCAGGCGAAGCCAGAAGATGCTGCCGTGCGGCAGGTTGGGCTCGACCCCGACCTCGCCGTCCATGCTCTCGACCAGGTGCTTGACGATCGAGAGCCCCAGGCCGGTGCCGCCGGCCTCGCGCGACCGGCTGGGGTCGGCGCGGTAGAACCGCTCGAACACCCGGGTCCGGTGCCTGTCGGCGATCCCCGGGCCGTCGTCGCGGACCTCGATCCGTACTCCGTCCCGCACCCCGTCGCCGTCCGGCCGGGCCTCGACCCAGACGTTGCCGTCGGGCCGGCCGTACTTGACGCCGTTGTCGAGCAGGTTGACCAGGATGTGGTCGAGCGCCTTGGGGTCGGCGCGGACCGCGAGCCCTTCGGGGATGTCGACCCGGACCGTGACGTTGCGCTGCGCGGCCTGGGGCTCGACCGCGCTCAGCGACTGCTCGATCACCGGTCGGACCGCCACGCTGGACAGCTCCAGGCGGTACTGGCCGGCGTCGAGCCGCGACAGGTCGAGCAGGTCGGCGAGGATGCGGGCGAGCCGCTCGGCGTTGCGGTGCAGGCCGTCGATCAGCCGGCCGGCGATCGCCGGATCGTCCTTGGCGCCCGCCATCAGGGTCTCGGCGTTGGCCCGGATCACCGCGACCGGGGTGCGCAGCTCGTGCGACACGTTGGCAACGAAGTCGCGCCGCACGGTCTCGAGCCGGCGCACCGTGGTGACGTCCTCGAGCAGCAGCACCCGGCCGTCGCCGCCCCACTTGCGCGCGGTCCGGATCAGCGCGCGCGGCGTGTTGGGCAGCGAGACCTCGGCGGTCGCCGCCACGTCGCTGTCGATCAGATCGAACAGCTCGGGGACCCGCACGAAGTCGATCAGCGGCTCGCCGACCGGCGAGCTGGTGACCCCGAGCATCTTGCGCGCGGCGTCGTTGAGCAGCTCGATCCGGTGCTCGCTGTCGACCGCGATCACGCCCTGGGTCAGGCCGTCGGCGACCGCGGCGAGCAGCATGCGCTCGCGGGCCAGCGCGCGGTGGCTCTTGTCGGCGTCGTCGGCCAGGAAGTTGATCCACTCGGTGAGCTCGCGGAGCTCGTCACCGACCGCGCCGTCGGAGACGATCCGCCGGCTCGGATCGCGCACCACGTCGCGCATCGACTTGGTCGTCCGGCGGATCGCGCCGCGCAGGATCACCGCCACCACCCAGCCGACGAAGATCGAGACGGCGAACGCGGCGGCCGCGATCGACAGCGCGTCGGACGCCAGCTGCGGGCGCACCACCGCGGTGGTGAGTGCGCCCGCGAGGAGCGAGACCAGGAGTGCGAGGCCGAGCAGTCGAAGGCGGACGCGCTGGATCAAGCGGTGGCCTCGTCGGGCTGATCCTTGAACCGGTAGCCGACGCCGCGCAGGGTCTCGATGTACGCACCGGCGTCGCCCAGCTTCTCGCGCAGCCGCTTGACGTGGGTATCGACGGTGCGGGTGGTGACGTCGGCCTCGATGCCCCACACGTCGCTGAGCAGGGCGTCGCGGGTCTGGACCCGGCCGCGGCGCGACAGGAACGCGTGCAGCAGGCGGAACTCCAGCGCGGTCAGGCCGATCTCGGCGTCGTCGACCCACGCCCGGTGGGCGTCGCGATCGATCTTGAGCCGGCCGAACCGGATCAGCGACGGCTCGCCCTCGACGCGGTGCGACCGGCGGAGCAGCGCGCGAATCCGGAGGATCAGCTCGCGCACGCTGTACGGCTTGACCACGTAGTCGTCGGCGCCGACCTCGAAACCGACCACCCGGTCGATCTCCTCGCCCTTGGCGGTGCACATGACGACCGGGATGTCGCGGGTACGCTCGCCCTCGCGCAGCTTGCGGCAGATCTCGGTCCCCGACAGGTCGGGCAGCATCAGGTCGAGCACGATGACGTCCGGGAGCGGATCGGCCGTCGCGCTCGCGAGGCCCTGGCGGCCGCTGTGGGCGAGCCGCACCGTGAAGCCCTCGGCGCGCAAGTTGTACTCGAGCGTGGTGGCGAGGTCGACCTCGTCCTCGATGACCAGTACGAGCATGGTGGAGCCTTAGCATGCTCTCCGTGACGGGGGTGTGACGACGGGATTCCGGTCCGGTAACGGATGCCGGGGCCCGGGGGATGATCCCGTACTGGCCGGCGCCGGTGCGATCTGTCGCGGGTCCGTCATGGACCTGTCACGGCTGCTGGTATACGTACTGCCCGATGCAGCGCCTATCGATATCAATCTTTTCACTCGTCGCGCTCGCCGGTTCGGCCGGCGCACAACCCGCGCCCGACCCCCAACCGGCCCCGCCGGCCGAGCCTGCCCCGGCGCAGCCGGAGCCCGCCGCGCCCGCCGGGGTCCCGCCCGCGCCTGTGGAGGTCGCGCCGCCACCGTCGCCCGCCCAGTCCGAGAAACCGCCCGCGCCATCCGTCTCGGGCAAGTGGACCACCTCGTTCTATGGCTTCACCCAGGGTGACATCATCTACGACACGGTGCAGGGCGCGACCAACGGCGGTGGCCCGACCGAGGCGCTCGGCAACGGCGCGCTGCCCAGGCCGGCGAGTGGCACCGCGCAGATGGTGGGGCAGTTCCGCGCCCTCCACGACCAGACCCAGGTCACGGCGCGCAACTCGCGCCTCGGGTTCCGGTTCACGGCGCCGACCATCGATGGCATCAAGCCGACCGCCAACATCGAGGCCGACTTCGCCGGCAACCAGCCGAACACGGTGTCCGAGGCGTCGCTCTACGTCAACGCGACGTTCCGGATCCGGCACGCCTTCATGAAGCTCGAGACTCCGTTCCTCGACGTGGTGGTCGGCCAGACCTGGCAGCTGTTCGGCTGGCAGCCGAACGTCCAGCCGGGCTCGGTGCAGGCCCAGGGCCTGCCGGGCTGGCTCAGCTCGCGCGCGCCGCAGCTGCGGCTCGGCAAGACGGTCAAGGCCGGCGACGTCACGGTCGACGTCCAGGTCGCCGCGACCCGGGCGGGCCAGCGCGCCGGCGGCCTGCCCGACGGTGTCGCCGGCCTCCGCCTGGCCTACGACAAGCTCAAGGCGGCCCGGATCGTGGGCGCCGCCGGCAGCTCGCTCGACAGCGCGATGATCGGTGTGTCGGTGATCGGCCGCCGGTTCAACGTCACCGAGCTCAAGGCGGGCTCGACGGACACCGTCCAGAAGAACGGCTACGGTCTGGCGGTCGACGCGCTGATCCCGCTCGTGCCCGCGACCAAGGAGAGCAAGGCCAACGCGCTCACGCTGGGCGGGGAGTTCGTCACCGGCGGCGGGATCGCCGATCTGTACACCGGGCTGAACGGCGGCGTGTCCCTGCCGGCGACCATCCCGGGTACGATGCCCGCGGCGGCGTTCGCGCCCAACATCGACAACGGCCTGGTCGGGTACCTGGCGTCGGACGCCTCGGTGCATCCCATCCGCTGGCAGTCGATCGGCGGGTTTGCGCAGTACTTCCTGCCGCCGAAAGGCAACGTCGTCGCGATCGTCAACTACTCGCACCTGAGCTCGGACAACACGCACAACTTCGGCGCGGCCAACGCGGCGTTCGAGAAGCAGGACTTCGTCGATGGTTCCCTGATGTTCGACGTCACCCCCTCGGTGCGGTTCGGCGCCAGCTTCGTGTGGCTGAACCAGACCTACGTCGACGGCGTCGAGGCGCACGACTACCGCGGTCAGCTGTCCGGCATGTTCATCTTCTGATCTGATCGTCCCTGATCGCCCATCGATCGCCCTCGGGGAGGCGGTGCCCACGGCGGCCGCAATCTTCAGCTGGGAGGTGACGGCCACGTCCGATCCTCAGCCGGTCGCGGACACCGCCTCCGTTCATCGGCGGCGGGGCCGGCGGAGCACCCCCAGCAGCGCGAGGGCCGTCGCGCGCGAGGGCTGTCTTGCTTGGGGTGCGCCGGTTGGGCGAGCGGCGCACGATCCTGCACGCCTGCACGAATTGCGCAATCACGCGGTCAGCGCGCGGCTCACGGCAGGACGATCACCGGATGGTCGGGATCGGCGCGGTACAGCAGCAGCGTGTTGCCGAGCACCTGGGCGACCTCGCTGCCGGTCCGCCGGGCGATCTCCTCGGCGGTGTCTTGGCGGTCGAGCGCGGCGCCCTCGCCGACCCTGATCTTGATCAGCTCGTGGTCGGTGAGCGCCTGCTCGACCGCGGCGACCACGCCGTCATCGATCCCGCCCCGGCCGATCTGGACGATCGGCTTCAGCTCGTGTCCCAGGCCGCGCAGGTGGTGGCGTTGCTTTCCGGTGAGCACGGCCGTTTGTACCCGAAAACGCAGACCGCCGGCGAATTCCGGGCGGTCTGGAAGGAACCCTCGGGAGGAAGCTTCAACACAGGAGATGCCACGAAGCGAACTGCGAGCGCCCGGCTTGCGACGGGCCTTCGCAACCCAAGGAATCCATGGGGCGTGCCAACCAGCCGCAGGCGCGATGCGTCTCGCGTTCCAAGGAGAGATCAGGACGTTGCTGCCGCTTGCTCAACTCGTGCAATCGCGGGGTTGGACTGCCGCCTGAGGCGGCGCCCTGGGATCCTGGAGGACCGGGCCCCCGGATCACGGGGGCGACAGGACCCTCGGGCGGCGGATCACGTGAGTGGGGGGTCTGCGGTCACGATCTCGCCGGTATCGAACGCGTTCTGCATGCCGGTGCCGCCGACGGCGACGATCCCCGGCTTGGGCGGCTCCTTGGGCGGCGGCTCCCCGTATGCGATCGCGTAGGCCGAGGCCCCGCCGTCGCCGGTCGCCGGCGGCGGGGGTGGGGGCGGCGCCATCATCAGGGCATCGAGGTGGAACATCCGCCCGAGGTTGATCGGCGTGCACTGTTCCGCACGCGGAACGACCGGCTTGACGCCGAGGCCGCGGCCGTCGCCCTGCAGCACCTCCTGGACCACACGGCCCTTCCGGACCAGCGTGAAGATCGACACGGTGGTGTTGCGATCGACACGGAACATCTCGACCGCGAGGACATGGTGATCCGGCAGGTCCGCCGCCATCCGCTGCCACGCCGCCATTCGTGCTTGACGCACCAGATCGACTGCCTTCGATAGATCCGACATCAGGTATTCCTTTCACATGGACGCAGTACCTGGACTCTCGAACACGACGACCCCGGATACCCAGGTATCGTCCCGCGACACGGCGAGGCGATGCAAGCGCTCGTCGCGCACCGCGACCGCGGGGTCGACGCCGCGCATCACGCGCTCGCGCACCGCGGTGAAGAACGGCCCGGCGCCGAGGTCCTCGATCGCCTCGGGGCTTGCGATCACGGCGCGCGCCCCGGAGCGCAGGAACGCCTCGGGCAGCCCGACGCCGCTCTCCGGCGACCGGCTGCTGTCGGCGGCGTGGCACGCGCCGAGGATCACCAGGGGCCGGCCCACGAGATCGATCCCCGCGACGTCGCGCGCGGTCAGCGCGTACTGGCGATCGAGCTCGGGCGACAGCACCAGGTAGGACGACTCGGACACGTCGTTGCCGAGCAGGCCGTGGGTGTGGAACTCGATCACCGAGGCGTCGCGCATCGCGACCAGCACGCGGCTCGGGGTCGCGTCGGCGCCGCGCAGCACCGTGCTGCCGGGCTCCGGCGCGGCCGGGTACGGCGCGAGCGGCGGCAGCTTGAGGTCGGGCAGCGTCTCGGGGTTGGCGATGACCAGGCGCGAGCTCTCCGGGGGCTCGGCGCTCCGGGGCCGGGCCGGCGCCGGTGCAGGCCCGGCAACCAGGTAGCTCCAGGCGATGTCGGGCGACAGCAGCCGGCCGAGGCCGAGCACCGGCGCGCGGGCGAGCACGGCGACGCGGTCGCAGCCGCGCAGCCGCTCGACCAGGTCGGCCGGGACCAGCGCCGCGGCGTCGATCTCGGGGGACTTCGAGCTGCCGGCATAGCGCCCGGCGGTGGCGCCGTGCGCGTCGGCGATCGCGACGGCCGAGCGCTCGCCGAAGCGCGCGATCGCGACCGTGCAGCGCGCGGGCCGGGAGACCTCCAGCGCCTCGGCGAGCAGGTCGAGCACGTCGGAGAACTGGCCGGCGCGCCCGGCGCCGATCGCGAGCAGCGAGTACCCGTAGGCGCGCGCCTTGACGCTGCGGAGGTCCGGGTCGCGGCCGGCGCGGTCGATCGCGTCGCGCAGGTGGCGGCGGCTCGTGTCGCGGTCGGTGTCGAGCGCGAGATCGCCCTCGATCAGGTCGGCCATCGCCTGCTGGCCGGGCGTCAGCGACCTGCCGCGCAGCGCGGCGAGGCTGGCGCGGGCGACCTCGGCGTCGCCGTCGCGGCGGCCCTGGCGGTAGAGCTCGGCGGCGAACAGCGCGCGCCGCACCAGCATGTCCGGGTGGGTGTCCTGCTTGCACGCCGGGGCGCGCGCCAGCAGCTCGCGTGCGCGGTCGGGCTGCAGGGCGTCGAGCGCGAGGTTCGCCAGCGACTGGTAGGCGTACTCGCGCGTCGCGCAGGTCATCGTGGCCAGCGGGCTCGGGCCGATCGCATCGTTGCTCTCGGTCCGCTCGAGCTGCTCGGTGAGGTACGCCCGGGCGAGCCCGTTGGCGTAGCGGTTCTGGTCGATCGCGCTCAGGTCGGCGAGCGCATCCATCTCCCGCACCGCCTCGCCGGCCGCGATCGCCTCGCGGTACACGATGCGCGCTTCGTCCGAGGCGCGGGTCAGCAGGTGCTCGGCCTGGTAGAGCTCGACCAGCCGGCCGCGCAGCACGAGCGCGCGATAGACCAGGTGCTCGGTCTGCGCGGTCGCGATCGCCTGGCGCAGCCGGCGCTCGGCCGCCGCGTACCGGCCGCGCGCGATCTCGGCGGCCGCGGTCTCCTGCTCGGCGATCGCCAGCAGCCACGGATCGCCGGACGCCGCCGCGAGCCGGCGGTAGTCCTCGAGCCTGTCCTGGACGCGCCCGAGCAGGACCAGCGCGCCCATCACCAGATCGTCCTGGTGGGTGCGCTCGGCCTGCTGGAGGAACGAGTCGATCGCCGGTGGGTCGAGCGCGGGGCCGAGCACGAGCCGGCGGTAGGTGTCGGCGAGCGGCTTGCGGATCCGGAAGTCGCTGGCCGCGATGCGCTGGATGTAGCGGACGAGCTGGTCGTTGCGGTGGACGGCATCGAGCGGCCGGGCGAGCGGCAGCAGCGCGAGCGCGGCCTCGGCCGACGGCGCCGCGCGCACCGCGTCGTACAGCACGACGGTGGTGAACCCCGGGACCTGGTAGGCGTCCGGCGGAACGCGCGGTGGGTCGTCGAGCACGGTGCGCTCGGCCGTGATGACGCGCTGCCACAGCAGCCGGCGCGCCTTGAACCGGCCGCGCAGCGCCGCGGCGCGCTCGCGGGCCTCGTCGGCCCAGCCCGACTCGCCGCGCGCCGCCACGCGATCGAACTCGCCGGCGGCGGCGATCGGCAGGTCGAGCGCCGTCAGGACCAGCCCGCGGTTCCACAACGCGATCGGCAGGTCCGGCGCGGCGGCGAGCGCGCGATCGACGTGGTCCAGGGCACGCACGACCGCCGCCGGTTGGCCATCGATCAGCTCGACCGCGGCGCGGTCGCTCTCGACCTCGGGGGTGACCGGCGCGCCGGCCAGGACGCGGGCGGCGCGCTCGCGCTCGCCGGCGAACAGCGCGACCGCCGCCTGGCCGCGCCAGTTCCGGGCCTCGGCGAGCTGGAGCTCGAGCTTGCCGAGCCGGGCTGTCTGTTCCGGCGCCGGGCCGGGGCCGGCGCCGCGCGCGACGTTCATCGGCCGGTGGCGGTCCGCGCCGGGCGCGCTCAGCCGGACCTCGAAGGGCCGGGTCGGGCCCAGCACCTCGCCGATCGCCACGGCGTCGGACCCCGGCGGCCGCGGCGGCACCACGAGCAACGCGACCACGGCCGCGGCGGCGACCGCGAGGCCGCCCGCCCAGGCCCAGGTGCGCCGGCGAGCCGGGCGCGCCGCCGGGACCGGGGCCGGGGTTCCGGCGCGATCCGGCCTGGCCGACCGGCCGCCGGGGATCACGGTAAGCCCGGCGGGCCGGGGCTCGGCGGGCGCGGCGGGCGCGGCGGCCCGGGCGACCCGGGCGGCGCCGTCGAGCGCCTCGAGCAACGCGAGCAGCCGGGGTAGCTCGGCGAGGCACGCCTCGCAGGTCGCGAGGTGGGCCTCGAACCCCACGGTCTCGGCATCGTCGAGCTCGCTGTCCACGTAGGCGTGCAGCTGGTCACAGCGCTCGGTCATCGGCCACCTCCCGCTCGGCGCCTGTCATCGGCGAACTGCGCGAGCAGCCGGAGCCGCGCGCGCCGGATCCGCGTGCCGACGGTGTTGATCGGGATCTCGAGCTGCTCGGCGATCTCGCGGTAGCGCTTGCCGTCGATCACGGACAGCTCGAGCGGCCGGCGCAGCTCGTCCGGTAGCCGCTGCAGCGCCTCCAGCACGACCTCGGACGGGATCGCCATCAGCGATGAGTGGTCCTCGTCGGCCTCGGCTGCGACGTCCGGGACCTCCTCGGGCAGCGGCACCTGGATGCCGTTCCTCCGCCGCAGGTTGTCGCGGTGGTGGTTGGACAGGATCCGGTACAGCCAGCCGCCGATGTTGCCCCCGGGCAGGAACTGCGCGCGCGCTTGCCACGCCCGTACCAGGGTCGCCTGGACGAGGTCTTCCGCGTCGTGCCGGTTCCGACACAGCCGGCGCGCGGATCGCTCCAGCGCCGGTCGGTGCTTCACGAGCTCGTCGGGGAAGTCGGGTTGATCACTATCGGTCCCGCGACCCCCAGGCATTGGCCTCCATTGGCCACGGTGTTCAAGAAAGGGCGGCCCGACGTTGGCACGCGAACCGGGAAGGGTCAAGGCGATAGGGGCCGCGAGGGACATGGAACGACACATCGATAGACGCGTCGACCCCGACTTTCTTTTCGGCGACTTTCCCCGGCAACCCGCGCACGTCACGCCGCCGACGCGGGCGCGGCGAGGCAGGCTGCCTCGAGCTCCTCGATCTCCTTGGGACAGGCATGGGTCAGCACCTCGTGGCCGGTCGCGGTGACCACGACGTCGTCCTCGATCCGGACGCCGATCCCGCGGAGCTCCGCCGGGGCGTCGCTGCCGGCGGCGATGTACAGCCCGGGCTCGACGGTGATCACCATGCCGGGCTCGAGCGGGCGCGGCTTGCCGTCGCAGGTGTACGCGCCGACGTCGTGGACGTCGAGCCCGAGCCAGTGCGAGGTGCCGTGCATGTAGTACTTGCGATAGGCCTGATCGGCGACCCGCTCGTCGACCGTCCCGGTGAGCAGGCCGAGCTCCAGCATCGCCTCGGTGAGCCGCTTGACGCAGTGGTTGTGGATGTCGTCGAGCGTGATCCCGGGCCGGATCATCGCGATCGCCGACTTCTGGGTCGCGAGCACGGCGTCGTAGACCCGGCGCTGCGGCGCGGTGAACCGGCCGCTCGCCGGCCAGGTCCGCGTGACATCGGCGGTGTAGTGCTGGTACTCGCAGCCGGCGTCGATCAGCACCAGGTCGCCGTCGCGGATCTGGCTCGCGTTGGCGATGTAGTGCAGGGTCGTCGCGTTGCCGCCCGCGCCGACGATCGTGCTGTAGCCCGGGCCGTGGCCGCCGCGGCTGCGGAACGTGTGGTTGATCAGCGCCTCGAGCTCGTGCTCGTGGCTGCCGGGCCGGCCGTGGCGCATCGCGCGCTGGTGGGCGTCGCACGTGATCTGCGCCGCGGTCGCGAGCGCGGCGAGCTCCTCGGGCCGCTTGTGTAGCCGGAGCTCGTGCAGGCCGATCCCGGGGTCGACCACGACGCGCGGCGGCCGCTTGCCGCGCTTCTCCAGCCGGCGCAGCCGGACCAGCGCGGCGCCGATCAGCCGGTCCATGTCGTCGTCGAGCCCGAGGCTGTAGTGCAGCTCGTCGCAGTTGGCGATCAGCTCCCACAGCCGGGCGGGCAGCTCGGCGGCGGGGTGCGCGGCGTCGGCGCCGTACACCTGCCTGGCGCCGTCGAGCCCGGCGCGCCGGCCGTCCCACAGCTCGGCCTCCGGATCGCTGGGCCGGACGAACATCACGACCTTCTCGGTCTCGGCGCCCGGCCGCAGCACCAGCGCCGCCTCGGGTTCCTCGAAGCCGGTCAGGTAGATCAGGTCGGAGTGCTGGCGGAACATGTAGTGCGCGTCGCCGTTGCGCACGCGCTCGGGCAGCGAGCGAACCACGGCCACCGCCTGGGGCCCGATCGATCGCATGAAGGCCTCGCGCCGGGCGGCGTAGATCGCCGGGTCGAACATGCGGCGACTATAGCAACGCGGGTCCGCAGGGTCCCGATGCTTCCACTCCCGGCGGTTGTCAGCGCGGGCATGGGGATCCCCGGCGTGGCGGTAGGCAACTCGACTGCGCAGGCAGACCGCTGCAGTCGGTGTTCAGTCCGCAAGCAGCTCGGTGAGCGTCGCGGCTGACAACACCCGTTCGGCCCAGATCTCGATCTGCTCGGCGCGTGCCGCCGCAACGCGGCGGTCAATCTCGCTGTCGACCTCGGCTCCAAAGCGTCGGCGTAGCAGGCGCAGGAGCAGCTTGCGTTCACCTTGTTCCAGGCCTTGCTGGACGCCCTCCTGGATCGCTTCCCGGCGCCAGGTCTCGACGATATCCTGCGTGTTCATCAGAAACTCCTGGTCGTCGCTGTCTTGCTGCGCAGGGTCGGTCGGCACGGTCACGCGTAACCGTAGCAGAACCGGCATCGCGAGCCTACGCTCCGGTGCGTCCGCCCGCAGGGCCTGGAGCTCGGCGATCGCCTGCTTCAGCACCGAGCCGGCGCCGAGCAGTCGCACGAGCAGGGTATCGCGCGTCACCGGCAGCTCGCTCACCACCACGAGCCGCGTGAAGTGGAGCGGCGGGCTCTCGTAGATACCACGCAGCCCACCGGTCATCGGACGAAATCCCAGGCCATCGATGCCGGCGTCCGGGCGGCCGGAAGAGATCACCCACTGGATCGGGAGCGGCGGAAGCGTCTTTCTTCGCGACAGGAAATGCCGGAACTCGCCGTGCTTGATCAAACACATGCGTAGCTCCTCACCACTGGGCGTGTGGTGGAAGAACTCGAGCGTCACCGAGCCGCTGGTGATGCGCCCCAGGAGACCCAGATGGTCGGGCGGTGATGCGCCCGCCTCGCGGGGTGTGACCCAGAGGTCGATGCGACGCGTGTCGGCCGGTACCTCCGCGTCGGTCTCGACGGAGCAGCGGCCTTCAACGGCCTCGCGAACCATCTGCTTGCCGAACTGATCGAACCGCGTCCGCATCGCTGCGGCGACCATCGCACGAGGTGACACAGGGGCAAAGAAACGGACTTGAACGCAAGCTCCGCAGGAGCGTTGCACGCGTTGAAGCGCCGACACTTCGTACCCCGTGGGCCTGCCGCAGCCGTGGGAAGCTCAATGGCCGTCCTCGCGCGATCAGCGCGGACGCGCGCGGCGACGGCCTTGCCCAGAATCCGCCGCATCATCGCCGCCAAGCAAGCTCTCACTTGACCGGGACGAGTCGCAGCGGCCACGGCGAGCGAGTGGCAGCGGCCAGGGCGAACGGAGCGACCGGGGCCTTGAGCGAGTTATGCTGTCCGGATTTGACCGGACGTTTCCGATATTCGGACAAGCGCCGGACAACGGGCGACGATGTGGCTCCAAAAACCAACCTCGTCCGGGTCTACTCTCGCATTCTACTTGGCGAGGCGAGCGGCGACATTCGAAACACCCGGTCGCGCACGCCGTGGGTGATCTCGTCGCGAACGCGCAGCCTCGCCCTGCGACCGTGGCGGACGCTGTCTGTCGGGCGCGCCCCGGTCGTCACCTGCCTCGGCCGGCTGCTGGAACCTTCGATCGAACCGGCCGGAGGCCACCAGCTCGTCGCACCGCGTGTCCAACCTCAGCCTCGAGCGGAGCCGCGATCGCTGTCGAACGTGAAGCGCGACGTAGGTGGCCTCGATGCGGCGGTCCGGAGCGGCCGGGGATCATTCGCGTTCCGCGGCCGGGCGGCGTCGAGATCAGAGCAGGATGTTAAAGACGGTCGCCATGCGACGGGTCCGGAATCAGAAGCAGATGGGAGAACGCCTCCTGCTCGATCCAGATGCCCGTGCGGTGAAGCTCGAGGAGCAGCTGGTGACACGGAGCAGCCGGATCGTCGATGGCGACGAGGCGAGCGATCCGGGCTCGCTCCTCGGGCTCGATCGGGCGGCCGGCGGCGCTGGCGAAGCGGCGGTGGGTGGCGACGTCCATGTGCCATGGCTCGATCGGAGCGTGGACGCGCCTGGCGAGGCTGCGGAGGATCTGGATGCCGGTGCGGTCGAGGTCACCGGCATGGCGCATCGGCGAGCGGCGAGCGGCGCACAGCCGGAGCAGGGTCACCACAGCCCAGCTCGCCTGGCCGCGCGCGAGGACGACGAGCTCGCGGCTCGGGTCGGCGCGCTCGATGTAGTCGAGGAACGGGGCCTGGTTCTCGAAGCTGGTGATGCGCTCGACAGACAGCTCGACGAGGGTGGCGTCGCGCAGCTGCGCGAGGGAGAGCGGCGTGGGATCGCCGAGCCGGGCGTGGCGAGCGACGTGATCGAACGGGCCCGTCCCGGCGCGGGCGTAGACCAGCGGACCGAACGCCTGGACCAGGACACCGGCGTCGTCGCGGTGGAGGCCGCGGAGCTCGAGCGCAGCAGCGATCGCGGCCGAGCCGGGTGCGCGCGCAGCGGCGTTCGCCGATGGCCTCGCGCCGGCCCTCGCGAGCGCGCTGCGCGGGCGGGTTGCGGCTGTGATCACGGCGGAGCGGTCGCCGTGGTACCTGACGATCCTGTACGCGCTGCTGCTGTACCGGCGCGATCACGAGCTGGAGCCGCTGCACGAAGATGTCCTCGGACGGGTGAGCGGACCGCTGGAGCGGCTCGGTGCCCATGACGGCGCGGTGTTCGCGCAGGATGTCGAGCAACTGGTGCGCTGGCAGGCGGTCGAGCGGGTCACCGAGGCACACAAGCTGCGCAGCTACCGCGACAACCGGCGCGAGCGGTTCCGCTACCGGCTCACGGATGACGCGGTCGCGCTGCTCGAGTGGCTCGAAGCGCGACTCGCGGCGCGGCTCGAGGGGCGCGCTGGCGACAGTCGCGATCGCCTCACCGACGTGCTCGGGCACGTGCGCGAGGTGCGCCGCGTGCTCGACGCCTGGCGCGACGGCGAACACGACGTCGATCCGGCGCGCCGCGCGCTCTACCTGTTCGAGGCGATCGGAGACGCGATCGACGACGTCGGCACCGAGCTGTTGACGTTCCGCAGCGAGATGCTCGCGTTTGCGTCGCGGCCGTACGAGCTCGAGAGCCTCCGCGCGATCCTGACCTGGCTCGAACGCCACGTCTCGGTCTACGTGCGCCGGGTCGAGGAGCTGCGGGCGGACATCGAGACCAAGCTTCGCGAGCTCGCCGCGCCGAGGTTCCGGGTTGCTCTCGAGGAGTGCCGCGCGGCGGTGGCCGCAGAGCGCGCCGCCGGACCGCGGGCGCTGCGCGGTGCAGCGATCGCCGCGCCGGCCGATCGCACGGTGGCGCACATGGCGTTCTTCGCGCAGGGCGGCGTGCTTGCGCAGATGTGCGCCCGG
>JBGQCL010000114.1:0-27106 GCA_041495365.1 Kofleriaceae bacterium | reverse complement strand
CGGCTGTCGGCCCGCGATCGCTTCCTGGCGCCGCTCGTCGCCGAACGCGACGCGATCCTGGCCGCAAACGGCAACGACGTCGGCGCCGCGCTCATCGCCCTCGTCGACCGTCTCGTCCGCGCCGAGCGCACCCTCGATCGCCACGTCTGGCTCGATGCCGCCGCTGACCTCGTCGCGCCGCATCCGACCGACGTCCGCATCGACCTCGCCAAGCGCGCCGCGCGGCGCCTCCACACCACCTTCGCGCTCTCCGCGCGCGACCGCGCTCACCTCGAGCGCGCCCTCCTGCGCCGGCTCTGGCCGCTCACGTAGCGCGATCGACGGCAGGGGCGCTTCGGTCGCGCCCTCCAGCTCCGACCCTCACGCGGCCAGGACGTTGCACGCCCCTACTTGCCTTACACCTCACACCACTCCCGGTCGTCCGCCATTCCGGACTGGTAGGTGATTGACAACCGCACCTATCCGTCGGCGCTGCACGATGGGGGCTGCCGCGGCCTCGCAAAGTAGCGAGGCCGACGACCGCGGTCGCCGCTACACTTCCGAGGGCGGTTCCGGTGCCGGGTTCGGGAGCGGAGCCTCCGCCTTTCGCCCCTGTCGGTACACGCCCAGGCGGGCGATCAGCTCGTGGCTGTAGCCGACCAGCGTGCTGATCCGCTCCGCGCAGTCCGTGACGAGGGTGTAGACCCGGTTGAAGGGCTGACGTTCCTCGTGACCCGACGGGAACGGCAGCTGGACGACCGCTTCGGCGGCGGCATTGGAGAAGGCATCCAGGTCGATGATCTCCAGGTAGAGGCTCTCCAGTGCCTCGCACGGGTCAAAGTTGTCCACGTGAACGTCGTTGGATACGCTGTCTGGGGGGTGGCGATGCTCGTTCATCGTTGCTCCAAGGCGCGTCGGCGGATGCAACCGCCGGCGTGCCGCTTATTGTCATGCGCCAAGGGCTGACGCCGCCTGCTCCGTAGACGGAGCGACAGGATGGAGCACTGGGACGAGCGGCGCAGTCAACGGTAATCTGCAAGAGATTGGGCGCCCACTCCGCGTAGTGGTCTGCCGAATGTCGCGGAGCGTAGTTGGCTTTCGGCGCGAATTCCGCGTCTATGGATAAGCCTCGACGGCGAACCGTCGCCGCAGGGCCATCACGTCGATCTCGGGAGCGTGAAAATCGTCATGATCACACAAGTCACTGATTGGCCTGCCAGTCACGAATCTGTCTCTCCTGGCATCTTCCAGCTGCGCGAGTGGGGAATGGAGCAGCGCTACGCGTTACCCAACGTGAGCAAGCCTGGCGCCAACATCCAGCTCATCGTCTGCGAGAGTCGGGCAGACACCGCCTTCCCTCTATCCACACCGATCGAGGTGCCCTCGTTGGCGACACGGGCGGGGGATCTGCCGCGGATCATCGCCGAGTACGCGGAGGATGCGATCGCCGCACTGGGTGCCCCAGCTGGAAGCTTCGAGCCGCACCATCATCGCTGGGTGCTCGAGCATGCGGCTGCATCACTGGCCGAGATCGAGAAGGCGACCTCGCGGCGCCTCGCGCTCAGGTCGTCCGCGAACCTCAGCCGTGCGACGGCAGCTCTCGGGATGGCGCCGGTGTCGCTGTCACGGTGGCTCGATCGCCGGTGGTCGCCGCCGATGAGGCCGCCGGACCGCAGGGGCCATCGATGAGCGGGGGCGTGGCACAGCGCGACGAGCTGCGCGGCGCCGTCGGCGAGGTCGACGCGCTTGCGGTTATCGTCCTGGAGTCCTTCGACCGCGCGGACTGGAGCGGCGCTGACCAGCTCCTGGCCGAGCGGACGGCCTACGCGCTCGGGATGATCGCCAGGTCGGCGGCGACCGCCGCATCCAAGCTCGACGGCTTCCACCTGATCTCCGTGGAGTGCATCAAGCACCGACAGGGAGCGTGACGTGTGCTGGTCGGGGACGCGCTGCGAGCATTCCTCGCTCGGATCCTGGGGTCCAACGAGCGCGCGGTGGAACTCGCGCTGCGCTCGCTCACGCTCGCCCTGGACCAGCGTACGACGCTGATGCTGTACGGCGACGGCGACATGGTGCCGATCGCGTGGGCGCTGCACGTGCGCACGCTGGGACCGGACAGCCCGTTCGTCGTCTGCGATCCCCGGCGACGTCCGAGGGCGGCATCCGTGTGCTCGCCAGAAAGCTACCCCAGCGGTGTTGCAGTGTTCGAGGCGGCGGTCGGTGGCTCGCTGTGCGTACACATGCGCCGATTGCCGGGCGATGTTCCAGCGCTCGTCGCGAGGCTCCAGCGCGGAGATGACGTGCGGTGCGCAATCTGCATCGGCCCGCTCTCCGACTCAAATCGGCCGCCCATCCGGCCGGCTCCGCTGATCGTGCCACCCCTTGCTCGGCGCTCGGCCGATCTGGACCAGATCATCTGGGAATATGCCGACGAGGCGCGCGCCGGGCTGGGAGCATCCGAGCCAAGCTTCACGGACGTCGATCGCGCGTGGGTGCGGGACCATGCCGCGACATCGTTGGCCGAGATCGAAGAGGCGACACGGCGGCTGGTCGCACTTCGCATCTGGCACGAGGTCCCCCTCGCGGCGGCTCGCCTCGGGATGGCGCCCGCGTCGCTGTCCAGATGGTTCGGCCGCCGGGGGGTGCGGCGAGCCGCTGACCTGCCACCTCACGTACGCCGAGCCACTGTAAGTCCCCCAAGTCCCCCCACGCTGGCCGAGATCTGGGAGCGCCGCGTGCTGGATATGCTTGAAGAACCGCAGCGGGAGGGGCTAGCGCCCCCGTTCGCGTTCGGCGACGCGAATATCCGCATCGCTGCGGAGGAGTGGCTGGAACGGATCAAGAGCGGTTCAGCGCCCAGGGATCAGGAGGCCATCGCGGGACTGAAGGCGCTCCTTGCGGACCTGGACGTGCGCTTGGGACCTTCAGCGAGTCCAAGATCGGACAAGCCGAAGCAGTGAAAGTGCTTCGGATCATCCTGTACCGGGGCGGCGACAAGCCGCGCACGACCTGGCTCGACGCCGACCCCGGCGGCGGCCACGCGGCGGCCCTGGAACGACTGCTGGGCTTCCCGGTCGCGCGGCTCCCGCTACACTACGGCGTCGAGCTGTGCTGCGACCGCGACGGCCTGCTGCACTGGCCTCGCGCTCGCCCGTCGCACCTTGGCAGTGCCTCCGGCCTTGTCGCGGCGGCCCGAGTCCACGCCCCGCTTTGACCGTCCGGAGCCGGTCCTCGGCCCGGACCAGTGGCCCGTTAGCGGGGACTTCGTGCTGGTCCGAGTCGCCGACGGTGGCGAGTTGGTGGACCTGACCATCGCCGACGTCCGGTTCTGGACGTTCTGGCTCGGCCTCGACTACGTCCTGCACCGCTGAGCCGGGCCGCACTCCGTGCCCGGCAGGTGTCGGGCCACAGCGCGGTCCCGACGATCACGTCGTAGATGGAACCGCCCGCGCGGACCACCTTCCTGCCCTCGCGGCGAACTCGGGGGCGCCATCGCGCACGCACGAGGCCGGTTCACCACCGATCGACGGTGGGCTAGGAAGCTGGTGTCAAAGTCGAAGATCGATCACTTACAGATCGAGGGATCGATCAGTTACCAGCGATTTCGAGCGAGCCGAGCGTGTTTGACACCAGCTTCCTAGGGCCGGACGCCGCGCCGCAGGCTGGCGCCGTGCGGGGCTGCACGCGCGCTCGACAGCGCGCCGGGCGGTCCACACTGGCCCGCCGGCGGACGAGGCGCCCTGCGATCGCTGTGGTTACGCCAGTATGCGCATGCTTGGGACGAGCTGTTAAACAGGCCGGCGCTGCCGACCCAATGGTTGACAGCTCGGTGGTCTGACCGACCGGATGGTTGACGGGACCTGTTAACCGCTCTCTGATCGTCTCTCCCCAGAGAACGGTTCAGAGACCGCGTTTTCTGCCCTACGCCGCAGCCCGCGGGTCCTGGCCGCTCTCCGGAGCGGCTCTCGATTTTCGGCTGGTACATCGCGGGCGCGCAGAACCTCGCGAACGCTGCCGGTTTCACCGGGCGCCGAATGTGAGCAACGTTCGCCCGAGGTGTCAACCAACGGGGAAACCCGTTTGTTTTCAGGTAGTTCTGGCTCCGGAGGAGGGTTTCGAACCCCCGACCCGGCGGTTAACAGCCGCCTGCTCTACCACTGAGCTACTCCGGAAAGACTGAGGGACCAAATAGATGACGTACGTGGGGTAGGGGTGTCAAGCGACCGAGAGCCGGAAGCAAGGGGCCGCTTCGACTGTGGGGAGGTGAAGCTACGACACCGCCGGGACATCGGGGACGGGCAGGCTCAGGCGCTCGGTGATGCCGGCGGTGCCGGCGGTGCCGCTGGTGGCGGCGGTGGCGGCGGTGGCGCGGGCGGCTGCAGGCGCGTGGGGTGACAGGCGGCACTCCCGGCGCGACCGGCGGCGGTGGCTGCTACCGTGCCTGTGGGCCGCGACCGTGGTGCCGCGCGCGCGATTCCTCGCGGCCTCGTGGGCTTCGCGGCAGTCGCCGGTCTTTGTCGGGGCGGACGATCGGCGATAACCTGGCAGCTGGCGGCGCGGCGATCGGCGGTGAAAGAAAGCGACCGCGCGGATGTCGAGGTGGGGCCGTCGGCTCCGACGTCCCCGTGAGCGCGCACCGAAGGGCGCGCAACCACCGAAGAAGGAGTCGCACCATGAAGTACATGCTGATGATGAACACGCCCGGCGGGGGGCCGTATCAGATCGCGCGCTGGCCGCAGCAGGACATCCAGGCGCACATCGCGTTCATGAAGGACCTTGCGAAGGCGCTGCAGGCGTCGGGGGAGCTGGTGGCGGCGGAAGGGCTGGCCGGGCCCGACCAGGCGAAGCGGGTGCGGGCGGGGAGCGATGGCAAGCCGATCACCGATGGGGTGTTTCCCGAGGCGAAGGAGTTCCTCGCAGGGTACTGGATCGTGGATGTCGACCGGCCGGAGCGAGCATACGAGATCGCGGCGCGGGCGTCGGCGGCGCCGGGGCCGGGCGGCAAGCCGCTGAACCTGGCGATCGAGGTGCGGGAGGTGATGAGCGCACCGCCGCGAGACCTGCTGGAATGAGCGCGCCGGAGTCGCGCGCCGAGGGGTCGGCCCAAGGGTCGGCCCAAGGGTCGGCCCAAGGATCGATCGAAGGGCTGCTGCGCGAGCTGGCACCGCAGGTGCTGGGCGCCGTGACGCGGCGGTCGGGCGACTTCGCGGCGGCGGAGGACGCGGTGCAGCAGGCGCTGATCGCGGCGGCGGAGCGCTGGCCGAGCGATGGGGTGCCCGAGGATCCGCGGGCGTGGCTGGTCCGGGTGGCGTCGCGGCGGGTCATCGACCACGTGCGGGCGGAGGCAGCGCGGCGGCGGCGCGAGGAGCTGGTGGTGAGCCTGGTGCCGGCGGAGGACCAGCTGGCGCTGGCGGCGGGGGAGGACGACGGGAGCGATGACTCGCTGGTGCTGCTGTTCCTGTGCTGTCACCCGGTGCTGTCGCCGGCGTCGGCGATCGCGCTGACGCTGCGCGCGGTGGGCGGGTTGACGACGGCGGAGATCGCGCGGGGGTTCCTGGTGCCGGAGGCGACGATGGCGCAGCGGATCAGCCGGGCGAAGCAGAGCATCAAGGCGTCGGGGGTGCCGTTCGAGCTGCCGGCGGCGGCGCACTGGGGCGAGCGGCTGGTTGCGGTGCTGCACGTGCTGTACCTGATGTTCAACGAGGGCTACACGAGCTCGGGGCCGGCGCTGATGCGCGTGGATCTGTCGGAGGAGGCGCTGCGGCTGGTGAGGATGCTGCACCGGCTGGTGCCGGACGACGGCGAGGTGATGGGGCTGCTGGCGCTGATGCGGCTGACGGACGCGCGGCGGGAGGCGCGAACGGGGCCGGCGGGCGAGCTGATCCCGCTCGACGAGCAGGACCGCGGGCGGTGGGACCGGGCGGCGATCGACGAGGGGGTGGCGCTGGTGACGGCGGCGCTGTCGCGCGGGTCGGTCGGGGCGTACCAGCTGCAGGCGGCGATCGCGGCGGTGCACGACGAGGCACCGAGCGCGGAGGCGACGGACTGGCCGCAGATCCTGGCGCTGTACGGGCTGCTGTTGCAGAGGTCGGACAACCCGATGGTGGCGCTCAACCAAGCGATCGCGACGGCGATGGTGCGTGGACCGGCGGCCGGGCTGGACCGGCTCGACGCGCTGGCGCGCGATGCGCGGCTGGCGGAGCACCACCGGCTCGACGCGGTGCGCGGGCACCTGCTGGAGCGCGCCGGCGATCGCGAGGCGGCGCAGCGGCACTACCGGCGCGCGGCGGAGCGCACGACGAGCGTCCCGGAGCGCGACTACCTGCGGATGAAGGCGGCGCGGCTGGACGGGGAGCGGTGAGCACGCGGTTCGAGCTCGGGTCCGGCGAGCCAGCGGACTCGCGGGATCCGGCAAGATCGGCCGGACGCGCTGACGGGCGGCGTAGCGCGAGCTCACCAGCCCGGAGGGCGCGCGGTTCGCGCCGGGTGACCGCGTCGCGCGAGCGATCGCGGTCGGGACCACGGCCGCGGCTTCGCGTTCACGAAGCACGGGGCGGATCAGGCCGTCGTCCCGGCCTGAGCGGTCAGCAGCCGCACAGGCGGTAGCGCTCGGTCGTGCACACTCCGCCGGTACAGCAGACCTCGGTGATCGTCATGAACGTGTCGTGCGGGCCAAGCTCGCACTGGCCGATCTTGCACGCGCCGTCGGTCTCGGTGCAGGTCTCGGCGGCGGGCAGCGGCAGCGCCTGCGATCGAGAGATGATCTGGACCGTCTGACCGGTCTCGTCTTGCATGGTCGACGCCGTGGTCGCCACGTCGGCTGGTCCCCCGGCGCACGCGCCGATCGCCAGCACAATCCCGCACAGTAGCCATTGCAGTCTCTGCATCCGTACCTCCTCGATCCGCTCACATCGCGGACGTTCGTCGACTGTACGTGGCCAGTCGGCGCGCACAATACGCGTTTGTGTAACGCTATTGTGCGCTCGCCGCTATGGTGGCCCGGGCACCCAGACGGCCGCGCCGTCGACGACCTTGACCAGCAAGGCCGGTCGATCGGTGAACGCGCCCTCGAGCCGGAGCCGGTACAGCGACAGCGGGCCGCTGGGCACCGCGACGCTGACGTCGTCGAGCGCGGCGGGCGGGTCGCCGGCCTCGGGCTCGTCGGACGGCTCGTCGAGGTGGTCCCACGGCTTGTCGTCGGGGCCGGGCGGATCCGCGTCGCTCGGCGCCGGCTGCGGCGGCCGGGCGGCGGGGCGCGCGCGCGGCGGCGTGGGCCTGGCGCCCGGCTTGCCGGACTTGCCCGACCGGCCGGACCGCGCCGTGGTCTGCCGCGAGCCGTCGCGGTTGCCCAGCGCGAGGGCCCAGCGGCCGTCGGCCGATAGCGAGGCGGCGGTGAGGCCGCGCCAGCATTTGTACTGGCCACCGCTCACCCGCATGATGCAGGTGCTGGCGCCGTCCTGGACCAGCAGCCAGCTGGCGTCGTGCGACCACTCGACGGCGACGCCGTCCCGGATCGCCTTGCGGCGGGCGCCCTGGCCGTCGAGCTGCAGGGTCATCAGCACCTCGGCGGACCGCGCGTGGTGGAGGTCGGCGAACACCTGGTCGGTGTAGACCGCGATCGCGCGGGCGCCGTCGGGGCTGGGCAGGAAGCCGCGCAGCGGGGCGTCGAGCGCCGCGCGGGTCCGGTGCCGGGGATCCGCGGCGGGCGCGGTCCACACGCCGGCCTGGTCGGCCCACACCAGCTTGCGGTCATTCGTACTCCCGTTACCGCTGCCGACGAGCCGCGCCGCGCCGGGCGGGACGTCGAGCGCGGTGACCCGGGGGCCGCCGGGGCCGCCGGAACCGCCGGAACGAGACGCCCCGAGCTCGACGAGGATCGACTGGCGGGGCTGGCGGGGCGAGCGGCACAGCACCGCGGAGCCGTCGTCGGCGAGCGCGGCCGGGCCGTCGCCGCACGGCAGATCGGCGAGCGTCCTGGTCGAGCCGTCGAGCGGCATCCACGCCCACGCGCCGGCGAGGTCGGCGAGCAGCACGGTGCCGCGGGCGTCGCTGCGCAGCGCACGCACGGTGGTGCGCGACGGGAGCTGGGCGACCTCGGTCTCGCCCTTGCCGCGGGGGTCGACGCGGTAGAGCGCCGCGCCGCGGGCGAAGATCACGCTGGCGCCATCGAACTCGTCGGCGTCGGCGCGCGCCGCCGAGGGCCCGGCGAGGGCGATCGCACCCGCGAGGGCAGCACCGAGGGCAACCGGGTTCGCGGCGGCGGGCCGGACCGCCATCACTTCACCAGCTGGGCAGCGCGCTCCGCGCTGTCGAGCGAGGTGACGAACCGGCCCTTGCCGGCGATCTCGAGCAGGGTGACCGGGCCGAACCGCGGAAAGTGGACGTCCATCGAGCGCAACCCGCTGGTCGTGGTCGCCGACTTCTCGAACTCGGCCTTGGTGAGGGGCTTGCCCTCGACGAACACCTCGGACAGGAACTCGAGCGGCGCGATCCAGCTCGCGCCGTCGCGGTGGATCTGGTCGCGCATCGCGCCGGACACGTTGTCCGTGCGGCGGACGACCTGATCCCAGTCGCGCTTGCCGAGCGCGGCGGCGACGTCGAGGTCGAACCGCTCGGCGGGGAACACCAGGACGATCTGGCCGTCGACCTCGCGGGCGCTGAGCGGCGGGCCCTTGGGCTCGGGCTTGGCCTCGGCCTTGGTGGCGCCCTTGTCGGTCGGCGGCCGGATCGGCTTGGTCGGCCGGTCGGTGGGCCTGGGCTGGGCGGGCGCCCCGGGGATCATCGAGAACCGGTCGACCGCGGCGAGCTGGGTCTCCATGACCAGCGACTTGGCCTGGTCCCAGGTGCCGTCGGGCTCCAGCACATCGATCACGACGAGGTCGCCGCGGCGCTCGAACGACGCGCCGCTCAGGTTGCCGATGATCTGCGGGTCGTCGAGCTCCTCGAGCCGCTTCTCGTAGACCATGAGCTTGGCCTCGAACTCCTTCTGCGACAGCGGGGTCTGGCGGCGCTTGCCGTCGATGTCGACCTGGGGATCGAGCGCCCACGGGATCAGGGCGATCCCGCGGAGGTCGCGCACGCTGCGCGCGACGATCACCGCGTCGCCCCAGCTGCCGAGCGCGAACAGCCGGCCGAGCCGGACCGGCAGGCGCTGGCACGTCGCGATCAGGGCGTCCTTGGCAGGCCGCAGATCGGACCGGATCCACGAGTCGGTCTGCGGATCGGCGCGCGGCGTGATCGCCTGGTCGTCGATGAGCATCAGGCGGCGCTCACCGCGCCCGCGGAACGGCATCGACGGCGACAGCTCCATCTCGGCGCGCGGATCGAGCCGGTCGACGTCGAGCATCTGCTTGCCCTCCAGCGCGTCCTGGCCGCCGAGGCCGTCGATCAGCGTCTTCTGGTCGAGCGCTGCGGTGGCTTGGAAGATCAGGTCGGTGACAAGGCTGTCGAGCTGCATGGACATGGATGCCCTGTTCTACCGGATTTCTCTACAAGTAGCCGCTGCGCTGACGCAAGAGCCACTCCAGGCCCAAAAGCCCGATGACGAGCACGAACAGGCCGGGGCGGCTCCACAGCTCGACGTCGGTTCGGCGGTCGACGCGGACGATCCGCGGCGGGTCGAACGCGAGGCTCGCCGGCAGGTTATCGACCGGACCGAGCGCGACTCCGGAGGTCGCGCGCGCGATCGCCTCGAGCGTGGCGGGATCGCCGACCGGGCGATCGAGCTCCGTGCCGCCCTCACGTACGAGGAAGATGTCGGTGGCGTCGACCTGGCGGCCGCCGACCGTGGCCCGGCCGAGCGCCCGGTACACCCCGGGCGACAGGCCGCCGAGCTCGTGGACCGCGGTGCCGTCGTCACCGACGGTGATCGGCACGGTCGCCACGGTCTCGGCGCGCATCGGGTCGGCGCCGCGCTTGACGGTCAGGGTCACGGCGCCGCCGGCGAGCGGCTGGTAGTCGCGGCCGAGCAGCCGCACGCCGATCCGGACCGGCTGACCGGGCGCGTACTCGACGGCGTCGCTGTCGACGTGGAGGTTGCGCAGGTCGGGGTCCTGGATCAGCCAGCGCATCGAGTTCTCCCAGAACTTGGTGTACTGGCGGCCGTCGTCGCCCGGGCGCGCCGCGGCGACGAAGCCCCACCGCCACAGGGTGTCGGTGGTGACCGCGAGCGAGCGGCCCTTGCCATACTCCCCGGCGACGATCACCGGCATCGGCTTGCCGGCCCGGGTCTTGAGCCGGGGGTGGACCGCGAGCACCGTGGCGTCGGGCTTGGCGCCGGCGATCAGGTTGACGCCCTCGAGCAGCGGCAGCTGCTTCCAGGCCCGGGCGTTGTCGTCGGGCGAGTACCGCAGCGAGGTCACCGGGTGGACCAGGCCGGCCTCGGTCAGCTGGGGCTGAAACTTCTGGGTGTCGAGGATCGGGCCGGCGTCGAACGGGCCGTGGAGCTCGACCGGCAGCGCCGCGGCGACCGGGGTGCCGTAGTAGCCGCCCGAGGTGAACGACGCCGCGCCGCCGAGCATCGCCAGGCCGCCGCCGCCCTCGACGTAGCTGCGGATGTTCTCGAGGTAGTCGCCGATGTGGTACGGCAGGTACTCGAAGTCCTGCAGGAAGATGAGGTCGAACGACGGCAGCTGCTGCTCGAACAGCTCGCGGGTCGGGAACGGGATCAGCGACATCTCGTCGTTGGGCACCAGCGAGACGTCGTCCTGGGTCTTCAGGATGAAGAACGAGATCAGGTCGACGTTGGGGTTGCTCTTGAGCATCTGGCGCAGCGCGCGGACGTCCCACGACGGCTGGCCGGCGACCTGCAGCACGCGGATCTTGTCGCGGATCACGCGGACCACGAAGCTGCGCGCGTTGTTGGTGGTGACCGCCTCGCCCGCGGCGACCGGCACCGAGACCTCGTAGACGTAGCGGCCGACCCGCGGCGGGGTGACCTCGAAGGTCACGGTGACGTCGTGATCGCCGGCCGGCAGCTCGACCAGCTTCTGGCGCAGCGGCTGGCCGTCGGTCGACAGCGTGACCGGCACCTGGCGCGCCGGCAGGCCGGTGGTGCGGATCACCGCGTCGATCCGGACCACGGTGCGCACGAACGCGAACTCGTCGGCCATCACCCTGGCGACCGCGACGTCGCGCAGCCCGCGGCGCGCCGCCCACACGGTGTGGACCCGGGTGTCGAGCGAGCGCAGGAAGTCGCGCACCGCGCCGTCGCCGGAGTCCTCGTCGAACCCGCCGGTGGCCGCGCCGTCGGAGATCAGCACGATGCCGGCGAGGTCGTGGCCCTCGTAGCGGCCGCGGATGTACTCGAGCGCCTTGCGGATCAGCGTCGCCTTGCCCTGGGCCGGGTCCCTGGCGAGGCCGGCGAGCGTGGTCGCGCTGACCGTCTCGGCGAACGTGTAGTAGTCGATCTTGTGATCGCGCGCCCACGCGGCGAGCGCGTCGCCGGACGCCGCGAGCAGGCGGCGCGCGCGCTCGATCCGCGACGGACCGCGCGGGTCCTCGCCGAGCGCCATCGACCTGGAGTCGTCGATCAGCACCGCGATCCGGTTGGGCTCGCGCGCGACCTGGCGGAGCTCGACCGCGGGCTCGAGGAACACGACCAGCGCGGTGACCGCGGCGCCGGCGCGCAGGCCGATCATCAGGGCGCGCCGCCACGCGTTCGCGCCCCGGCTGGCGCGCCACGACAGCGCGACGATCCCGGCGAGGGCGACGGCGCCGAGCGCGAGCCCGGGCCGGCCCCACGGCGCGAGGAACACCCAGCGGTACTCGTTGAAGTCGGTCGCGCCCGGCGCGGCGATCCGCACGGTCAGCGCGATCAGCGCCTCGGCGGCGAGCGCGCCGCCGCCGATCAGCGCGGACACGCCGAGCAGCGCGCCGAGCCCGCCGTGGCCGCGGCGGACCGCGACGATGGTCGCGATGATCAGCAGCGCGGCGGCGGCGGCGAGCGAGACCCGCATCAGCGGGCTGAACAGGACGATCGACATTACCGGGGCACCCGGCGATCCGAGCTCGCGGTCACGGCTTGACCGGGGTCAGGGCGCCGTCGTCGGGCTTCCACCGGCGGCGCTTCATGATGAACGGCACGTGGACCTGATCGGCCTTGTAGTCGAGGCACAGCGCGTACATCACCAGGTTGACGCCCATGCGGAACGCGAGCTCGCGCTGGCGCTCGCCGCCGGGCTGGCACGGGAAGTCGTAGTTGCCGAAGTCGTCGCGCTGCCAGGCGCCGCCGAGGTCGTTGGCGACGTAGGCCGCCACGATCCGGCCATCGCGGATCACCGCCTCCATCGCCGGGGCGATCGCGAGCCGGCCGAGCGGGCGGTCGAGCAGGTAGAACGACTTGTAGACCACGTGATCGCCCGGCACGACCTCGAGCGGCTTGGCCGAGCCGACCGGCGGGAACACCGCGGCGATCAGCTTGCGCACCGAGCCGTCGAACGCGCCGTCGGTCGAGCCCTCGGCCGAATCGATCAGGAGGAAGCCGCCGAACGTGAGGAACCGGCGCAGCGCCTCGATCCCGGCCGCGCTCGGCAGCTCGAGCTCGCGGTCGCCGGACAGGTAGAGGAACGGGGTCTCGTGTAGGGTCTCGCTGGTCGGGGTGACGATCACCGGCTCGAGCTGGACGTCGATCGACGTGCGCTTCTCGATCTCCCAGGACAGCCGGCGCAGCGCCCCGGGCCGCGGGCCGAGGTCGCGGCCGAGCGTGAGCTGGCCGAACGTGAACCGCGAGCCCGGGCCGATCGCGGACGCGCGGCGCGCGACGAGCCCCAGCGCGGCGGCCAGGCCGCCGGCGAGCCATCGGCGCCGTGTCAGCATGGTACGAAAATAGCGCTCGCCGGTGCCCGGAGCCAGTGCTGGAGGCGGACGCCGGTGGCTCGCCGCGCAACGCCATGCGAGGATGGCGCATCGCAAGCGCAATGGCTGCGTTCGCCGATCACTTCTCCGAGCTCGCGGCGCGCTACGCCCAGTACCGCCCGCACTATCCGCCCGCGCTGGTCGACGCGCTCGCCGAGGCCAGCCCGGCGCGCGGGGTGGTGTGGGACATCGGCTGCGGCAACGGCCAGCTGTCGGTCGCGCTCGCCGCGCGGTTCGACCGCGTGATCGCCACCGATCCGGCGCAGGCCCAGCTCGACCACGCCGAGCGCCACCCGCGGGTGGAGTATCGCTGCGAGCCCGCCGAGGCCTCGAGCCTGCCCGGGGCCGGGGTCGACCTCGCGGTCGCCGCGCAGGCCGCGCACTGGTTCGACTGGCCGAGGTTCGTCCCCGAGGTCGGCAGGGTCGTCCGGCCCGGGGGCCTGATCGCGCTGGTCACCTACCTCGACGCCGAGCTGGACGGGGAGGTCGGCGCGCTGCTCGCGGCGTTCTACGCCGACATCGCTCCGCACTGGCCGGGCGGGCGCACGCACGTCAACAACCGCTATCGCGGCCTCGTGCTCCCGTGGCCGGCGGTCGAGCCCCCCGGGATCGCCTTGACCGCGCGGTGGACGCGCGACGAGCTGTTCGGCTACGTCACGACCTGGTCGGCGACGGCCCGGCTGGTCGCGGCGGGCGGCGGCGCGCGGCTGGAGCGGCTGGGCCGCGAGCTGGCCGAGCGCTGGCCGGGCAACGAGCCGCGCGAGATCCGCTGGCCGCTCACGATCAGGCTGACGCGGCGGTGAGCGAGGCGCGTCTGATCTGCGCCGCGGGCCGTGGCAAGGCCCGGCCGGATCGGGCATCGTGCAGCGGATGCTGCGGTTTGCCACTGGCCCCGAGACCCTCCGGCTCGGCGACCTCGAGGTCCGGCGCCTGGGGTTCGGTGCGATGCGGCTCCCCGGCAAGGACGTGTGGGGCGAGCCCGACGACCCCGCGGCCGCGCGGGCGGTGCTGCGCCGCGCCGTCGAGCTCGGCATCAACCTGATCGACACCGCGTGGTACTACGGCCCGCACGTCGCCAACCGGCTGATCGCCGAGGCGCTGCACCCCTATCCCGGCGACCTGGTGATCGCGACCAAGCTCGGCGGCCGCCGGCTGCCCGACAAATCGTGGGCGCCGTACCTGCGGCCCGAGGAGCTGCGCGCCGGCGCCGAGCACGATCTGCGCGACCTCCGGCTCGACCAGCTGCCGGTCGTCCACCTGCGCTGGATCGACGGTACCGGCGTCGCGTTCGCCGAGGCGCTCGACGCGATGATCGAGCTGCAGCGCGACGGTCTGGTCCGTCACGTCGCGCTCAGCAACGTCAACGTCGAGCAGCTGGAGTACGCGCTGACCCGCACGCCGATCGCGTGCGTCCAGAACCTGTTCAACGTCGGTGGCGGCGGGGGGCCGATGCCGGTGGCCGATCGCCCCGAGGCCGTGCTCGCGGCGTGCGAGGCGCACGGCATCGCCTTCCTGCCGTTCTTCCCGCTCGCGATCGGCGCCTTGACCGCGAGCAGCGGCGCGCTGGCGGCGGTCGCCGCGCGCCACGGCTGCACCCCGGCGCAGCTGGCGCTCGTTTGGCTGCTCGCCCGCTCGCCGGTGATGCTGCCGATCCCGGGCACCAGCAAGGTCGCGCACCTCGACGAGAACATCGGCGCGGTGCACGTCGCGCTCGATGCCGCCGCGGTCGCCGAGCTCGCGCCGGGGGCCTGACAGCGGTGGCCGCTCGCCGGGCCCGGGCGCGATGACGCGCTGCGGCGGACGGCGGGCGATGTCACGCCCGGGTGCTACAATGATGGGCTCTGATGTACCGGCTGCTCGCGCTCGATCTCGACGGCACGCTGCTGCGCCGCGACGGCGTCGTCGACGACCGCGACATCGCCGCGATCGCCGAGCTCCAGGCCGCCGGCGTCGTGGTCACCATCGTCACCGGCCGGCTGCACTCCGGCGCGACCTTCGCGGCGCGGGCCTGCCGGATCGACGGCGCGATCGGCTGCGTCGACGGCTGCCACCTGGTCGAGCTGACCTCGGGCCGCACCCTCTTGCACCACGGCATGGCCGGCGATCTCGCCGCGGTGGTCCGCGACGCGATGGCGCGCCACGAGCTCACCGCGTTCGTGTTCGACGCCGCCGGCATCCACCACGAGCATGCCGGCGCGCCGTACGCCCCCTTCATCAGCACGTGGTCGCCGAACCTGCGGATCGTCGAGCAGGACGTCGCCTGGCAGACCGAGCCGCTCGCCGCGGTCGCGATCGGCGACGCCGACGCCGTCGACGCCGCCCACGCCGCGCTGCGCGAGCACGCCGCCCGGCTGTACAGCGTCCACTTCGAGGCCTGGTCGCACCCCGGCAAGCACGCGCTGCTGGTGCGCGCGGCCGGCGCCACCAAGGGCACCGCGCTGGCCGAGCTGTGCCGGCGCGCCGGGATCTCGCTCGCCGAGGCGGTCGCGGTCGGCGACTGGATCAACGATGTCCCGATGTTCGACGTCGCGGGCCGGTCGTTCGCGATGGGCACCGCGCCCGACGACGTGCGCGCCCGGGCGAGCGACGTGCTGTCCGCCACGGCGTTCGACGGCGGCGGCATCGCCGAGGTGATCCGCCGGTCCTGGGGCTGAGCGTCAGCGAGCGTCTGCGATCGTTCCGGGAGCCGCCGCCGTGAGGCGCCCGGCGGTGCGCTCGATCTGCGTCGCGCTGGGCGCAGTCTGCGTATAGTCGGCCTCGTGCGCCTGAACGAGCTGCTCGATGTCGTGTTTCGCTGGGCCCACCTGATCGCCGGGATCATGTGGATCGGCAACTCGATGCTGTTCAACTGGCTCGATCGCAACCTCGAGAAGCACGGCCCGCTCACCCCGCTGTCGCAGGGCAAGATCTACATGGTCCACTCCGGCGCGTTCTACGACGTCGAGAAGAAGCTGCTCGAGCCCGGCGAGCTCCCGGACCGCCTGCACTGGTTCAAGTGGCAGAACGGCTTCACCTGGATGACCGGCATCGCGCTGCTCGTCATCGTGTATTACGCCAACGGCGCCGCGTTCCTGATCGACGTCAACGTCCAGCAGCTCGATCCGAGGATCGCGATCGTGATGTCCGCCAGCTCGCTGTTCCTCGGATGGATCCTCTACGACCTGCTGTGGCACGCGCTCGGCGACCGCCGCCCACGGCTGGCCACCGCCGCCTCGCTCGCGCTGCTGGTCGGGGCGATCCTCGGCTACACCCAGATGTTCGCCGGGCGCGCCGCCTACATCCTGACCGGCGTCCTGATCGGCACGATCATGACCGGCAACGTCTGGCTGTGCATCCTGCCGTCGCAGCGCGCCCTGATCGCGGCGACCCGGGCCGGCAAGCCGCAGGACCCGGTGCTGTCGCTGCGCGCCAAGCAGCGCAGCATTCACAACAACTACCTGACGTTTCCGCTGCTGTTCATGATGCTGTCGAACCACTTCCCCAGCGCCTACGGCCACCACCTCAACTGGCTGGTGCTGATCGCGGTGATGGTCGGCGGCGCCGGCGTGCGCCACTTCATGAATGTCCGCTACCTCGGCGAGGGCCGGCAGATGATCCCGATCGCCTGGCTCGCCCCGGCCGGCATCATGGCTGCGATCGCGATCGCGGGCCTGCTCGTCATCACCCGGATCCCCGCCGGCCCCGAGGTCGACGTCACCTACCCGGTCGGCTTCGCGCGCGCCCAGGACATCATCGTCAGGCGCTGCGTGCCCTGCCACAGCAGCCACCCGACGGACCCGGCGTTCCCCGCGCCGCCCAACAACATCGTGTTCGAGACCGCCGATCAGATCAAGCTGATGGTGCCGCGGATCCGCGAGCGCGCGGTCGAGAGCAAGACGATGCCGTTCCTCAACCGGACCCAGATCACGCCGCTCGAGCGCGCCGAGCTCGGCAAGTGGATCGCCGACGGCGCGCACCTGCAGTAGCGGCTGTCGCTCCTCACAACACAACAACACAACGATGAGGTGCCGCGGCGGGCCGGGTGTTCACCAGACGACCGGGACGCCGTATCGAGGGATCTCCGCGTTCGACGTCACGATCACGAGCTGCTCGACCACCGCCTGCGCGACCAGCATGCGATCGAATGGGTCGCGATGCAGGAGCGGTAGCTCGCCGGCAAGCTTCGCGTGGTGCTCGTTGATGGACAGGAAGGGCAGCCCGGCGGCGGCAATCGCACCCAGCAGATCGGGTCCGGTCAGGCGCCCCGACGCGCGCTTGATCGAAGCCTCCCAGATCGTGGCGGTGCTCACCGCCGCCTCGGCGCCGGCCCTGGCGATCGCCGCTCGCGCCGGTGTGCTGAGGCGCTGATCCGCTCCGAGCCACCAGATCACGGCCTGGGTGTCGACGAGCAACTTCACCGCGCCACGCCGAACAGATCCGCGAGCTGTTCGCTGTCCGCGTCGAAATCGTCCGCGGTCGTGAACTGTCCGGCGAACATGCCGTACGAATCCGACGGCGAGGTCGGCTCGACCGCAGGCACGATGCGCGCGATCGGTCGCCCGCCCCGCTCGAGGATCACCTCACCGCCGTTCTCGACGTCTCGCAAGAGACGGGAGAGGTGCGTCTTGGCCTCATGGATCCCGACGCGATGGACGTGCTTGGGCACGTAGTTAGCCTACTAGACTTAGTCAGATAGTCAATGTCTAAGCGCTTGATTTATCACGATGGATCGTCCTGCTTCGGCGTACCACGCGGCCGCAGATCCTCACGGTCTGTCACCTGCAGCATGCGCCGGCACCTCCCGGCGTCGGCAGGAAGCGCGACCCGCGGCGCGGCGGCGCCGTCCGGTGCGCGGACAGCGACGTCCGATCCGGTGGCAACCACACCGACGCAGCGGCAGATCGCCTGTCGCGATCACGTCTCTGCAATGGCGATCGGGCGCCATCGCGCCGCCATCGTGCGATGCGAAGACCTGGACATGACCAACCGACGCGAGTTCCTGCGGGCCGCGCTGTCGGCGACCGCGGCGGGGGCCACGCTGGCGTTCCCGCCGGTGATCCGCCGGGCGCTGGCGATCCCGGCGCACGGCGGACCGGCACGATCGCCGACGTCGAGCACGTCGTGATCCTGATGCAGGAGAACCGCTCGTTCGATCACTACTTCGGCACGCTGAGCGGTGTGCGCGGGTTCGGCGATCGGTTCCCGATCCCTGTGCCCGACGCGCCGGGCATCGCCGATCGCACGGTGTGGTTCCAGTCGCGCGGCGGCGCGTCGGGACCGGCGGCGGTGGCGCCGTTCCGGCTCGATACCCAGGCGTCGTTCGCGCTGATGCGGGTGAGCGGGACGCCGCACACCTGGCCGAACGCACAGGGGGCGTGGGGCGATGGCCGGCTGGACCAGTGGCCGGCGTTCAAGACCGACCGCTCGATGGGGTACTTCACGCGCGAGGACATCCCGTTCCAGTTCGCGCTCGCCGAGGCGTTCACGCTGTGCGACGCGTACCACTGCTCGCTGCACGGTGGGACCAACCCGAACCGGCTGTTCCTGTGGAGCGGGACCCACGATCCGCGCGGTGCCGCGGGCGGTCCGGCGCTGACCAATGACTTCGATCGCCTCGATCACGATCCGGAGGGCGGCTACACGTGGATGACGTACGCCGAGCGGCTGCAGGCGGCCGGGGTCAGCTGGCAGATCTACCAGAACATGGCCGATAACTTCGGCGACAACCCGCTCGCGGGGTTCCGGCGATATCGCGACGCGGTGGCCGGGCGATCCGGCGCGCTGGCGGCGCTGCGCGATCGCGGGCTCACCACCCGCGATCTCGATCAGCTCGCCGACGACGCAGCCCACGATCGGCTGCCCCAGGTGTCGTGGATCATCGCGACCGAGGAGGGCTCCGAGCACCCCGACTCGTCGAGCCCGGCCCAGGGCGCGGCGTACACCCGGCGCGTGCTCGAGGCGCTGACCGCGAACCCGGCGGTGTGGAGCCGGACGGTGCTGCTGGTCAACTTCGACGAGAACGACGGGTTCTTCGACCACGTGCCGCCGCCTGCTCCGCCGAGCGCGTCGGCCGACGCAACGGCCGGTGCGTCGACTGCGGACACCGCGGGCGAGTACCACGAGGTGCTGCCGACCGGGGTCGATCCGACGAAGATCTTCCCGCTCGGCAAGCCGTACGGGCTGGGCCCGCGCGTGCCGATGTACGTGATCTCGCCGTGGAGCAAGGGCGGCTGGGTCAACTCGCAGGTGTTCGACCACACGTCGGTGCTGCGGTTCCTGGAGCGCCGGTTCGGCGTGGCCGAGCCCAACATCTCGGCGTGGCGGCGCGCGGTGTGCGGCGATCTGACCTCGGCGTTCGACTTCGCGGATCCCGACGGCCGGCGGTTCCTCGACGAGCTGCCCGACACCGTCGCGCTCGCGGTGGCAGCGCGCGCGCTGCGCGACACCACCGCGCCGCAGATCCCGGCGCTGGCCATGCTGCCGGTGCAGGAGGAGGGCACGCAGCCGTCGCGTGCGCTGCCCTACGAGCTGCACGTGACGGCTCGCGTCCGGCCCGGGCCGGAGCGCCCGCAGATCGAGCTGACGTTTGGCAACACCGGCACCGCGGGCGCGGTGTTCCACGTCCACGATCGCAGGCACCTCGACCGGGTGCCGCGCCGGTTCACGGTCGAGCCCGATCGGCACCTGACCGACGCGTGGCAGCTCGACGGCGACGGCGGCGACTACGATCTATGGTTGCTCGGGCCGGCCGGCTTTCACCGCCACATCACCGGCCGCGCCGCGCCGCACGCGGCCGCCCCCGAGGTCGACGTGGCGTACGTGCGGGGCGACCTCGAGATCGCCATGCACAACCGCGGGGTCGAGCCGATCGAGCTGGTGCTGCGGGCCAATGCCTACACCGCCGAGGAACACCGCGTCGTCGTGCCGGCCGGCCAGGACCGCGTGCGGCGCTGGTCGCTCGAGCGCAGCGCGCACTGGTACGACATCACGGTGGAGGCTCGCGGGCTGCCGGGCTTCCGGCGGCGGTTCGCCGGCCGCGTCGAGACCGGCCGCCACTCGCTCAGCGATCCCGCGATGGGGGGACCTGCGCGCGGCGAGCCGGAGTGAGCGAGCAGCGCTCGTTTCGCGCGCGAGAATTCCCGAGCGGGCGCCCGTCGACAGTGGCTGTCCGCACTCGTGTGGATCACGCGAGGGCTGCGTCCTTGTGATCGGCTGCGCTGTCGCGCAGCGTCACGTGCGCGACGACGAAGTCGATGTGATGGACGCTCGCAAACGCTGCGGGCGGTCGCTGCGCTGCCGCTGACTTTGCACGATCGCGGTCTGCGCGGCCGCCGAGATCCGGGCCGAACAACGGGCGCGGTTGATGCACTCGACGGCATGCAGCGCAATGCGCACCGCCAGCAGGAGCCGCCCATGAAGGAAGCACTTCCACTCGCGCCACCGGACGACGATCTCGCAGGCGCGGAGGAACGCTTCGGGTTGCCCCGCCGGCACTTCCTCCAGTTCTGTGTGGCTATCACAGCGACCCTGGGTCTATCGCGAAGCGCGGTGGGTGCGGTCGCCAGAGCGCTCGTGGAGGCCAGGCGCCCCTCGGTGATCTGGCTCCACTTCCAGGAATGCACGGGGTGCAGCGAGAGCCTGTTGCGGGCCGAGCACCCGACGCTCGAGAAGCTGATCCTGGACATCATCTCGCTCGACTACCACGAGACGCTGATGGCGGCGGCCGGGCACCAGGCCGAAGCGGCCCGGCTCTCGGCGATGGCGGCCAACAAGGGCAAGTACATCCTCATCGTGGAGGGCGCGATCCCGACCGGCGAAAACGGCAACTTCTGCAAGATCGGCGGCAAGACCGCGGTCGAGCTGGTCAAGGAATGCGCCGCGGACGCCGCGGCGGTGATCGCGATCGGCTCGTGCGCGTCATGGGGCGGCATGCCGTCGACGTCTCCGAATCCGACCGGCGCGAGCCCGGTCGCCGCGATCCTCGGCAGGCCGGTCCTGACCATCCCCGGCTGTCCACCCAACCCCTACAACTTCCTGACCACGGTCGTGCACTACCTCGTGCTCGGCAAGCTCCCCGAGCTCGACGCCAAGGGCCGTCCGAAGTTCGCCTACGGCCGGCTGATCCACGAGAACTGCGAGCGCCGCGCGCACTTCGACGCCGGCCGGTTCGCGGTCGAGTTCGGCGACGACGGCCACCGCCAGGGCTGGTGCCTGTACAAGCTCGGCTGCAAGGGCCCCGAGACCTACGCCAACTGCCCGTCGATCCAGTTCGGCGACGCGGGCACCGGGTCGTGGCCGGTCGGCTGCGGCCATCCGTGCATCGGTTGCACGGAGCAGGGCGTCGGCTTCGCCAAGCCGATCCACGAGCTGGCCAGGCTGCTCACGGTGACCCCGCCGACCCAGTTCACGCGCCCCGGCACGGACCAGGGCCAGGGCGGCACGCTCGCCACCATCGGTACCGTCGCCGCGATCGGCGGCCTCGCGATCGGCGCGGGTGCGCGGATCGCAAAGAACCTCGGCAACCTCCCCGACGAGCCGCCTCCGGCGGCCGGCGGTGAGGGCAAGCGGTAGCGCGGAGGACGCCATGCTGACCCGAAGGAAGTTGATCCAGGGGCTGGCCAGCGGCGCAGGCGCGATCGCCGCGACGTCGGTCGCCTCGACCGCCGAGGCCCGGGCCAGGCACACGGTGCCCGACAAGGCGCTGGGCCTGCTGTACGACGGCACGCTGTGCATCGGCTGCCGCGCGTGCATCCCGGCATGCAAGGCCGCCAACGACATGCCGGCCGAGCACACCGAGCTCGCGAACGGCGACTACTGGGACGCACCGCTGGACATCTCCGGCAAGACGCTCACCGTCATCAAGGCGTACCGGGACGGCGGCGGCACGCACAAGGACCAGGTGAAGGACGGCTTCGCGTTCACCAAGGTCTCGTGCATGCACTGCGTCGACCCGTCGTGCGTGTCGGTGTGCCCGGTGTCGGCGATGACCAAGGACCCGACGACCGGCATCGTCAAGTACAGCATCGACGCGTGCATCGGCTGCCGGTACTGCGTCGCTGCCTGCCCGTTCGGCGTGCCGCGGTTCACCTACGACACCCCGTTCCCCAAGATCTCGAAGTGCCAGCTGTGCCAGCACCGGCTCGGCGAGGGCCGGTACGCCGCGTGCGCCGAGGTCTGCCCGACCGGCGCGACGCTGTTCGGCCCGGTGAGCGATCTCAAGAAGGAGATCGAGCGCCGCCGCGCGCTGACGCCCGGGACCAAGACGACGTATCCGCGCGGCCGGATCGGCGGCAACGATACCTACGAGGGCGCGGCCGGAGCGTACGTCGCGCACACCTACGGCGAGACCGAGATCGGAGGCACGCAGGTGCTTCACCTGTCCGGCGTGCCGTTCGAGCTGCTCGACAAGCCGGCGCTTCCCACCGTCGCGCCGGCCGACATCTCGGAGTCGCTGCAGCACACGATCTACAACAAGCTGATCGCGCCGATCGGCTTCCTCGGGGTCCTGGCGGCGGCGGCGTGGCGGCACATGCGGCCGCCGCCCGAGGCCGTGGCTGTCCCGGAGGCCGCCGGCGCACCCGGGGACTCGACGGACCCGCCGTCGGGCACCGAGCCGCCGGAGCGAGCGCGAGAAGGAGGGCAGCGATGATCGCGCCCGGCACCGCCGCACACGAGGAGCCCGCGCCGATCGGCGGTCGGCTGGTGACCCGGTTCACCGCCGTGCTCGGCCTGCTCGTCGGCTTGCTCGCCGTCGTCGTCGCGATCCGGCTGGTCCGCGGCATCGGCGCCGTGACCAACCTCAACGACGGCTACCCGTGGGGCCTGTGGATCGTCTACGACGACGTCATCGGCACCGCCCTGGGGAGCAGCGGCTTCATCGTCGCGTTCGCGACCTACGTCCTGAACCGCGGTGCCTACCATCCGATGGTCCGGCCCGCGCTGGTGACCGCGCTGTTCGGCTACGTCATGGCGAGCGCGTCGGTGTTCGTCGACATCGGCCGCTACTGGAACGCCTGGCACATCTTCGTGCCGCACTACGCGCAGTTCAACTCGGTCATGCTGACGGTGGCGCTGTGCATCGTCGCCTGCACCGGGATCCTGGCCATCGAGTTCCTGCCCGCCGTCCTCGAGCGGTTCGGCATGCACGGGATCCGCCGCCGGCTCGACCGCGTGATGTTCCTGTTCATCGCGGCCGGCGTGGTCCTCGGGGCGATCCAGCAGTCCTCGTTCGGCTCGCTGCTGATCGCGTTCGGCCCGCAGATCGATCCGGTCTACCAGACCCGGCTGCTGCCGCTGCTGTTCCTGACCTCGACGGTCGGGATGGGGCTCGCCGCCGTGGTGATCGAGGCCGGCGCGTCGTCGCTGGCGCTGCGCCGCCCGCTCGAGCGCGACCTGCTCGTCAAGCTCATGAAGATCGGCCAGATGATCGTGCAGATCTTCCTGGTCGCACGGCTGGCCGATCTCGCGATCCGCGGCGCACTGCCCAAGGTGATCGAGCCGACGCCGGTCGCGGCCGTGTTCTGGATCGAGACCGCGCTGTTCGTGGCACCGATCGCGCTCCTCGGTGGCCCGCGGGGCGACCGCCCGGCGCGGCTGTTCCTGGCCGCGATGGCCATGGCGCTCGCCGGCATGCTGTACCGGATCGACGCCTACCTCGTCGCCTATCACACCGGCGCCGGCTGGCACTACTTCCCGTCGCTCGGCGAGATCGCCGTCACCGTCGGCCTGATCGCCGCCGAGATCCTCGCCTTCATCGTCCTCATCCGGCTGTTCCCCGTGCTGCCCAGGCCGCACCGCCCCGACCCCGCCACGAACCCCGGCTCGGCCCGCGCCTGAGCAAAGGAAGCACCATGGCAAAGCGCATCGTCATCGACCCCATCACCCGCATCGAGGGGCACCTCCGGATCGATTGCGAGGTCGACGCCGGCAAGGTGACCAACGCCTGGGCGTCGGGCACGATGTGGCGCGGCGTCGAGCAGATCCTGCTCGGCCGCGACCCGCGTGACGCATGGGCGATCACCCAGCGGTTCTGCGGCGTGTGCACGACGGTGCACGCGATCGCCTCGGTGCGCGCGGTCGAGAACGCGCTGCAGATGGGGGTGCCCAAGAACGCGCAGTACATCCGCAACCTGATGATCGCGGCGCACGCGATCCACGACGAGATCGTGCACTTCTACCACCTGTCGGCGCTCGACTGGGTGGACGTCACCTCGGCCGCCAAGGCCGATCCCAAGGCGACCGCCGATCTCGCCGAGAGCCTGTCGGCCTGGCCGATGAACGGCGCCAAGGTGCACGCCGCGACCAAGGAGCGGCTGGGCAAGCTGATCGCGAGCGGCCAGCTCGGGATCTTCGCCAACGGCTACTGGGGCCATCCCGCGATGAAGCTGCCGCCGGAGGTCAACCTGCTCGCCGTCACCCATTACCTCCAGGCGCTCGAGGTCCAGCGCAAGGCCAACAAGATCGTCGCCATCCTCGGCAGCAAGACCCCGCACATCCAGAACGTCGCGGTCGGCGGTGTGTCCAACGCCATCGCGCTCAACAGCCAGTCGGTGCTCTCGCTGGAGCGGCTGCTCGCCGTCAAGGAGGCGATCGACGAGCTCAAGCAGTTCATCACCGAGGTCTACACGATCGACGTCGCCGCGATCGCGGCGTTCTACCCGGAGTGGACCAAGATCGGCAAGGGCGTCACGAACTACCTGGCCGCGCCCGACTTCCCGCTCGACGAGAAGGGCACGTCGTTCATGACCGCGGGTGGGTACATCCCCGGCGGCGACCTCGCGGCGATCAAGCCGATCACGACGTTCGGCGACGCGCTGCTGCGCGACAACGTCGCCGAGAGCGTCAAGCACGCCTGGTACAAGGGCGGCAAGGGGCCGCTTCACCCCTACAAGGGCGAGACGGTGGCCGAGTACACCGACTTCCAGGAGCAGGGCAAGTACTCGTTCGTCAAGTCGCCGACGTTCGCCGGCAAGCCCGCGCAGGTCGGCCCGCTCGCCCGCGTGCTGGTCGCGGCCGCGACCAAGGATGAGGCGATCCTCGCCCACCTGACCCGCGTGGTCGGCATGGTCGAGGCGATCGCGAAGATCAAGGTGCCGCTGGATGCGCTACACTCCACGCTCGGCCGCCACGCGGCGCGCGCGGTGATGTGCGCCCGCAACGTCGAGATCCTCGAGCACCAGTGGGACCTGCTGATGGCCAACATCGCCAAGGGCGACTCCGCGACCTTCGAGAAGCCGGTGTTCCCCGATCACGAGGTCTCCGGGTTCGGCTTCCACGAGGCGCCGCGCGGGATACTGTCGCACTGGGTGGTCATCGAGAAGGGAGTGATCAAGAATTACCAGGCCGTGGTCCCCACCACCTGGAACGCCGCGCCGCGCAACGAGGACGATCAGCTCGGCCCGTACGAGGCGTCGCTGATCGACACCCCGCTCGCCGATCCCGAGCTGCCGCTCGAGGTCCTGCGCACGATCCACTCGTTCGATCCGTGCCTGGCGTGTGCGGTCCACCTGGTCGATCCCCAGCGCCGCGACATCATCCAGGTGAGGGCCCTGTAGATGGCCGTGCCAGGTGGTACCGGCCGCGCCGTGGTCCTGGGCGTCGGCAACCTGATCATGGGAGACGAGGGGGTGGGGGTGCGCTGCGTCGAGCAGCTGGAGGCGACCGGGGCGCTGCCCGCGGGGGTGACGGCGATCGACGGGGGGACCTCGACGAACGAGCTGCTCGGCGACCTGGAGGATCTCGACCTGCTGGTGATCGTCGACGCGGTCGCGTCCAGCGGTGAGCCCGGGAGCCTGGTGCGCCTCGAGGGCGACCAGATCCCGTCGGCGTTCTCCAACAAGCTGTCGCCGCACCAGCACGGGATCAACGACCTGCTGGCGACGCTGCGGCTGATCGGCCGGGCGCCCCGCCGCGTCGTCCTGCTGGGCGTGACGCCGGCGCGGATCGAGCTCGGCATGGAGCTGTCGCCCGCGGTCGCGGCCGCGCTGCCGGCGCTGTGTGATCGGGTCGTTGCCGAGCTGCGCGCGACGCCCGCTGATGGCGCGCGGGCTCCCGGGCCATGACCTCCGGCGGGCTGCGCATCGAGATCCGCGGCATCGTCCAGGGGGTGGGGTTCCGACCCTGGGTGTTCCGGATCGCTCACGAGCTCGGGATCGCGGGTCGCGTGCGCAACCACGCGCGCGGCGTGACGGTCGAGGCGTTCGGCGATGCGGCGGTGCTCGATCGGCTGGTCGCGCGGCTGCGCGCGCCATCGCCGCCGGCCCAGGTCCGTGACCTGGTCGCCGAGGCGATCCCGTTCGAGCCGGTGAGCGAGTTCGTGATCGCGCGCAGCGAGACGGGGGGTGGGGACCCCGACGGCTCCGCCGGCGGGGCGGGGGGCAGCGACCCCCGTGGGATCGTTCACAGCGCCGAGGGCGGGCCGCGCGCGCTGTCGATCCCGCCCGACCTGGCGACCTGCCTCGACTGTGCGCGCGAGCTCGCCGACCCCGCCGACCGCCGCTACCGCTACGCATTCACCAACTGCACCGCGTGCGGGCCGCGGTTCACGATCGCGTTCGGCGTGCCGTACGACCGGCCGGCGACGACGATGGCGCTGTTCGTGATGTGCCCGGCGTGCCAGCGCGAGTACGACGATCCGCGCGATCGCCGGTTCCACGCCCAGCCCAACGCCTGCCCGGTGTGCGGCCCGCAGCTCGCGCTGTGGTCGCCGCGCGGCCAGCCGCTGGCCTCCGACGACCCGGTCGCCGACGTGGCGGCGCGGATCGCGCGCGGCGAGATCGTCGCCGTCAAGGGCCTCGGCGGGTTCCACCTCGCGTGCGACGCGACCCGCTCGGCGGCGGTCGCCGCGCTGCGCCGGCGCAAGCACCGCGACGCCAGGCCGTTCGCCGTGATGGTCGCCGACCTCGCGGCCGCGCGCGCGCTCGCCGTGCTCGAGCCCGAGGAGGTCGCGCTGCTCGAGGCGCGCGAGCGGCCGATCGTGCTGGTTCGCCGCCGACCCGCGACGGCGATCGCCCCGGACGTCGCGCCCGACACCGAGCTGATCGGCCTGATGCTGCCGTACACGCCGCTGCATCACCTGCTGCTCGCCGCGGCCGCCCGCCCGCTGGTGATGACCTCGGCCAACCCGTCGGACGAGCCGATCTGCGCCGAGAACGCCGAGGCGGTGCGCCGGCTCGGCGACATCGCCGACGCGCTGCTCGTCCACGACCGCGCGATCGCGACCCGGTGCGACGACTCGGTCGCGCGCGTGATCGCCGGCCAGCCGACGCTGCTGCGCCGGTCGCGCGGCTACGTG
>JBGQCL010000113.1:0-27157 GCA_041495365.1 Kofleriaceae bacterium | reverse complement strand
CGTCGCGCTCGGCCTCGAGCCGGATCCGCTCGACGCGCAGCGCCGCTGCCGGCTCGGCGGCGCCCGCCGCCGGATCGCGCCACGGCGCCAGGTAGCGCTCGCAGCGCACGTCGAGCACGCGCGCGCCGGTCGCCGACGCGGTGAGCGTCTTGTCGACCAGCACCGGCGACACCCGCTCGATCACCACGCGGTGCTGCCCCGCCGCAACCTGGACGCGGCCGCGCCGGGTCACCGCCGCGCGGTCCTCCAGCACGGTCACCGAGGCGATCGGCGCGGTCATCGCGGTGGCCGCGGTCATCGCGGTGACGGCGGTCACCGCTCCCTCCGGTTGCCGCCGACCAGCTCGTGCTTGCCGGCGATCTTGACCTCGTAGGCGGCGCGCAGCGTGCGCTGGGTCCGCGCCGGTACTGCGATGCGCCAGCGGTGGCCGCCGCGCAGCCGCGGCGCGCCCGGCGCATCGGGCTCGGGCGTCCAGCGCTCCCACGCAGGGTCGACCCGCCCGGCGATCACCGCGACGTCGTCGTCGCCCTCGTGGGTCACCGGCAGGCGCTCGCGGACCTCGAGGTCGATCGCGCGATCCGACCGGTTATCGACGTCGATCGCGATCGCGTGGTGCAGGCGCAGCCCGCCGCGCAACATGCCGGCTGCCTCCTCGCGGAACTCGGTGTTGCGCGCCAGCTTCACGGCCGGATCGACGCCGAGCCCGATCTCGACCGCGGCGTCGGGCGGGGTGTGCTCCACCGCGCTGGTGATCAGGAACTTGCCGCGATCGTAGACGTCGACCGGGCCGGGCAGCAGCGGACCGGGCAGCGGGTTGGCGACCGACGCCAGCCGGAACACGTCGGTCTGCTCGCGCGGCACCGCGACGTGGCGCAGCTTCGCGGTCGCCGGCCGGGCGGTCACCGCGATCGAGTGCCACGCCCCGTCGCTGCGCACATCGACGGCGCCCTCGGTCGCGAACGCGTAGTCGTAGGTGTGCGGCCAGCTCGCCGAGGACCCGGCCGGCAGCGCCAGCGCGCTCAGCGCCGCCAGCGGGCTGGCCACCGCGGCGATCACCGGCGCGCTCGGTAGCCGGTCGGGCGCGGAGATCAGCGCGCCGCGCTCCGGCGATCCGGGCGGCGCCATCCGCAGGTTGGTGTAGTCCAGGCGCGGCGGCGGTGGCCGCGGCGGGGCCATCATCCTGGGGTCGCCCAGGCCCGTCGCCGACATGACGCCATCGCCGCCCTCCGCCTCCGCCTCCGCCATCATGAGGCCCGCAGGGATCTCCGGCTGCGACCGCAGGACGCGTGCCCGCATCGGCTGGGGCGCCGCGAGCGCTGCGACCCGCGCCTTCCGCTGCGGCCCCGGAGCGGGCGCCGGTGCGGACCCCGCGCGTCCCGCCGGTGCGCTGGGCGGCAGCGCGAACGCCGGCGGGCCGTACGACGCCGCCACCTCGGCGGGCGGCACCCTCCCGCCACCGCCGATCCGGGCATCGCCGACCCGGCTCGCCGGGAACGCCCGCAGGTAGTCGTCGTACAGCGCGGCGGCCCCGGCCGGCGGCGCGCGGAACCCGGCCCGCACCGGCTCGGGCTGGCGGCGGCCGATCCGCTGCGCCGGCAGCTCGGGCAGCGCGCCGAACTGCTCGGGCTCCGCGGTCGACAGCCGGAGCCGCACCGCGGTCCAGTCCTCGCCGGTGGCCTGGGCGACCGCGGCGCGGACCTCGAGCACCGCGCGCTCGCCGTCGAGCCGCGCGACGTAGCTCGGCGCCCAGCGCGCCGCCGCGACCTGGTACTCCAGGTGCAGCGTCGCGCTACCGGTGCCCTCGACCTGAAGATCGACGTGCTTGCGCAGCTCGTGCAGCCGGGCCGGTCGCGCCGTGCCCGCGCGGCGCTCGCGATCCTGCGCGGCGGCCAGCGCGCGGTGGGCCTCGGCCGCGGCGCGCCGGGCGGCGGCGGCCTGATCGCGCAGCGCGAGCTCGCGCTCGGCCCGCAGCGCGACCAGGGCGCGGCGCGCCTCGACGATCGCGCCCCACGCCGGCGGCGGCGCGCCGAGCGGCGCCGGTGGCTCGGACGCGGCGACCGGCGCGGCCGCGAGCGCGGCGAGCGCGGCGTCGAGCCGCTCGACCTCGGCGTCGGCCAGCGCGGCGCGCCGGCGGGCGGCGCGCAGCTCGGCGGCGACCTCCTCGGCCGCCGCCTCGGGGGCCGGCGCGTCGAGCCCGACATGCACCGCGGTCACCACCGCGCCACCCTCGGCCTCGACCCGGACGGTGTCGTCGAGCGCCGCGACCGGCAGGCCGGTGATCCGGATCCGGGACCCGCTCAGCGCGACGCTCGCCGCCCGCCGCACCCGTGCACCACGGGCGTACAGCGTCACCTCGGTGATCCGCGACTCCACCTGCATCGCGCCACAGCGTCGGCGCCGCACCGGCCCCTGTCAAGCGGGGCCCCGACCCTGCCCCGGCAAGCCCCGGACATCGCCCGGCCTGGCCCCGGCGTGTGCCCACCATTTGCCCGGCGCGCTCGCGCCGTACTAGTGTCCGCGGGGCGCCGGCCGCCGGCCCTCCGAGATCCCGCGATGTCCCGCTTGCTGTCCCGAGGCCTGATCGGCGCCGTCCTGGCGCTCGCCGCGTGCGGCACCGCGCGGATCGTGCAGAAGACGCCGTCCGGCGGCGTGATCGAGCTCCAGGGCGATCACAACAAGGCGATGGAGCAGGCCAACGAGGAGATGGCCGCCGCGTGCCCCGACTTCATCGTCGTGCGCGAGGGCCTCGAACCGCTCGCGGACGCCTCGCCCGGAGGCTCCGCAGCCTCGGTGTATCGCGTGCGCTACCAGTGCGGCGACGGCTCGCCGACCGGTGCCGCGCCGCCGCGGGACGACTGACCCGGCCCGGCACCGCGCTCCCGGCCCGGCACCGCGCTCCCGGTCAGACCCGCGAGGTCAAGAGCCGGGTGTCATCGACCGCCGCGTCGGCGATCAGGTCGACGCCGGCCAGCGCGAACCGGCGCGCCGCCGCCGCCGCGCGCCCCCCGTGGCCATGCTGCAGGCACCACTGAGCATGCCCGATGAGCAGCGCGAGCGACAGGCTGCGGCCGAGGGTCAACGCCAGCCGCCGCGCGCCGGCCTCGAGCCGCTCGGGCTCGGGCTGAGCGCTGCGCGCCCAGGCGATCGCATGGCGCAGCGCCGCCCGCGCGACCTCGGCCGGCCGGGCGAGCCCCGGATCGGTCACCCCGCCGAGGTTGCGATCGAGCTCGCCCTGGATCGCCTCGAGCGCGCCGCCCTTGCCGAGCGCGCGCAGGGTGTCGAGCGACAGCACGTTGGTCGTGCCCTCCCAGATCGGCAGCACCTGGGCGTCGGCGAGGATCCGCGGCAGGCCGGTGTCCTCGACGTAACCGGCGCCGCCGCACGCCTCGATCGCCTCGGACGCCACCGCGACCGCCTGCTTGCCCGTGGTCAGCTTGGCGATCGGGATCAGCACGCGCGACAGCCGCTCGTGGTCCCCCCCGTCCCCGGCGTCCCCGGCGCCGCCGTGCTCGAGCCGGCCGAGCAGCGCAGCCGAGCGGAACGCCAGGCAGAACGCCGCCGCGTACTCGGCTTCCTGCGCCGCGAGCGTGTCGGCGTGCAGCGGCTTGTCGATGAGCAGCGCCCCGAACGCGGCGCGGCGCCGCGCGTAGTCGCCGGCGAGCGCGAGCCCGCGCCGCATCGCGCTGGCCGCGCTGACCGCGTTCCACGTCCGGGTCACCGACAGCATCGGCGTGATCGCGCGGACGCCGTCGCCGGTCGCACCGACCAGGGTCGCCGGCGTGCCGTCGAGCGTCAGCTCCGCGGTCGGCACCTTGCGGGTGCCGAGCTTGTCCTTGAGCCGGTTGACCTGGATGCTGCGCAGCCGGCCCGCCGCGTCGCGCAGCTCGACCAGGAACAGCGCCAGGCCGCGGCTGCCCTCGGGGTTGCCCTCGGGTCGGGCCAGCGTCAGCGCCATCTCGGAGGTGGTCGCCGAGGTGAACCACTTGGTGCCGTACAGCCGCCAGCCGCCGGCCGCGCCACCGTCGAGCCGCGCCACGGTCTCGGACTGCGAGACGTCCGAGCCGCCGGTGCGCTCGGTCATCCACTGCCCGCTGGTCCACATCACCGCCGGATCGCGGCTGATCAGCCGCGGCACGTAGCGCTCGATCAGCGTCTGGTTGCCGCTCGCGAGCAGCGAGCGCGCCGCGCCGTCGGTCATCGCCAGCGGACAGGTGTAGACGTCGAGCGACGGCCCGAGCACGTGGACGATCGCGAACTGGTGGGTCCGGGCGTGCGCCCCGAGCCGCGACTCGTAGCCCGCGGCGACCATGCCGGTGCGCGCGGCCAGCGCCTGCGCCTCGCGCCACAGCGGCGATACCTCGATCCGATCGACGCGCTGACCCCACGCGTCCCACTGGGTCAGCACCGGCTCGTTGCTGCGATCGGCGAGCTGCTTGCCGTAGTACTCGACCGCCACATCGCCGAGCTCGCGGAGCTCGGCCGCGAGCTCAGGGCAGAACCGGGCGATCCACGACACCAGCATCGGGTCGTCATCGAACTGGTTGGTGAGGTGGGGAGGCTGCTGAAAGAACGCCATGATGGATCCTGGCCTCGGGACTCGCGGCGGTCCCGGCTGGTTGCCGCTGCGTTGCTGGCTCGGGCTCACCGAGGCCGGTTCGTCGCACCGCTGACTACTTGGCCTTGCCAGCGGCGATCCGCTCCATCGCCGTGGCGAGCTCGAAGTCCTTCGCGGTGATCCCGCCGGCGTCGTGGGTCGTGAGATCGACTCTCACCGTGTTCCACACGTTGAACCACTCCGGGTGATGGTTCATCCGCTCCGCGACCAGCGCGATGCTGGTCATCACCCCGAAAGCCTCGACGAAGTTCGCGAACCGGTACTCGCGATGCAATTTACCGGCCTCCAGGGTCCAGCCCGGGAGCTGCGCCAGCAAGCGCGCGACCTCGTCCATGTCGAGCTTCGTGATCGCCATGGCCGCTTATACCGCGGCGCGACGGCCGGCACATCCGGGTTGCCGCCGGGCGCCGTGCTGCGCGAACATCTCCGGTGGATGAACCTCCTGCTGGTCGAACCCGAGGAGCTGGGCGGCGATGGCACCTGCGTCGTGCGCGATCATCGCGCGCTCCACCTGCGCAGCGTGATCGGCGTGCGCGCGGGCTGGCACGTCCGGGCCGGCGTGGTCGGCGGCGGCATCGGCAATGCCGAGGTCAAGGCCGACGACGGCGTGGCGATCACCCTGCGGCTCATGCTCACCGAGCCCGCACCGCTGCCGCTGCCGATCGAGCTCGTGCTCGCCGTGCCGCGGCCCAAGGTGCTGAGCCGCGCCGTCGAGACCGCCGCGGCGTTCGGGGTCGCGCGGATCGACCTCACCAACGCCTGGCGGGTCGACAAGGGCTACCTGACGTCGCCGCGGCTCCAGCCCGAGGCGCTCGCCCGCGCCGCGCGGGCCGGCGCCGAGCAGGGTGGCACGACCTGGCTCCCCGACATCCAGGTGCACCGCCGGCTGATGGCGCTGCTCGGGGAGCGCTGGCCGGGCCCGCCCGCGACCAAGCTGATCGCCCACCCCGGCGCGCCGCCGATCGAGCGCGCGATGCTCGGCCCGCCCGAGCCGACCGTGATCGCGATCGGCCCCGAGGGCGGCTGGATCGCGCGCGAGGTCGAGACCTTCATCGGCTGCGGCTTCATCCCGGTGTCGCTCGGCGCGCCGATCCTGCGGGTCGAGACCGCGGTCGCCGCGGCGCTCGCGCAGCTGCTGCTCCTGCAACGGCTGTCCGAGGTGACGTCGTCTTGAGCTGCGGTCGTGGAGGCTGAACCCCTCACGAGCTGCTGGTGGCCGATCACGCCGGCAAGATCAGGCAGGCGTCGCCGAGCTCGTGGCCGGACAGCCCGTGCTGCGCGGCGAGCGCGAGCGCGCGGCGCAGCTGCTCGGGCGGCGCGAACGCCGACAGCAGCTCGAAGTGGCTCTCGCCCGGCACGTGCAGCCCGCTGACCAGGCCGGACACCACGCGCGGCCGGTACCCCGCATCGAGCCGCAGGCTCGCGACGCCCGGGCCGGGGCGGATCGACGGCACGGCCCGCGGGTCCGGGGCCTGATGTCCGGACTCCGGACTCTCGGCCTCGGCGGCCGCCTCCAGCGCCCGCACCACCGTGGTCCCGACCGCGATCACGCGGCCGCCGCGCGCCCGGGCGGCGTCGACCGCCTCGGCGGTGCGGCGCGGGATCTCGTAGCGCTCCGGCCACGGCAGCGCGCGATCGAGCGCGTCGTCGCCGGTCGACGACAGCCCCGCCGCGTGGGTCAGCGACGCGACCGCGATCCCGGCGCGGCGCAGGCCGAGCACGATGTCCCAGGTCAGCGGTCGCCCGGCCGACGGCATCTCGGCGGCCCACGGCCGGCCGGCGTAGGCGGTCTGCACCGACCACAGCGGCAGCCGCTCGCTGCGGTGCGCGTACTGCACCGGGGCGCCGGCGGCGTACAGGGTCTGCCACAGCGCCTCGACGCTCGTGTGCACCGCGAGCTCGACCCGGCGCCCCGCGGCGCCGATCACCGTCGCCGGCATCCCGGCCACCGTCACGCGATCGCCGAGCGGAAGCCGCGGCGGCGGCGCGCGGTCCTCGGTGCGCGTGCGGTGGTCGCCCGGGCCGAACGCGACGCCGGACAGCCGGCCGGCCTCGACCGGGCCGGACAGCCGGAGCTCGAACGGGCTGCCGTCGGCCGCGACCCCGGGCAGCCCGCCGGGCAGCGTGGCCGCGTCGTTGACGACCACCAGATCGCCGGCGCGCAGCAGCCGCGGCAGCAGGGCGAACCCCGCCAGCCGCAGCGGCCGCGCACCGCTCGGATCGACCACGACGAGCCACACCGCACGGCGCGCCACCTCGTCGCTGCGCAGCGCCGGCCGCTCGCCGCGATCGCCCCGGTTCGGGCGCGGGGCCACGCCCGCCGGCCAGCGCTCGCGCACCGGCACCGCCGCGGTCATGGCGACAGCTCCCAGCGGGGCGCGACCAGTCGGGCCCCGCTCGGCGCGCGCGCCCCGTCCTCGATCATCTGCACGATGCGCGCCGCGACCGCGGCCGGCGCCTGCAGCGCGCTGCGATCCGCGTCCGGGATCGCCGCGGCGTGCATCGCGGTGTCCATCTCGCCGGGATCGACCGCGAGCACGCGCACGCCGGTGCCGTCGAGCTCGGCGGCGAGGATCCGGCTCAGGTGATCCTGCGCCGCCTTCGAGGCGCCGTACGCGCCCCACCGCGGATACGGCTCGACCGCCGCGTCCGAGCTGACGTGGACGATCACGCCGGCGCCGCGGATCGCCATCGCGCCCGCGAGCACCCTGGTGAGCCGGAACGGCCCGATCAGGTTGGTCTCCAGCACCGCCGCCAGGTCCTCGCACTCGGTGTCGAGCAGCAGCCGCAGCGGCGTGGGCCCCAGCGTGCTCGCGTTGTGGATCGCGATCTCGATCTCGCCGACCACGCCGTGCGCCTGTCCGGCGATCCGGTGGATCGCGGTCTGGTCGGAGATGTCGCCGGCGATCGCGTGGGCGTCGCCCCCCCGGCCGCGGATCGCCGCCACGACGTCGCGCAGCGGGCCGAGCTCGCGCGCGACCAGGGCGACCCGCGCCCCGCGCGCCGCGAGCTGCTCGGCGAGCGCGCGGCCCAGGCCGCGGCTGGCGCCGGTGACCAGCGCACCCTGTCCCTGGATGTTCATGACTGCCTCCTCGAGCCCAGGCTAGGCACCCCGCGGCAACCTGTCATCCCTCGCGCCAATCCATTGGCAGCCAGCCATCCGGCGAGCCGCGCCGCCAACCGGTTGGCGACCTGCCATCGCGTCGGCGGGGCGCGCCGCGGCCATCGCCGCCTCGCCAATCTGTCGTCCCATCGGCTATCCTCTTGGCCACGCCATGCCCGCCGCGTCCGCCGGTCCCGGCGACCACCTCGCCGACAACCTCAAGGCCCTGCGCCGCGCGCGCGGGCTGTCGCAGCAGCAGATCGCCAAGGCCGCCGGGGTGCCGCGCGCGACCTGGACCCACCTCGAGTCCGGCGCCGGCAACCCGACGCTGGCCGTGCTGATCAAGATCGCCGGGGCGCTCCAGGTCCGGCTCGACGAGCTGCTCGCGGCGCCCAGCCCCCCGGCGCGCCACATCGCCGCCTCCGAGCTGCCGGTGCGCCAGCGCGGCGAGGTCACGGTGCGCAAGCTCCTGCCCGAGTCGCTGCCCGGCCTCGATCTCGAGCGCATGGTGCTGCCGCCCGGCGCCCGGATGACCGGCGTGCCCCACACCCCGGGCACCCGCGAGTACCTGACCTGCGAGCGCGGCACCGTCGAGCTCGCGGTCGCCGGCGAGCGCTACCGGCTGGCCGAGGGCGACGTCGTGACGTTCCGCGGCGACCAGCGCCACGGCTACCACAACCCGGGCGCGCAGGTCGCCGTCGCCTACTCCGCGATCGCGTTCGCGCCGCTGACCGCGTAGCGGCGGCGCGCCGCGCGACCGCAGCTGGTCAGAACTTGTAGGTCAATCCGGTGCGCGCGTAGATCCGGTAGTCGTTGTCCGCCATCGAGCTGGAGAACATGCTGGTGAACAGCGCCCGCTCGCTCTGCTGGATCGGCGCGCCCTCGAGGATGAAGTAGATGTTCCACTCCTGCTGGAACGCGATCTCGCCGGTCAGGCTGAGCAGGAACCGCGCGCCGTTCTCGCGATCGAACAGCGGCGAGTTTGGCCCGGTGACGTCGCTGCCGATCAGCTTGCGGACGCGACCGCGCTCGATGGGATCGCCGTCGGCGGCGGGCATGAAGCCGTTCTCCTTCGTGCCGAGAAAGTCGGTGCATACCTTGGTCGGATCGGTGCCCTCGAAGTGGTTGGGCATCGAGCTGTCGAGCGCCGGGCAGTGCCGGTCGCTCCACAGCTCGAGGTAGGCCCGGCCGCTGATCGTCACGTGGGTCAGCGCGGTCAACGACACCACGCCGCCGAGGTCCCAGGTCACGCCGTTGCGCTTGGAGTCGTCGAGCAGCTTGCTGCCCCACCACAGGTTGGTGAACGCCGCGGCCGAGAACGGCTCGTTGTCGATCACGGTCATCCGGCCGCCGAGCCCGATCTCGGTGCGCGCCAGCATCGAGCGGACCGCCACCGAGGCGTCGAACCCGAAGAAGTTGGGGATCCGGCCGGCACCGACCGTGATCCGCGCGGTCGTGAAGTACGGATACCCGATGTCGACGTCCGCCGTCGAACGGCCGCGCGGCAGCACCCGCGCGCCGAACGACGACAGCCCGCGCTGTTCGACCGCCAGCTCGGCCTCGCTCGGCCCCGCGACCGCGAGCTCGCGGGTCATCACCTCGGTCTTGCCGCCCTGGATGGTCAGGGTCTGCTCGAACGGCTGGAACCAGGCCTGCTCGATCCGCACCACGGTCTCGCCGACCTCGACCTCGGTGTCGAGCGGCGTCGGGCCGGCCGGCAGGCCGTTGATCATCACCATCGCGCGCGGCGGGGTCGACAGCACGCGCAGCCGGCCGACCGCCTTGAGGTCGGCCTGCACCGTCGCGGTCTGCCCGGCGTCGACCTGGACCTTCTGCTCGAACTGCTTGTAGCCGTCGAGCCGGACCAGCACCGAGTGAACGCCCGGCGCGACCCGCTTCTTCTCCTGCGGCGCCATCCCGACCTCGGCACCGTCGATGCTGACCGTCGCCCTGGGCATGTTCGCGTGCACGGTCAGCATGCCCTGATCGCCGGGCGCGTCGGTGTTGAGGTCGAACTTGACGATCTGCGAGCCGCCGGCGGTCACCGTGACGCGGCGCTCGCTGGGCTGGAACCCCGACGCCTTGACCTGCACGATGTGGTCGCCGGCCTTGATGTCCTTGATATCGACCGGCACCGGCCCCATGTCGGTGCCGTCGATGAACGCCCGCGCACCCTGCGCGTCGCTCAGCACGCGGATCACGCCGACCCCGCCGGTCATCCCCGCCGCGAGCTCCGCGCGCACCTTGGTCTGCCCGCTGGCCTTGACCTCGACGGTCTGCTTCCACGGCAGCGCCGGGGCCTTGCGGACCTCGATCACGTGCAGGCCCTCGATCACGTTGCCGATCACCGCGGGCGTGTTGTCGGGGTGCTTGTTGCCGTCGATGTAGACCTCGGCGTCGGCGACGTCGGCGTCGACCACGACCGTGCCGTACCTGGGCTTGGCGATCTCCTTGATCGTCGGCGCGAAGGTCTGGACCTGGTTGTCCTTGACGTCCAGCCACGCCGAGTAGTCCTCGAAGCCGACCTTCTGGAGCACCACCTGGTGGCGGCCAGCGGTGGTGGTCAGCACCATCGGCGCCTGACCCTGGGGCTGGCCGTCGAGCGTCACCGTCGCGCCGAACACGTTCTTGTCGGCGTCGGCGCGGACGTCGATCCTGGGCGGCTCGGCCTTCTTGACCAGCGGCGCGAACAGCTCCTGGGTCTTGCGCAGCCGGCCGACCCGGAACGGCCGCGACGCCGGCTCGTAGCCCGGGGTCTCGAACAGGATCGTGTAGTCGCCCGCGTTGAGCTTGCCGTCCCACGGCGTCACGCCGAGCGGCGGGCACGACTTGCTGTTGATGTAGATCGCGGCGCCCTGCGGGGCCGAGTCGATCTTCACCGCGTACCTCCCGTGCTTCGGATCGACGCCCGGGCAGGCACCCTGGGCGTGCGCGGTGCGCGACCACGCCGCGACGGCGAGCACCAGCGCCAGCGACCAGGGCAAGACACTACGCAGACGAGCCATCGTCATCGGTACCCTCAATGGACGGACGGACGCAAGCCTACCAGCAGTCCCGCCGTCGCGCGCCGCCACGTGCGCGTTTTCACATCAGCTGGCATGGAACGCGGCACCTACGTTGAAACAATGCGCGCGGCGAGCGCGCCGAGCAACGCGAGCCCCGCGGCGATGCGGTACACGGCGAACCCGATCAGCTGGTGCGAGCCCAGCCAGCGCAGGAACCAGGCGATCGACGCGTATCCCACCACCCCCGCCACGCCGATCCCGACCGCGAGCGCGGGAATTGCCGATCTGCCCAGCTCGGCGAATGCCTTGTGCGCCTCCAGGATCCCGGCGCCGGCGACCGCCGGGATCGACAGCAGGAACGAGAACCGCGCCGCGTCGCTGCGGGTGAACCCGAGCAGCAGCGCCATGCAGATCGTCGCCCCCGAGCGCGACACGCCGGGGACCAGCGCCAGGGTCTGGGCCAGCCCGATCAGGATCGCGTCCTGGTACGTGATGGTGCCCAGCGTGCGGCCGTCGCGCCCCGCCGCGTGGCGATCGATCACCGCCATCACGATGCCGACCGTGATCAGCGTCGCGGCGATCACGTAGAGCGAGCGCAGATCGGTCTCGATGTGCTTCTTGAGGATCAGCCCGAGGATCACGATCGGCACCGTCCCCACCGCGATCAGCCACGGCATCCGGCCGTCGTGACTGTGGGGCGCGCGCACCATCGCGACCGCGAGCGTGACCAGGTCCCGGGCGAAGTACACCAGCACCGCCGCGAGCGTGCCGAGCTGGATCACCGCGGTGTAGGCGGCCCCCGCGTCGCCCTGGCGGGCGAGCGCCTGCACGATCCGGAGGTGGGCGGTCGACGAGACCGGGATGAACTCGGTGAGGCCCTGGACCAGGCCCATCAGCGCGGCGAGCCACAACGCCATGAAGGACACGCTAACATCGATGCACCGTGCGATGGATCGCCTGGCTCCTGGTTGCTGCGTGCTCCGGCGGTGCGGGCGTCGCCGCACACCCCGCGCCCCGGCGCGCGGCGCACCCCGCCCCGCCGCCGGCCGACGACGCGCCGGGTGAACCGGAGTGCGACCAGCTGATCACCCACGCCGTCGCCCTGGGGATCGACGAACAGGCCGGCCGCGGGTCCGGAGCGCGCAGCACCGAGTCGGACCACGAGGCGGTCCGCCGCGCGCTGCACGACGACTTCCTGGCGGACTGCCGGGCGCTGCCGCGCGACGCCTACCGCTGCGCGATGGCCGCCCCCACGCTCGCTGCCCTCGCCGCGTGTCAGCGCACGCCGAGCAGCTCGACCTCGAACAGCAGCGTCGCGCCCGGCGGGATCTTGCCGCCCGCGCCGCGGTCGCCGTAGCCCAGGTGAGCCGGGATCAGCAGCGTCCGCTTGCCGCCGATCTTCATCGTCGCGACGCCCTCGTCCCAGCCCTTGATGACGCGGCCCCGGCCGATCGGGAACTCGAACGGCTGCTCGCGGTCGACCGAGCTGTCGAACTTGCCGCCCTTCGCCCCGTTGACCCACAGCCAGCCGGTGTAGTGCATCACGCAGGTCTGGCCCGTGGCCGGGCTGGCCCCGGTACCGACGACGGTGTCCTCGAACTGGAGGCCGCTCTTGGTCTCGGTCATCGCCGATCTATACAGCGAGATCGCCGCCGGTGGTGGCCGCGGTGCGCGATGTCACAGGACCCCGACCACCGACACCGAGCACCACGACGGATGTTCAATCGATCCAACGGATTCCCGATGGCAGCGGTCCGTCCACGCGGAGCGGTGACCGCGGCAGCTTGCGGCGCGGAGCCGTTTGCTTTCGCCGTCGGGTCGCCCATTGTAAGATTCTTCATGAGCGGGTCGCCGGGGCGGCTCCTGGCGACGCGCTCGGGGAGTCATCACTCGATGTCGAAGCGCTCGCTTGGGCTGTTGCTACTCGGGATCTGGATCGGCGGCAGCGGGGTCGCGCACGCCACTATCACCCCGGCCGACGATCCACTCAACGTGGGCAACGTCGTGGTGGGGCAGTCCAAGACCGCGAACACGTCGCTGAGCGCCAGCGTGGACACCATGAACGTCACGGTCGTGACCCACGGCGGCGTGGCGTGTGCCGAGTTCTCCGTGGTGGCGCCGACCGGCACGGTCACGATTAACAACGGCACCCCGGTGGCCGTGACCATCCAGCTCGCCCCGGCCTCGCCCGGCCCCAAGACGTGCGTGATCGACGTCAAGCAGGGCTCGACGGTCGCGACCAGCTTCACCGCAAGCGGCACTGCCCAGGCGCCCGCGATCACGGTCGACCTGTCCCCGGTGTTCACCGCCACCGAGGTCGGCAAGTCGAGCAACGCGCAGCTCAAGCTGACCAACTCCGGCACGTCGCCGCTGACGATCATGAGCGCGACGCTGACGACCGGCACGGACTTCTCCGTGACCGGCGGCCCGGCCGCGCCGCTCGCAGTCGGCGAGCAGACCACCTACGACATCACCTGCCACCCGACGACGTTCGGCGATCTCACCGACAAGCTGGTGATCGTCTCCGATGCGTTCGGCAACAGCCCGAAGAACATCTCGCTGAGCTGTACCGGCCAGCAAGGCGTGCTCACGCTCGACCCGACCACGATCCTCGACTTCGGCACCGTGCCGCGCGGCGGGACCCCGACCAGGATGTTCAAGGTCAGCAACACCGGCAACGTCGACGTCACCAACGTCGCCCTCGCGGTCACCGCGAACCTCGGCTACAGCCTCGACATCACCAGCATCGCGACGCTGTCCCCGGGCAACGCCAACGCGGTGATGATCACGGCCAGCTTCAAGCCGATGAGCAAGACCGACGGCGGGACGGCGACGATCACGGTCACCGGGAGCTGGGGCACGACCCCGACCACGACCCAGCCGCCGCCGCTCGGCGTCACCGGACTCGAAGCGAGCTTTGGCTTGATGCCGGCGCAGCCCGCGCTCGACTTCGGCCGGTTCCGCTACGACACCCACCCGCTGCAGAGCTTCCAGCTGCTCAACGACGGCGCCGCCACGCTCGACATGACCTCGCCGTTCACGCCGGACACGGACACGGGCACCCTGCCCGGCGAGTACCAGGTCGTGTTCGCCAACGGCACGATGACGGTCCCCGGGCAGGCGACGCTGGCGGCCGGCGATCACGTCACGGTCGATGTCTTCCCGCTGGTCCAGCACCGGATCGGCCTGGTCAGCGGCCACATCGACGTCACCCCGAGTGTCGGCGCGCCGCTGCGGGTGATGGTCACCGGCGTGGCCACCGCCGCCCAGGTCGAGTTCCCCGAGACCGTGAGCTTCGGCGTGGTCGATCTCAACCAGCCGCCGGTGATGCAGACCATCACGATCAAGAACACCGGCGACGGTGGGCTCGACATCATGTCGATCACCCCGACGGTCCCGGGCGGCGCGCCCGGCACCGGCGCGTTCGCGATCAAGCTGCCCCCCCTGCCGGCCCACCTCGACATCGGCGCGTCGCTGTCGTTCCCGGTCACCTACCAGCCCACGGTCGCCACCGCGGGCGACCCCGACACCGTGCTGCTGAACGCCGCGCTCACCGGCTCGCTCGACGGCGCCCTGACGATCAAGGTCACCGGCGATGCCGTGTTCTTCCAGGCCCACGGCAGCGGCGGCTGCGACACCGGCGGCGCGGGGCTCGGCGGCGGGCTGGCGGTCGGGCTGGCGGCGCTGGTCGTGCTCCGGCGGCGCCGGCGGCGCGCGATGCTCGCGGCCGTCGTCGCGCTCGCAGCGGTCGGCCTGGCCCCGGCGGCGCGTGCCGACGGCATCGGGCTGTCGGTGTTCGCGCCGACGCCGGCCACCGCCGGCGAGGGCTTCGCACTCCAGACCCCCGAGATCGGGGCCGGCGGCAGCTGGGTCGCGAACGCGGTGGTGTCGTACGCATCGAACCCGCTCGTGGTCGACGCGGTGGCGGCCGACGGCAGCCGGGGCAGCCTCGCGGCGGTCTCGCGCAGCACGCTGATGCAGATCGGCCTGGCCTACGCGCTGCTCGACCGCCTGGAGCTCGGCGCGCACCTGCCGGTCTACCAGCAGAGCGGCATGGCCGGCATGGCGGGCACGTCGCTGATGAGGATCACGCCGGCCAGGGGCACCGCCACCGGCAACCTGGCGGTGCACCTCAAGGCCAGGCTGCTGCGCACCTCGGGCGAGTCGGGCGTGTTCGCGCTCGGCGCCAGCGCGATCGCTGCGATCCCGACCGCGACCAGGGACCAGTTCACCGGCGCCGACCAGCTCGAGGGCCGGTTGCTGGTGCTCGCGGCGTTCACGCCGGCCGCGCTGGACGCGCGGCTCACGATCTCGCTCAACGCGGGCCCGGTGATCCGCAAGGCGTCGAGCTACGAGAACATCGCGCAGAAGAGCGCCGCCGCGGGGGGCGCCGGGGTCTCGGTCCGGATCCTCGACGAGCTGTGGGCGACCGCGGAGCTGTTCGGCGAGGCCACGCCGTCGGGCAAGCGCCCCAGCGCCGGTGCGATGACGCCGCTCGCCACGGTGTCGGCGATCGAGGGTCTCGCCGGGCTCACGATCAAGCCGGACCGCCGGGTGTCGATCGGGATGGCGGTCGGCCGCGGCGTGACCGGTGACATCGGGACGCCCGATCTGCGCGGCGTGCTGACGGTCTCGATCGTCCCCGGCGCCGCGGCGCTCGCGCCGATCCACCCGGTGGTGCCGGACGGCGACGCCGACGGCGATGGGATCCCGGACAGCGTCGACAAGTGCCCCCACGAGCCCGAGGACAAGGACGGCTTCCAGGACGCCGACGGCTGCCCCGATCCCGACAACGATCACGACGGCATCCCCGACGCCCAGGACAAGTGCCCGCTCGACCCCGAGGACAAGGACGGCTTCGAGGACGCCGACGGCTGCCCCGACCCCGACAACGACCACGACGGCATCCCCGACAAGCTGGACAAGTGCCCCGACGATCCCGAGGACAAGGACGGGTTCGAGGACCTCGATGGCTGCCCCGACCCCGACAACGACCACGACGGCATCCCCGACGAGAAGGACCGGTGCCCCAACGACCCCGAGACGATCAACGGGTTCCAGGACGACGATGGCTGCCCCGACAAGGGCGACTCGACGATCATCCTGTCGCCCGACAAGATCGAGACGCTCGATCCGATCCAGTTCACCGGGGTCAAGCTGGCGAAGAACGCCACGCCGCTGATCGAGCAGATCGGCGCGACGCTGCGCGCCCATCCCGAGATCCTCCGCGTGCGGATCACCGTGCACGTCCAGCCGACCAGCGATCCCGACGCCGATCAGGAGCGCACCGACAAGCGCGCGCAGGCGGTCCGCGACTGGCTCGTCCAGTGGGGGGTCGCGCCGGCGCGGCTCGAGGCCCGCGGGTTCGGCGGCGCCAAGCCGCTGAGGCCGCCCGATCAGCGCGGCGCGGCCAGGCTCAACGAGCGCATCGAGTTCATCATCCTGGAGCGGAACTAAGAGGTGTCCCGCAAGCATGACGCGAGATCGTGCTTGTGGGGCATGTTGGTTCGCGTCTGGGCCCGCTCTGGCGTGGTCTGGCAGGAGCCAGTCTCATCCAGGGTTGGACGCAGTGCCATGCCAACGGTTCGCCGAGCCACCGCGACAGCGTCGGGTGTGGACATCCGCCACGTAAGGCAGGAGCCCTCATGGGCAGAGAGGTCGGTTGACTCGGGCAGGGTGTCTTGCCACCCCCAGTACGGAAGGGAAAGTGCTCGCCGAATCGCAGGCAACGCATCGGCCGCCGCGGCGTAGTCGACCTGCGCTGAGCCGGGTTGACCGGGTTGGGCGAACACGACGAACGACGCGAGCACGGCTGCCACGGCATCGCGGTCGCCGGACAGCTGGCACGCCGGACAGCGATGCACGCGGTCGGCCAGCCGCTTGGAGACCCGGGCGCCACACGGGCAGTGTTGCGACAAGGCGGTCGTGCAGGTGGCCGCGCGACGAACGCCGCCGCCGCGGCCACCGGCGAGCGCCGCCACCGTGCGCGCCTCGCGATCGATCGCGGTGATCAGCAGGCCGGGCGAGAACGCGGCGACCGCACGGCCCCACGCGCGCGACCACGCGGAGATGCTGGCGTCTTCGACGATCAGCTGGTAGCCGTGGGCAGCGACGAGGTCGGCTGCAACCTGCCGCGCCCGATCGCGGCGCGCCTGGGCAGCGGCAGCCGCGTCGGCGGCCTGGGCGGCACGGCCACGCTGGTAGCTCGCCGAGAGCCGGTCGGTCCGGTAGCTTCGCAGCGGCACACCGTCGGCTCGCGCCTGGCGCGGGCCCATCGGGACCACGTCGACGGCGGGAAGCCCCGCCGCGGCGCGCCGGCGGGCCCGCTTGTCCTGCCGCCGGGACAGCTGATACTGCGCGCGGTTCATGGCGCGCCGCGACCGGTCGAGCGCACGCTGGCGCCGCCGCTCGCGACGCGTCCGGCTGCGATCGCGCTGCTGTTGCGTCGCGTCCCGCGCAATGCGGGTCACACGTATCGCCCGCCCTTGCTCGTGCGAGGCCACCGTCACGTTGGAGACGTTGACATCGACGCCCGCGGTGCGATCCATCGCCTCGATCACCACCTGCGCGCGCCGGGCCGCTGCCGACGGCGACACGTACGGTGGGGTCAGCACCATTAGGTGCGCCTCGTAACGCCAGCCACCGAGCGCACTCGGGTCGCGCCTACGGACGAGGTCGATCTTGTGCCATCGACTTGGATCCGCGAGGTGGTGATCGAGGATCGGCTGGTTCGACGGCGCGGTCGGCAGTCGCACAGGCAAGACCAGCGTACCGTCGGCAAGCCCGGTGAACACGACCGCGAGCGGTCCGTCGTAGCTCCACCACGCGTCGCTGTGGACCGGGCGCAGGCGGCGCGGCTGGACGAAGTCGCCGGTCCGATCGGTATACGCGGCGCGGTGGCCGGCCAGCGAGCCGCACAGCCGGAACGTCTCCCACTTGTTGGCGGTGGTGTGCGAGCGGGCCCGGCCGGGCAGGCGCGTGAAGTCGTACCAGCGGCCGACGCGCAGGAGGCCATGGCGCCGGCCACGCGCATCAGCAAACAGGTGGCGCTCGATCGCGCTCCACACGCCGTCCGCCAGGTGCATTGCCAGCGCCTTGGTCACCCACCGGCGCAGGTGCGGCGCGGCGTCGACGTGCGCATACGCCGCGTGCTCGAGCGCGGTACGCGACAGCCCGAGTCGGTCGCGCACGGCCACTCGATCGCGAGCGCATTCGTGCGTCGCTGCCCGGTACGCACGCGCGCGGTCGCGGGCGTCGCGCTGGACGGCACGCCGGACGGTGTACGCGGCACCAAACATCGCTTCGATGCGAGCGCGCTGCACGGGGTCGCCGGTGTCGAGTGCGAGCCGCAGCACCGATACGCCGTCCTCGGGCCTACGCGCCCACGGCACCTGCTGGTTCGGACCTCGTGTCCGCTTGTCGGACGACACCACCGGGCGATCCTACACCTCCCCTGTGACAGCAATGACCACCTCGCGCATGCTCGTGCTCGCCGCCGCCGGCGCCTGGCGGCCGTGATCCATCGCCTCCCCTCAGAGCCTCGGCGCGGCCGCCCTTGGTCATGCTCGCTCGCGCAGCGCAACTTGATCACCTGTGCCGCGCTACGAACCAACCTCACGGTCCGCGAGACGCCGCGGGCTTCGCGATCTCGAAGTCGCGGCGCATCGGATCATCTCCACGATGACACCACGGCTCGCCGCGCTGGCCGCCCAGAATCGCCCACAGGACCGACGCGAATCGTGGGTGGTCGATGGCACGCTGATCCCGACCCGGGACCATCGGCGTGCGGCCCGTTCGAAGAACTACCGCTGGTCGTGCAACGCCCACGTCCTCATCCGCCGTCGCGATCTGCGGATCGTTGCCACCACCGCTGGCGGTCCCGGCAATCGCAACGACCCCGTGCACTACCGCGGCTCGAACCTCGAGATTTAGTTAGCGCGCGAGCACCGGCGCGTGATCGAAGCGACCGCGGCGCGTCGGAACCACCCGGCGCGCGCCGCTCGCGCAAACCGGTATCGAGCTCATCCTCCGGGAGCGGAGCTGGCGCGCGCGAGCACGAGCGCGGTGACCGAGGTCGCCCCGGCGCGGCGCAGCGGCCGGGCCGCGGCGGCCAGCGTGGCGCCGGTGGTCATCACGTCGTCGATCAGCACCACCGCGCGCCCCGCGATCGCGCCGGCGGACCGGGCCGCGAACGCGCCCTGCACGTTGCGCGCGCGCTCGGCGGCCGTCAGCGTGCTCTGCGCGGGCGCGTGGCGGACCCGGCGCAGCGCGCGGACCGGCGCGGCGATCCCGGCGAGCGCGCAGGCGTGCCGCGCGAGCAGCCAGGCGTGGTCGTAGCCGCGGGTCCAGCGCCGACGCCAGTGCAGCGGCACCGGCACGACGATCGCGTCGAGCTCGGCGACCGCCGCGGCGAGCACCGGCGCCCACAGCGGGGCGACGTCGCGCGCGATGTGGGCGCGGCCGGCAAACTTGAGCCGGCGGATCGCCGACGCGAGCTGCCCGCCGAACCGCCACGCCGCCACGACCCCGTCGAGCGGCAGCGGAGCCACGGCGCAGCGCCGGCAGGTCACCGCATGCTCGCCGGTCGGCTCGGCGCACCGCGGGCACGCCGGGCCGAGCTCGACCAGCGACGCGCTGCACGCCGGGCACAGCGGCGTCGCGCGACCGAGGGCGCTCGATCGAGCGCGGGGAAGGGGCCCCGCGCCTCCCTGGCCCGAGGGAACCCCCGTGGGGGGCGCCCCGCACGCCGCGCACTGCGGCCGGAAGATCCAGTCCATCATCTCATCCAGCATCCCAGGCAGCATTCCAGTCAGCATCCCAGGGTATCGGCGCGGCCCTCGCCGGGTTGCGTCCGGACGCCTGGCGGGTCGAAAACCGGCGCCGAAACAGTAGACTGCCGCGTCGTGCCGCCGCGTCCGCCCGTGACCGACCCGTGCTACGTCTACGAGCCGGGCTTCATCGACGCCCCGGCGCGCGACGAGATCCTCGCCTGGCTCGCCACCGTGGTCCCGCTCTGGGAGCTGCGGTACTCGACGCGCCGGCCGCTGCCGCCCGGCCGCCCGCAGCGCCCGCTGCTCCGGCCGGTGTACTGGCTCGGCAACTGGCAGTTCGCGTGCCTGGGCTACTACGAGCCGCCGCGCCGGACCCACGGCGTCGCGGTCGCCGCCGAGCCATTCCCGCCGGTGCTGGCCCGGCTGGCCGCCCGGATCGAGCGCCGCGTCCACGGCGGCTTCCCGCCGCGCGCCGTGCCGCGGCGCTGGCGGCTCAACACCTGCCTGGTCAACTTCTACGGCGACCGGATCGACGGCGATCGCGTGGTCGACGCCGCGCGGGTCGGAGACCACCGCGACTTCGAGCCCGGCCCGGTCGGATCGCTGTCGCTCGGCGAGCGCGCGCGGTTCCAGTTCGTGCGGCGCGGCGCGCCCGACGCCCCGCCGGTGCGCACCGAGTGGCTCGACGACGGCTCGCTCCAGGCGTTCGGCGGTCCGCGCTGGAAGGACGACCTGCTCCACCGCGTGCAGCGGGTCGAGGACAAGCACGCGCTCGACCTGCCGCCGGCGATCGCCGGGTTCCGCACGCGCCGGGTCAATTTCACGTTCCGCTACGTGCCCGACGAGCACGTCGTCGCGTTCGCCGACCTGCCGGCCGGCGCGCGCGACGACGTCCGCGGCTACGTCGCGACGCTCGCCGAGCGCTCGGCGTTCTTCGCCGGGGCGCTCGCCGCCGAGCGCAGCGATCCGCCCGCCCGGGTCACGGGTTAGCGCCGTCGAGCGCGACCAGGGTCACCGGCGGGGCGAGCCCGAGCTCGACGCGGCGCCGGCGGTCGAGCAGCTCGCCGCCGGCCTCGACCGGCGACTCGGCGTCGAGCTCGATCGCGACCCGATCGCACAGGAAGTCGTGGACGTTCGCCGAGAAGTACTCGCCGCGGAACGCCGCCGGCGCGCGGCGCAGGATCTCGAGCAGCCCGGCGTCGCCGCAGCGCAGCTGGAACCGATCGCCGCGCGCGCCCGCGAACGCGAACATCTTGAGCCCGAAGCCGAAGAACGGGATCGTCGCGCCGGCGATCAGCGTGCACGCGCCTCGCCACAGCACGCCGCCGGCGGCGACCTCGCGCCCGGTCGGCCCGGTCCGCGCCATCTCGATCGCCGGCGCCCCGAGGTTGACCACCACCGCGTGGGCCCGCGCCCCGCGCGCGAACCGCGGCAGCGAGCGCAGCGCGACCGACAGCGCGTAGCGCGCGCCGCCGCCGAGCCGCCGAGCCCCCGGCACGCGGTCGATCACCCGGCCCACCGCCCGGTGGTCCTCGAGCAGCTGGGCGTCGACCCCGAGCCCGACGAACGGCGCGCGCACGCCGAGCGCCTCGATCAGCGGCACGCGGCGCCACGCGCCGTCGCCGCGGACCAGCCGCGCCAGGTCGCCGGCCGCGTCGCCGCCCGCCCCGACCGCGTCGGCGATCGCGTTGCCCGAGCCCAGCCGCAGCACGCCGATCGCCGGCTCCGGCCGCCCGGCGCCGCGGCAGGCCTCGGCGACCAGCGCCAGCCCCATCACCACCGTGCCGTCGCCCCCGCCGAGCACGATCAGGTCCAGCCCGCGGCGGACCTCGGCGTGGATCACCGCGCGCGCGTGGTCCAGCGACGTCGTGAGCCGGACGCCGCCGGGCAGCGCGCGCTCCAGCGCCGCGCGCACGCCGCCCCGCACGCGCGGCGCGTTGCTGTTGACGATCGCGACCACCCGCACGCCGGCCACGATATCGCGCCGCCCGAGGGACTCGCTACTATCCGGCCGTGGAGCCCTCGCCACCCCCGCCTCCGCCGCCTCGGCAGCGCCGCTGGCCGCGCCGCGTCGCGCGCGCCGCCGAGCCGGTCGCGATCGCCGCCGCGATCGCCGCGCTCGGTCTGTGGTGCTCCGTCCCCGACACCGCGCGGCTCGCCGCCGAGAACCCGACCTCCACCGCGTTCATCGACCTGCGGCGCAGCGAGGCCGAGGCCGCCGGCCGGCAGTTCCAGCTGCGCTGGCAGTGGCGCCCGCTCGCGGCGATCTCGCGCTACCTGCGCGCCGCCGTGATCTACGCCGAGGACTACAACTTCTACCGCCACGACGGCGTCGACTGGCACGCCCTGGAGCACGCGATCTCCGCGGACTGGAACCGCGGCGCGATGTCGATCGGCGGCAGCACGATCACCCAGCAGCTCGCCAAGAACCTCTACCTGTCCCCGCGGCGGAGCCTGCTGCGCAAGGCGCGCGAGGTCCTGATCGCGTTCGCGCTCGAGGATCACCTGTCCAAGCAGCGCATGCTCGAGCTCTACCTCAACCTCGTCGAGTGGGGCGACGGCGTGTTCGGCGCCGAGGCCGCCGCGCGCACCTGGTTCCACCACCCGGCCGCCGCGCTGTCCCCGGCCGAGGCGGTCCGGCTCGCGATCGCGCTGCCCAACCCGATCACCCGCGCGCCCGGCGTGCGCGACCCCGAGCTGACCCGGAAGGCCGTGCGGCTGATCCGGTGCCTGCGCCTGCAGGGCCTGATCGGCGCCGCCCAGGAGCGCGCCGCGCTCGACGAGGTCGGCGCCCCCGACGAGCGCGTCCTGCCCGATCGCGAGGTCGAGCGCGCCGCGGCAGCCGCCGCCGAGCCGGCCGACGAACCCGCCGCCGCGGCGCCCCCACCGGCCCCCGATCCGGCTGCCCCGCGCTCCGAAGACGCACCGCCCGCCGAGCCCGCCGCGCCCGCTCCTGCCGCGCCCGCCCCCGAGAGCCCGCCGCCCGCTGTCCAGCCCGCACCCGGACCCGCTCCGCCCTCCGCGGCCACGGCCGATCCGGCGCCGGAGCCGTCCGGCAGCGACCGCTGACGGCTCGCGCGCGTTGCGGGGAGCGAAAGGACCACATATACTGGTCCTATGAAAGTAAGCGCGGTCAAGTTCAAGGCCACCTGCCTGAAGCTGATCGATCGTGTGGCCGAGACCGGGGAGCCGGTCATCATCACCAAGCGCGGCAAGATCATGGCGCGCCTGGTACCGGACCACGGCAAGCCCCGTGGGCTGGGCAAGGGGCGGGGCTCGATCGAGATCCTCTGCTCGGATGAGGAGCTGTTCCAGCTGGGGGCAGGAGAGCCATGGGATGCTGGTGCTTGATACCCACGCGCTGATCTGGGCTCATCTGGGAATCCGCACTCCTGCGAAGATCGGCAGGCGGATCGAAGCGGCCGGTCGCGACAACGAGCTGTTCATCTCAGCGATCACCCCCTGGGAGATCGCGCTCGGAGTCCGTCGAGGACGGATCAAGATCGCTGGCGACCTGCTCGAATGGATCCGGGGTGCGCTCGATGCGCTGTCGGCCGTCGTCGCGTCGCTCGAGCCGGCGATCGCGGTGGACGCGGTCGACCTCGCCTGGGATCACGCCGACGCTGCGGATCGCATCATCGTCGCCACGGCTCGACGGCTAGGCGCTTCACTCGTCACGGCAGACACGGAGATCCTCGAGTTCGCCAGCTCGACAAAGGCGGTTCGCGTACTGGAGCTGTGAGCTCCGTCCGAACTGGGGCAATCCCACCGCGTTCATCGTCGAGTCCGGCTTGCAAGCACCACGAAGTCATCGGGACCGGCGGCTCACGGTTGCGGCCCGCAGCGCTGGTGGCCGGGGCTGACCGCGAGGTAGTACAGGCTGCCGCGGTGCCCGTCGTGACCGGCCATCGCGCTCGCGACGATCTCACCGTCGAGCTCGCCGACCAGGAACAGCTCGGGTTGCACCGCGAGCTTGCGCGCGATGTCGGCGTGCGGATCGTTCCACGGCCGGGTCAGCCCGGCGGCGCGCCACAGCGCGACGACCGCGTCCTCGTCGCGCCGGGCGAACGTGCGGATGACCAGCGCCATGCCCGATCGTACTACGCTCGGAACGAGGCTATTCCGGTCGCGAGCCCAGGAACTCCGCGACCGCGGCGGCGAACCGGTCGGGCTGGTCGATGTGGACCCAGTGGCCCGCCGGCTCGATGCCGACCCAGCGCACCGCGTGGCGATCGAGCAGCGCGCGGCTGCGCTCGCAGATCCCGCCGGGGAGACCACCGGCGACGAACAGCACCGGCGCGCGCAGCGCGGCGAGCCGGACGACCAGGGTCTCGGGCTCGCTCATCGCGACCAGCTGGAGCGCGTGGTGGTGGAACACGCGCGGCGAGGCCATCGTCATCGCGGCGTGGTAACCGCGCAGCGCCACGTCGGTGCTGCCGCCGTCGTAGACCTCGGCGCGCATCGCGGCGAAGCCGTGGGCGACGAAGTCGTCGAGCGAGTACGCGGCGGCCGTTGCGCTGTGCGTGCAGTCGCCGCGCGACAGGTTGCCCTCGACGTCGATCACCGCGCGCACCGCGATCCGCTCGGCGATCAGGGTCGCGAGCACGCCGCCCATCGAGTGGCCGATCAGCGCGGGCCGGCGGTCGCCGATCCAGCCGGCGAGCCGGTCGGCGAGCTGCTCCAGGTCGTCCGCCTGCTCCGGCCACGGCGAGCGGCCGTAGCCCGGCAGGTCGATCAGCACGTGCGCGAACCCGGCGAGCGCGGGGTGGGCGGCGATCGCATCGAGGCTGCGCGACTGCTCGCCGAGGCCGTGGATCCACACCAGCTCCGGGCCGCTGCCGGACCGGCGCACCATCATCGCGTGGGCAGGCGCGCGCTCGGCGTGCCCCGCGGCTTCGATGCTCCACCGCATGGCGCCCTAGCGGCCGAAGCCGCGGCGGATCCGGGCGATCGCCTCCTCGATGTTCGCCCGCGAGTTGAAGGCCGACAGCCGGAAGTAGCCCTCACCGGCCGGGCCGAACCCGGCGCCCGGCGTGCCGACGATCTGGACCTCGGCGAGCAGGCGATCGAAGAACGCCCACGAGCTCGCGCCGTCGCGCGTCCGCAGCCACAGGTACGGCGCGTGGACCCCGCCGAACACCGTGAACCCGGCGGCGACCAGCCCGTCGCGCAACAGGCGCGCGTTCTCCATGTAGAACGCGATCTGCGCCCGGGTCTGCTCCAGGCCGGCGGGCGAGTACGCCGCCGCCGCGCCGCGCTGCACGACGTACGACGCGCCGTTGAACTTGGTCGAGTGCCGGCGCGACCACAGCGCGTTCAAGGACACGCGCTGGCCGTCGGGATCGGTCCCGGTGACGTCCCTGGGCACGACCAGGAACGCGCAGCGCACGCCGGTGAACCCGGCGCGCTTGGAGAAGCTGCGCAGCTCGAGCGCGCAGTCCCGGGCGCCGTCGATCTCGTAGATCGAGTGCGGCAGCGCCGGGTCGGCGATGTAGCCCTCGTACGCCGCGTCGAACAGGAGGATCGCGTCGTGCACCTTGGCCCAGCGCACCCAGCGCTCGAGCTGGGCGCGGGTCGCGACCGTGCCGGTCGGGTTGTTGGGCGAGCACAGGTAGACCACGTCGACCGGACCCTCCCGGTCCGGGGGCGGCTCGGGCTGGAACCCGTTGGCCTCGTTGCCGACCAGGTAGGTCAGCCCGGCGTAGCGGCCGTCCGGTCCGATCCGCCCGGTGCGCCCGGCCATGACGTTGGAGTCGACGTAGACCGGGTAGACCGGATCGGTGACCGCGATCCGCGCGGCGAGCGCGAAGATCTCCTGGATGTTGCCGCTGTCGCACTTGGAGCCGTCGCTGACGAACACCTCGTCGGCGCCGACCGCCAGGCCGCGCGCGGCGTAGTCGTGCTCGCGGATCGCGTCGATCAGGAAGTCGTAGCCCTGCTCGGGGCCGTAGCCGCGGAACGTCTCGCGCCGGCCCATCTCGTCGACGGCGGCGTGCATCGCCTCGACGATCGCCGGGGCGAGCGGCTCGGTCACGTCGCCGATGCCGAGCCGGATCACCCTGGCGTCGGGGTGCGCGGCCTGATAGGCGCGGACCCGCCGGCCGATCTCGGGGAACAGGTAGCTCGCGGGCAGCTTGGCGTAGTGCTCGTTGATGCGGGCCATGGCGAGGCGAACGTACTCGTTGTTGCGCCGCGCTGCACCCCGCGGCGCACCGCGTCGTCCACGTGGTCAGACCGCGTCCGATCGACGGATACGCCGCGGCGCCGGCCTGCCGTGGCGGGAGCGCGCCCCCGGCGGCCGGCCCCCTGGGAGGACAGACCCACCCCTTGGGGCACGTGCTCCCAGTTGTCGTCGCGCTGTCACAAGTCGCATAGTCGCGTTCATGAGGCCGGCACAGATCGCGCTCGCAGCTGCGCTATGCAGCGGCTGCAGTGCGCAGATCTCGGACGGCCGCGATCCCAGCCTGGGCGGCATCACCACGCCCGACGCCGGCACCGGCACCGGCAGCGCCGGCGATGCCGGGCCCACGGGGTGCTCGCGCCGCGCGGTCTACCTCAACTTCGACGGCCAGTTGCTGATCCAGGGCCCCAGCGACGCCGCGCTCGACCAGGCGCAGTGGATGAACATTCCGGCCGGCCTGGCGCCCCCCTTCCGCCTCACCGACACCGGCCGAGACCTGGCGATCCAGACCATCGTCGACGGCGTCACCCGGCAGCTGGCGCGATTCCCGATCACCGTCACGCGGACCCGGCCGAGCACCGGCAACTACGTGATGATCGTGTACGGCGGCAACGCGAGCACGGTCGGCTCGAACTTCAGCGCGGCGGTCAACCAGCTCGACTGCGGCGACGCCCGCCCCAACGACGTCGCGTGGATCGCCGACAACGTCACCGGCCAGCGGGCGATCAACACCACGATCGGCGCGATCGGCTTCGGGCTCGGCCTGACCGCGACCACCGACACCCGCGACTGCATGTGCAACTGGGCCAACGGCTGCCAGCCCGACGACACCGTCCCGTGCACGCTCGGCTCGCCGATCGCGCGCGACCCCGGCGCGAAGCAACTCTGCCCCACCACGACGTCGCAGGACGAGGTCGCCGCGTTCCGCACCGCGTTCTGCCTGTAGCCCGGGCGCGCCCGTATCTTCGCAGAACTGCAGCCTCGATCAACGTTCGAGGCCACGCCCGGTGGCTACGGACTCTCGTCGCCGGAGCCGGTGTCGCTCGTCGCCGCCGCACTGGCGGACTCGTTGCCGCTCGGCTCGGCCGGCTCCGTGCCGGTGAACCGCTGCGCCTGGCTGCGGTCGAACCGGGGCGCTCCCTCCATCCTGTTCGCGGAGTAATGGACGGCTCGGACGCCCGGCGCCGACCGCACCGAGGTCCACGAGATCAGTCGCTCCAGCTTGTCCTCGCCGCAGGCCTCGCAGCGGACGAGCTCCGCCTCGCTCATCTTCTGCTGGTACTCGAACTCGCGGTGACAGGCGTTGCAATGATACTCGTACGTTGGCATCAGTGACTACGATGAAGCGCCCGCGGCCCGGCGTCAACGGGTCACCGCGCTTTGGCGGCGGCTTTGGATGGATCCAATTTCGGCGGCGGCGTGGATCCACCGGACGAGGGTGGTCGCGGCGAGATCGTGATCCAGTGGATCCGGATCCGTGTG
>JBGQCL010000112.1:0-27164 GCA_041495365.1 Kofleriaceae bacterium | reverse complement strand
TCGGTGTACCGCAGCTTGAGCGTGACCTGGCCCGCGACGACGCCGCGCCGCCGCGCCCGGGCGGCCACGCGCTCGCACAGCCCCGACAGCACCTCGCGCGCGGTGTCGGCGCCGGTCTCGACGAACGTGCGCTCGTTGGAGATCGACCCGACGTGTGCGCCGTGCGGGTCGTGCTCGCGAAACGCCGGCCGCTCGCGGCCGAGGTCGTCCGCGCCCTCGCCGCGCGCGGCGCACCGGATCCCCGCGGTGTACGCCCCGAAGATCGGGCGCAGCAACGCCTCGGGCGCATCGACGAGCTGCCCGAGCGTCTCGATCCCGAGCGCGCGCAGCCGCGCCTCCGACACCGGGCCGATCCGGGGGAGCTTGCGCACCGGCAGCGGCGCCAGCGTGGTGGCTTCCCGGCCCGCCGCCACCAGCAGCACGCCCTCGGGTTTGGCGAGCGCGCTCGCGACCTTGGCCATCGGCTTGCTCGTCGCGATGCCCGCGCTCGCCGGCAGCCCGAGCTCACCGTCGATCGTCCCGGTGATCTCGCGGACCACGCGCAGGATCGTCGCGTCGTCGTCCGCGTCGCCGCGCCGGCGGTACATGCGCTCGCAGCCGGAGAAGTCGAGGTAGTGCTCGTCGATGCTCGCCGCGACCACCACCGGGCTGAACCGCTCGACGATCTCGCGCGCTCGCTGTGAGTAGTCGGTGTACACCTCGCCGTGCCCGGGCACGAACACCGCGTCCGCCGGCGCACGCTGCGAGGCCTCGCGGATCGCCATGCCCGAGTGCACGCCGAACCCGCGCACCTCGTAGCTCGCGGAGGTCACGACGCCGCGGCCACCCCGCCGCCCGCCGACCACGACCGGCCTGCCGCGCAGGCTCGGATCGAGCAGCCGCTCGACCGACACGAAGAACGTGTCGAGATCGAGGCAGCAGATCCGCGGCGCGATCACGGTGCGATGGTATGACTGAACACCCGTTCAGATCAAGTCTCTCGTCAGGGCTGATCATCGAGGCCGGCACGACCCTGTGAAACCCGCCTCGCGGCCGAGAATTCCTGACGCGATCTATTACTACAAGAGCTCGAGCCCGAAACCGTGGAGTGCCGAGGACTACGCCGACATCCTCGACGGCGGGCCCGTGGAGCTGGCCGGGATCAGCATCGTCAACAACCAGCTCGACACCGTCTCGCTCACCGCCGAGCGCGACTTCGTCTTCCCGGCCTCGACGCCGATCGTGAGCGGCACCGTCTCCGGCTCCGCTACCTACCACGTCCAGACCGGCGCGCTCGACGGTGGCCTGTCCGGCAGCGCCAGCGTCGACTGCAACCTGGCGAGCCGCGAATCGATGGCGGCCGCCCGATCCGCGCACGAGCGCTGGCTGACCCCGCTGGTCCCGACCACGGTGGCCAGCGGATGGAACGAGCACGGCGATCGCCGCGTGGCACCGCTGGCGCCGGTCGCGCGCCCGCCGTTCACGCTCTACGACACGAGCAACCGCGTCGGCTACAAGGCGCTGGTGGTCCATCCCGGCGGCGTGATCGACGAGATCGCCTGGTCGCAGCTGCGCACCATCGCCGCGGCCCGCGCGCTGCGCGACGGCACCCCGGTCGCCGCCGTGCGCATCGTGTTCCCGCGGCGCGACGACGCGCTGCGATTTCACGCGCGTGCGATCGCCGAGGGCTTCGAGATGGCGATGTATCCCGATCGTGGCGCGTTCTGGGAGGTCCACCCCGCGATCGACCATCCCAGCACGCCACGCTGACCAGGGCCGCGCCGGCCCCCCCACACGGGGCCGGCCCCCATGGCTGCGGCGGGAGCGCCAGTCCAGTGGAGGCGGAAACCAGCACGGTGCCAGCGGACGACCGTTCCGGCTTCACGAAGACCAGAACCCGATGTGTCAGCCGCCGCCCGGCGATCGGCGCATTCCCGAAAATAGGCGGGACCTGCGTCGTTCAACCAGAGATGCGACGGGCGGCGGAGATGCGGTTGACCGGTGAAGGCACGCGTGCCAGGCTCGCGCCGCTTCCGGAAGGTGGTCCCGGCGGCGAGGCATCGACGGTGGACAAGATGGCGGACGATGCGGCCGGCCCGGGCTTCGCTCGGCTGGTCCTCGTCCACCAGCGCCAGCTTCACGACCGCGCCCTGCAGTTCTGCCGCAGCGCCGACGAGGCCAACGACCTGGTCCAGGACACGCTCGTCCGCGCGTTGCAGCACTTCTCGCGTCTGCGCCCCGATTCGAACATCCGGGGCTGGCTGATGACCATCATGGTCAACCGCTACCGGGACGGGCAGAAGCACCGGCGGCGGTCGCGCGAGGTCGCGTTCGAAGAATGGCATGAGGTGGCCGCGCCGCCTGCGCCGGCTCACGCGACTCTCGAGCGCAAGGAGGTCGACGCCGCGATGGCGCAGCTGTCGCCCGAACTGCGCGGCTTGCTCACCATGAAGGCCGTCGAAGGCCTGCGTTACCGCGACATCGGCGAACGCCTGGGGATCCCTCCGAACACCGTCGGAACGCGCCTGCGTCTGGCCCGCAAGACCCTCTACCGGCTCCTCGGATTGGCAAAGCTGGATGACGAACGTGATTAACCTCGAGTGCCACAAGCTGCACGACTTCGTTGACGGCGAGCTTCGCGACGACGATGCCGAGCGGTTTCGCGAGCACCTCGCCTCGTGCGAGGCGTGCGCCGCCGAGATGCCGCGACTCCTCGAGCTGATCTCGGCGTGCGACGAGAGCGCGCTCGCGTCGTCCGCCGCCGAGGGCGCTCCGCCGCCGATCGATTCCCCTGCTCGGCGGGGAGCGATGCGGCCGCGGTCGCGCCGCGCCGGCTACGCCGCGGCGATCATCTCCGTCGCGGCCGGGGCAGCGCTGGTTCTCGTGTGGGGGCGAGACCCCGCGACCCAGGTGTCTGCCTTCGCGAACATGCCGGCCCACCGCACCATCGAGGTGCGGCTCAGCTATGCCGACGCCGCTACGCATCGCCCGTACGAGGTATCTCGCGGGCAGATCGTCCGCGAGGACGTGCCATTCGCGCAGATGGAGCAGCTCAAGCGTGCGGGCAACTGGCACGGCCTCGCGGTCGCGTCGCTCCTGTACGGCGATCGCAGCGGCGCCGCCCGCTACCTCGAGAGCGCAGGGCGCTCGGGCCCGGTGAACACCGACCGCGCGGCGCTCGAGATCCTCGATGGATCGGAGGCCGCGCTCGAGCGGGCGCTCGCCCTGCTCGACGCGGTGCTCACCACCAACCCCGACAACACTGCGGCCCGCTGGAACCGCGCGCTGGGGCTCGCGCGACTCGATCTGCCGCTGGCGGCCGCGCGCGAATTCGACCGGGTCGCCGCCGCTGGTGAGCCCGGATGGAGCGCCGAGGCCGCGCTCCGCGCCAACGATCTCCGTGCCGGAGTCGCGCCGCGTCGCAGTGCCTGGGAAGCGACCGACGCAGCCGGCACCCACTGGATCGCCGGCGATGGCCCGATCGTGCCTCCCACAGACGCTCCCCGCGGCTGGCTCCGCCACCTGTACTACGACGCGGTGCGCGCCGCGGATTCTCGCGCGCGGGTCGAAGCGTTACTGCCGCTTGCCCGACAGCTCGACGCGCTGTACGGCGGCGATGCGCTGACCAGATACGCGCGCGGCGTCGCGGCGGCAGATTTTCGCGTCCGCGCGCCGCTCGCCGCGGCGTTCCGCGACGTCGCGCTAGGCCGCTCGACGCTCGACGACAAGGCGACCGAGGCGCTCGCGGCGCGCATGCGCACCGCCGGGGCGATGGACCTGTGGATGGGGATCCGGAGTTACACGCGCACGATCGGTCGACACCTCGGCGACTACCGCACCCTCGCCGACGCGACCGGTGACCCCTGGTTCGCGGTGCTGGCCGAGCACCAGGAGGCCAGGAGCGAGATCGATGCCGGCAATCATCTGGCCGGCGAGCGCCTGCTGTTCCATGCGGCGGACAGCGCGGCGCGGCACGGGCTCGACTATCAGCGGTCGCTCATCGAGCTCGACATCTCCAAGCTCTACCTCCTGCTGCGCCGCCTCCCCGAGGCGGAGCAGCATGCGCGCGAAGTGCTGTCGGAAGCGCAGGCCGCGCGCGAGTGGCGCATCGAGCAACTGGCGATCTACCAGCTCGCAGAGACGAGGCGGTTCCGATATTCCAGCGCCGTTGCCCGCGCCTACCTTACCGAGGCTCTCGAGCGAGAGCGGGACCCCGTGCCCTGTGACGCCAATCGCTACGTGCACCAGTCGCTCGCCAATCTCGCCATGATGGAGCTCGACATCGCAACGGCGCGGCGAGAGGTGGCCGCGGCGCCGCGCTGCGGTGAGCCACTCAATGTCCTGGCAGCGCTGACATGGGCGGACCTCTATCGGTTCGACGGCACCCAGGCGGAGGCGCGAGCGATCCGACAGCAACTCGCAGCGCTCCGCGCGGCCTCGCGCGACGTCGGCCAACTCGCCCTTGCGGACCACGTCGAGGGTCGCCTCGTGATCGAGTTTGATCGCACGGCGGGGCAGGCGCTGCTCCGGCGAGCGATCGCGGCGGTCGCCGGGCGCACCGACGATGCGAGCACGAAGGCGCGCGCGTACAGCTTCTCGATCCTCGCGCTCGACGCCGGGCGGGCGGGCGAGTACGACGCGGTGCTCGCGCTGCTCGCCGAAGAGCTCGGTGGTTCGCCCCCGGATCGCTGCGTCGTCGGTGTGGCCAACGAGGACGAGCGGGCCATCGTGGTGGTGCGTGGCCCGGACGGCGCCACCACGGGTGCGTACACCCACGCACGGTCGTCGCCCCACATCGCTGCGTCCTCGTTGATCCCGGCTGCCCTGGTGCGACGACTCGATGGCTGCGCGGAGGTGGCGGTGCTCGCGCGGCCACCGCTGACAGGCGCGGCGAGGTTGTTGCCGGGGCCGATCGCGTGGAGCTACCGCCTGCGTGGTTCTGCGGGCCCGCACCCCGTGCGTCCCGGGCATCGCCTCGTCGTCAGCGATGCAGATCCCCCTGCGTACCTCGGGCTGCCGCGGCTGTTTCCGCACACCGGCGTGTCGGACGCGGTCGTCATGCGCGGCTCCGCCGCCACGCCTGCCCGCGTCGTGTCGGCGATGCGCGATGCATCGGTCATCGAGTTCCACACCCATGGGTTCGTCAATCGCGGCCTCAGCGACGCGTCGTTTCTCGCGCTCACGCCGGAACCAGACGGGCGCTACGCCCTGACCGCGGCGGACGTCCAGGCGAGCGAGCTCCGCGGCGCGCCGCTCGTGATCCTCGCCGCTTGCCAGGCCGCGGCCGGTGCGCCGTTTCTCGACGAGAATGTCGGCCTTCCGCTCGCGTTCATGCGCGCGGGGGCGGCTGCCGTGCTCGCCAGCCCCACTGCCGTGAACGACGCCGACGCCGACGCCTTCTTCGGGGCCGTGCGCGCGCGCATCGCCAAGGGCGCGTCCCCGGCGGTCGCTGTCCGAGACGAGCGGATGCTGCGGGTGGCGGCGAAGTCGTCCGACTGGTTCCTGGATGTAGTTGTCTATCAATGACCTATCGCGAACGGGAGCAACATGAGGATTCTATCGGTCGTGAGCGCCAGTGCCGACAAGGCAGTGACTGGCAGCGAGCATGAGCAGAAACTGTGGCCCGGGGACGTCCGCGCCATCACGTTCGTGATCGCCGTGCCCGATGTTGCTGATGACCGGCTTGTCGCCCATGGCATCACCACAGATGGAGATGGTCGTGGGCTATTCTCCATCGCGGGGAAGATCTCTGACTTCGACGGTCTGATGGTCGACATCGCGAACACGATTGCCTTTAGGCTCATCGGCGCCACCAGATTCACCGGACCACTCGGCGGCAGAGTACCGCCACCGCCGCCGCCACTCGCAGCACGCAGGAGTGTCCTCGCAGCGGGCGCGTTGTCGTTCGGCGCAGGCCCAGGTGCCGAGGATCCGATGATCGCCTTCGCAAGGGCTCATCGCGCAGCGATAGATAGTCTCTGAAGATCTCGCATTGATCGCGGCCAGGCGGGCTCGATCTGCGCGGCACCCTCGATCGAACCGAAAACAATCGCCGCTGCGGTCGTTCAATATCAATGGAGCGCCGAATCAGGCGCTCGATTCTGAAGCGATCATGCGGACTCGCCGTGCGAGTACGTCTTCGCCGACCTCGAGTGCCACGAACCACAGGAGAATATCACCATGTCCAGTCCCAGACTCAGTCTCGCATTCCTGATGGGCGCGCTTGCGACGGTCATCCTGGCTGCAGGCGGCACGTCCCAGGCGGCGTGCGTTCCCAGCAAGTTGCCGACTCCCGCTCCGAAGGATCCACTGGCGCGCGTGCTATCGCTGCAGACTGCCTGTCCGCGGAATGCGCAGGAGCTTGGCAAGATGCTCGAAGGCATGGGGTCGAGCCTGGAACCCACCATGGTGAACTTCGTCGGGTTCCACAATCCCGCGCCTGGGGCATTCTTCATCTTCGAGATCGTTTCGACCGCGGCCGCGGCTTCGTCCGCGGGCCTGACGATCGCCCGAGGCGACCTCGTGTTCGGCCACTTCACCACGGCCTCGGGCGATGGACAGCTCGTGGCCAACCAGAGCTCTCTCGTCATCGAAGCGATCGCGTGGGACCCCGGCAAGCAGTTCTACAACTTCTATGAGCTCGACGATGACGGCTGGTCTTATCGCGGCGATTCGAAAGACATCCTTGACGATATCCAGCTGCTACATCGCAACCGAACCGGGACTGCGGGACCGTTCGGGCCACGTCTGCGTTGCTCCGGGTGCCACGTCAACGGCGGCCTGGTGCAGAAGGAGCTCGCGGCGCCCCACAACGATTGGTTTGTCGGGACTCGTCACCTTCCGCTCGGCTCGCTGCGACCCGATCCGTTCGTGAGCGGGCGGATCGCGAAGCTGGTCGATGGCGGCGAGCTGTCCAGGCTCGTCGTCGCGTCGGCCCGGCGACTCGCCGATAGCCCGGGCTATCAGCGGGTGCTCGCCGCGCGAAGCATGCAGGAACGGCTCCGGCCGCTGTTCTGTCCGGTCGAGCTGAACATCGAATCCGATTCCGATCCCGCCGACGATCACAGGCCCGCTGTGCGCATTCCAGCGACGTTCTTCGCCGACCGCCGGCTCGCCACCGCGAATATTGCCATTCCATGGCAGCACTACGACGCTGCCCTGCAGTCGTTGCATGCGAGCCTACCTGGCACGCGGAGCCCGACAGACGCTGATCACGCGTGGCTGACCCCCGTGAAGGCGCACTCCGACATCGTCGCTGTGGATGCCTTGATCGAGCAAGGCGTCGTGGACGAGGAGTTCGTCGCCGACGTGCTCGCCGTGGACTTCACCAATCCCGTGTTCTCCCGCCGACGGTGTGACCTGCTGACATTGGTTCCCGCCGGCGGAGCCGGCTTCGCGATGCGGTTTCAGGATGCGCTTCGAGCCGCGGAGGGAGCGGCCGCTGCGGAGCTGCTCAGCAACCTGGCGGACCCGCAGCGCACTGCCGCCTTTCACCGCAGCCGCGCGGCCGGATTTCTTGCGAGCTGTCAGCAACGCGCTTCGAATCCAGCAGCGGTCCTGGAGTGGTATCGCTTGGTCGCGCAGCGCCGCGCAGAAGTCGCCGCGTCGGAGATCTCGCAGAATCCTCGCGGGCACATTCTGGAGGATCCCGGCCGGGTCGTGTTTCCGTCCGTTCAACCGCGCGCGGTCGCCGGGCGCCTCGTCTTGACTCCATCGTGTCGCGTCCAGTAGCGGCAGCGAGCATGGTGCTCGTCGCCCTCGAGCTGTGAGCGGACAAACGCTGACGGCAACACCGGGGTCGTCCCCGCAGACGGAGGCGTTGTCATGGAGCCGCTCGTTCAGCAACTGCTCGCTCTGATCCAGGGTCTGCGTCCAGCGGCGGCGGTCAAGCCGCGAAGCAGCCTTCGCTGCTGCGATCGCGCTGGCGGTCGCCGCCGCCGCCGTGCTGGTTCCCATGTGGCACCGGCAGCCAGCGACAGCCCAGGGCGCCGCCTTCGCGAACATCCCCGCCCATCGCACGGTCGAGGTGCGCCTCGCGTATGCGGGTGCCGCCGCGCATCGTCCGTACGAGGTGTCGCGCGGCGAGGTCGTCCGCGGCGACGCACCATTCGCGCAGATGGCGGAGCTCGAGCGGGCGCGCGACTGGCACGGCCTCGCGATCGCGTCGCTGCTGTACGGCGATCGCGCCGGCGCCCTGCGATACCTGGCGCGCGCGGAGCGGTCGGCATCGGTGGACACCGATCGAGCGGCGCTCGAGATCCTCGATGGCTCGGAGGCCAGGCTCGACCGGGCACTCACGATGCTCGATGCGGTCCTCACCGACGAGCCCGACAACACCGCCGCGCGCTGGAACCGGGCGCTCGCGCTGGCGCGACTCGCTCTGCCGCTGGCCGCAGCGCGCGAATTCGACCGTGTCGCCGCCGCCGGGGAGCCCGGCTGGAGCACCGAGGCAACGCAGCGCGCCACCGATCTCCGCGCCGGGGTCGAACCGCGTCGCCTCGCCTGGGAAGCGATGGATGCGGTGGGCAAGCGCTGGATCGCGGGAGAGGGCCCGATGGTGGCTCCCGCGCACGCGCCCCGTGGCTGGTTGCGTTACCTGTTCTACGACGCCGTGCGCGCGGCAGATTCGCGTGCCCAGGTCGAGGCGCTGCTGCCGCTCGCGCAGCACGTCGATGTGCTGTACGGCGGTGATGCGCTGACGCGCTACGTGCGCACGGTCGCGGGCGCAGACTTTCGCGTCCGGGGACCGCTCGCCGCGGTATTTCGCAACATCGCGCTCAGCACCTCGCTCGATGGCGACGCGATCGAGAAGCTCGTGGCCCAGCTGCACACCCCCGGGACGCTCGACCTCTGGATGGGGCTGCTCGGCCGCACGTACACCATCGGACGACACCTGGCCGCCTACCAGACCGCGGCGAACGCGACCGGAGATCCCTGGTTCGCGGTCCTGGCGGAGCACGAGGAGGCCAGGCGCGAGATCGCCGCCCGCAATCGCCTGGATGGCGAGCGCCGGCTGCTGCACGCGGCGGAGCGCGCGGCACGCGAGGGGCTCGCGTCTCGACACCTGATCGTCGAACTCGGGCTGTCCGATCTCTATCTCGTGCTGCACCGCTTCCCCGAGGCGGAGCGGCACGCACACGATGCGCTGGTGGAGGCGCAGGCCACCGGCGAATGGCGAATCGAGCAACTCGCCATCGGCCGGCTGGCGGAATCGAGCCGGTTTCGCTACTCCAGCGCGCTCTCGCGCGCGTATCTCGCGGAGGCTCTCGAGCGAGACCCCGGAGCGTGCAACGTGCGGCGCTACGTGCACCAGTCGCTCGCCAATCTCGCGATGCTGGAGCTCGATACCGTCACCGCGCGGCGAGAGACCCGCCGGCGTACCTCGGGCTGCCGCGGCTCCTCCCCTATGCCAGCGGCGTGCCGGACGCGGTCGTCCTGCGTGGCTCCGCCGCGACCCTGTCCCGCGTGATCTCGGCGATGCGCGACGCGTCGATCATCGAGTTCCACACGCACGGCTTCGTCGATCGCGGCCTCAGCGACGCGTCGTTTCTCGCGCTCACGTCCGATCCGCAGGGGCGCTATGCCCTCACGGCGGCGGACGTCCAGGCGAGCGAGCTCCGCCGTGCGCCGCTGGTGATCCTCGCCGCCTGCCATGCCGCGGCCGGCGCCCCGTTTCTCGATGACAGCGCGAGCCTTCCATCTGCGTTCGTGCGCGCCGGCGCACGCGCAGTCGTCGCCAGTCCCGCTGCGGTGAACGACGTGGACGCTGCGGCGTTCTTCACAGGCGTCCTCGCGCGCGTCGCCGACGGTGACTCGGTTGCGATCGCGCTTCGCGACGAACGACTGCGGCGGACACGAACCGCCGCATCTGATTGGCCCTCTGACGTGATCGTCTCTCAACAGTAGCCACCGCGAACGGAAACCATATGAAGATTCTCTCCGTCCTGAGCGGCTGCACCATCGCAGCGACCACCCCCGACACCGACTACGCGGCGGCCAAGCACGAACCGCGGCCTCCCGGGGTCACCGCCGTCACCTTCGTGATCACCGCCGCCGACGACTCCAGCGACCGCTTCGTCGCGTACGCCGTCGATACCGGCGCGGGGAGAGTCGCGTACGCCGTCGGTGGGCTGCGCGGGCGCATCCCGGACCTCATCAAGCTCATGTCGGCCACCATCGAGCTCGTCTCCACCGGGGTCCTCGTGGGGCCGCTGCCTCCACCGCCGGGTGGCGACGACTTTCCGAGCCTGGTTGCGCCGGGACCGAACCACCCGGTGGTCGCGCTGGCGATGATCCATCACCAGGTCATCGCCAGCATCGAACGGCTCGCGTAGTCGATACTCGTCGGCCACGCTGCAGCGACGACCCTGATGACGTGACCGCGCGGAGCCCGAAGCGGCGATGGCGCGCGGAGCCAGGGCGCGGTGATCGCGCGCGGGCCTACCAGGCGCGGGCGACGGAGATGACGCCGAAAAGAATCTGCAGCACCGTCGTTCAAGCAACATCGCACTGACATTCAAGCACACGCTGCTGCCGACGATCGGCGGCAGATTGGATGATCAGCGTGCTTCTGTCGATCGCAGCATCGCAACATATGTATTGATAGGGAGGCAGCCATGAGTGACTTTTCTGTTCGTTTTGGTGCATGCATGTCCGGAAAGAACCTTCCGGCGCCCATCCTCGACTCAGCCAATGAAGTGCTCGAGCTCGTCCATCAGATGCATGCCGCGGTCGAAGCACTCGGCATCAACCCCGAGATGAGCCTCGGCGAGTTCGTCGCCGCTGCGCTCGCAGCCGGTCTGATCACGCCCACCGCCGGCGCTGCGGTCCTGGAGACCGCCGAGGTCGTCGGAGAGGTCCTGGTGATCGCCTTCCTCTGCGCATGCGTCGCCTGTCTCGTCGTCTCGGCGGGACCTTCGCTCCGCGACCTGTTTGCCACCACGCCGCCGAACGCCTTTGTCCTCGAGCAACTCGCCATCCTGGGCGTCGATGTCCAGGCTGGCGATGTCGCGGTGGCGAACGCGTGATGTCGATTCTACCGACCATTCCTCCAGCCGTATTTCGGAAGCAAGCAACACCTGACCGGGCGGCGGCACAGCCGCGCCGATATTCTCGCTCGAAAGGAATACCAATGCGATTTCGCAACAAGATCACGATCGCCGTTCTGCTGCTCTCGGTGTTCTGCTACTCGGGCACCGCCGGTGCCTGGGCCTTCTACTGGAGCAAGACCGACGTGCAAACGAGCTCGTGGCAGAAGTGCATGGCCTTCGTCTACAGCGCCGCACAGAAGACGCACCTGAGCCAGCTGAAGGAAACCAACCTGGCAGTCACGGGGACCCGGAACGGCGCCTCGGCGAGCGTGACCTGCGTGGGTACCGGAGCAAGCACCCGGGCCATCGCGGTCGTGATGGTCGTCGGCGACCTCGATGCCCCGGTCCGTCAGCTTCGCGATGAGCTCGTCAACGAGGTCCACCGGGCAATGCTCTACGACTATTGAATCATGATCTCTGTATCCGGGAAATAATATGTCACAGGTTCAAGTAAAAGTTCCATATACCGAAAATTATGACTTCGGTGTCGGCGTCGATCTGGCGACCGGCAGTCCGATGGGCAAGGTCGTCAGCGGAGACGTGTCCGGAGTGACGGGGGCCGGTGGGGCCGTTACGACGTTCGAGGTGTTGCGTATCCATACGACCTCGGAACTGGAGACCGCGCTCGGAATCAATGTCGAGGCCAGCGGCGCCTCCGGCTGCTTCAGCGCGTCGGGCCTGCGGCCAACGCCAGGCCCTACTCGGTGACGCTGGCTCCCATCGCGATCGCGAATGGCCCCATTCCGCCGAACGCCGCCGACATCCAGCATGCGCAGGACGTCCTCGTCATATGTGCGAAGGAGCGCAGCAAGATCCTCGACGGCCTCAACCTGATGGAGTTCATCTCCCAGAACCCGTCGCGCTACGACTTCGTCGCCCCGACGACGCCCGCCGATATCGTCAAGGCGTTTGTCGGCTATCAAGACGACCTGGATCTGGTCGGCAAGGCTGCGTCACATGCGATCGACAATATAAAGAACGCGGTGACGCCCCCCGTGTTCGCCGCCAACAACGGCACGCTCTATCCGCGAGGTATACCGCCCATGCCAATGCCAACCATGCAAAAGGGGATGATGGACGTTCTCGCGGCCAAGGGGGAAGCCATCGCAAACCTGGACCCGCTGGCAATCGAGCTCCGCAATCGCGAGCCCGTCGGCGCGAGTCGACGAGGCTTCGATATCGGCATGGCGGCCGCAGAGGGGCAAACGTTGCCGGGCCCCGGCAAGCAGCGGATCCACGACGGTCTGACGCCGGCCGAACAGGGCGGATTCAGCACGGCCGTCGACTTCTCGCTGGAGCGGAACAGGAACCTGGAATGGGCGACCAAGGGAGCGGCCATCGCGAAGGTCGATCCGGTCGTCGCCAAGCTTCGCACCGATGTCCCCTCGGTGTTCTATACGCTGGGATGCGACATCGCCACGGGGATCTTCGGGGACCTGGGGCTGAGCCGAGGCCACACGAGCGAGGGACCTGGCTCTCAGGCGATTCGAGATGCGCTGAGCGCCGATGGACAGCGGGGGTTCAGAGCTGCCGTGGACCTCTACCTGGTTCAGAAACACAGGGCTTGAGCCACGGCGTCACGACCACGCACGCGACGCTGCCGGCGTTCGCCGCCGGCCTTGTACTGCACGTTACCGTGGACCACGAGGTAGCCGGTCTGCTCGGCGATCGAGAGATCGGTGACCGCGACGCCGCCCAGCGACGGCAGCGGGATCGCGCCGATCGCGCCCGAGCCGATCGCGATCACGCCTCGAACAGCATGCCGGAGTTGGCCTTGTCGGTTGTCAAGGTCGGGGCATCGTGGAGCTCGGCGGCCTTGGTCTTCCAGTCGTCGCCTTCCTTCTTGCGAAAGCCGTGCTCGCCCCAACCTTCGTACTTCTTGCCGGTGAGCTTGGCCGCCTTGTCGGCGTCCTTCTTCGCCTTGCTCAGTTCCTTCACCGGGCTCGGAGTGTCGTACGCCTCCAGCTTGTCCTTGTCCGTCGCCGGCTCCGCCCCGGTGGCGTACATCGGATTGCGGTACTGGGACAGCTGATCGGTGTAGTAGCCCGCGCCGGCGCCGCTCTTGACCTGCTGGGCGTCCTTGGCGGGGTCGACCGCGAACGGCGTGCCGTCGCGCACGCTGCACCGCCTTGTGCTGCGTTGCGCGGCTCCCGGCGGCGGGGCCCGGGGCAAGCCGGTCGAGCTCCGCCTCGGCAGATCGGCCCTGGACGACGAGATCGGCGACCGCGTCGGCGTGCTGCTCGTACGCATCGCCTTCCTGTCCGACACCGCCGAGCAGCTGCACACCCGCGCGCTGCTGGACCACGTGAGCCGCCTCGTGGGCCGCGGTGTGGAGGACGGGCGCGCTCGCAAACGCCACCGCATCGCCGGTCGTCCGATCGTACGGCAGCGGAACGTGTTCAACGGCCGCGCGCGGCGCGCATCGCGCGCATTCGATCGATGGTCGCTCGCTCGCGAGCCGTGTCGCTCTCCTCGATCGAGCGATACCGGTAGACGCCCGGCGCGAAGAGCGGCGAGACGAGCCTGCTCGAGAACCGCCACAGCTCCTTGATGCGCGCGTACGTTGCACGATCCGCGGGATCGCCCGGGGACGGTGGTGGCATCTCGGCAACATCGCGATAGCGCTTGACCGTCACACTGGCTCCTTGTCCAGGCCGAACGCCTCGGCAAGCCGGGCAGCATCGGCATGATCGAGAGGGCGAATGGTCGAGACCTTCATACGGTACAGCGTCATGGGGGTTGCAACCGAAACGGGCTGGCCATCCACATCGTAGCGCTCACGCTCGAGGTCGGCAAAACGAAAACGGTCGCCGAGTCTGGTGAGAATATCCATCGGCGGGCCCTCACCGGGTGGCACGTAGCGTACCGCCGGGTAATCGCCGCACAGATCGGCCGCGGTGATCTCGTCGATCGATGGATCGTCGTAAATCGAGTGGAGGGCAGAACGCAGCCTCGCCACGTTGTCGGCGTCGGGCGCGATGAAGATGTCGAGATCCTCCGTCGTGCGAGCAAGGCCGTGGAAGTTTACGGCCACCCCCCCGATCACCACGTACTCCACGGCGCCGGCCTCAAGCGCCGCGAGGACGTTCATCACCGCCTCCCACTTCATCCTCGAAAGCATACTCATACCGAGGTAAAATGCGAGGGAGGCGCAGCTGAAGGCGGGGATCATGTCCGGCTTTCGGCCGGATCTCGGATGGACTGTTCCCGCCGCGGCTACTGCACGTTGCCGTGGACCACGAGGTAGCCGGTCTGCTCGGCGATCGAGAGATCGGTGACCGCGACGCCGCCCAGCGACGGCAGCGGGATCGCGCCGATCGCACCCGAGCCGATCGCGATCACGCGCGACAGGGCGAACGAGGCGATCACCTCGAACTGGGCGCTGGACAGCACGTTCGCGCCGTCGACGTGCTCGTCGATCACGTCGACGTAGGTGGTCGGCGTGCCGACGTCGAGCCGCGGCCGGCCGCTGGCATCGGCGACGACCTTGACGTCGACCTCGGCGCTGACCGCGACCTGGGTGGCGAGCGCGTCGCCGTTCTTGAAGCTGGCGCTCAGGTCGCCGATCGTGAGCCGGAGCGCACCGCCGGACGCCGCGATGAACGGGGGCACCGCGACCGACAGCTCGACGCGGTCGTAGAGCTTGCCGACGTCGCCGTAGCTGCCGGTGGTGAGGTCGAAGCTGCGGTCGAGCGCCCGGGCGGCCCACAGGCTGGCGAGCAGCTGGTTGGCGGCGGCGTCGGCCACCGCCAGGGCGAACCCGCGATCGGTGGACATCGCCGGTTCCTGGCCGGGCAGGAACACGTAGCCCGGCGCCCCGGCGTCGCCCTGCGCGCGCAGCGCAGCGTCGAGGTCGATCACCGCGCCGCTGGCGTCGAACGCGACCCGCGCCGGGGCGAGGTGGATGTCGACCGCCGTGCCGAGCACGTTGACCGTCCGGGTGTCGTTGAGCGAGCCGAGCGCGCTGTTGAGCGCCGGCACGACGAGCTGGCGCGCGGCCCAGCCGACGACCGAGGCCAGCGCGTGGTCGAGGTCGAGCCAGCCGATGACCTCGCCCGGCAGGCCGGTGAGGTCGACGTCGACGCCGGTGAGCTGGACACTCTGGCCGGTCAGCGCAATGTCGAACGCGCCGGCCTTGACGCCCACGCCGAGCATGCCGGCGACCCGGATGTGGCTCGCGGTGATCGTGAGATCGCTCCCGCCGTCGAAGCACACCACCGAGTACGCCAGGTGCATGCCGAGCGTGACGCGATCGAGCTCGACGTCGAGCGCGAGGCCGCCGGGCTCGGGGAGCAGCGTGACGCTGCTCGCGCTGCCGACCGACAGCTTCGTGATCGCGGCCTGGACGTAGTTGCAGTCGGGGCCGCCGCCGACGTCGATCACCGGGTTGAGCGGCGCGACCGCCGCCGCCAGGTCGCCGGTCGAAAGGAAGCCGGTGATGCCGCGGCCGACCGCGGCGAACGTCTGCGCCGACATCGCGGCGGCGATCGCCTGGGGGACAGCGGTGGCGATCGGCTGGAGCGGGCCGACGACGACCGCGCGCGACTCCTTGCCGACGTTGCCCTGCGCGTCGCGCGCCACCGCGTGGATCAGCTGGGTGCCCGGCGCGACCGGGATCGTCGCGGTCCACGAGCCATCGCCGGCGAGCGTCGCCGCGACGCCGTTGACCTGCACCGACGCGACGCCGCCGTCGTCGATCGCGGTCCCGGTGACGGTCAGGGTCTGGGCGCCGCCGGCGAACGTGCCGCGCGCCGGCGAGAGGATATGCACGCGGGGCGCGGTCGGATCGATCGCCGGGGCGCCCGGGTCATAGGGATGATCGGCGCAGCCGCTCAGCGCGGCGGCGAGTCCAAGCGTGGCGCCAAGCGTGGCGAAGATCCCGAGGTTGCGCATGCCGAGCCTCCCGTGACCAGAGGTCCCGGAGTCGGCACCAGAGGCAGCAAGAAGGAGGCCACGGCCGTGTACCAGTGGTCCTGGGCGGGAGCTCGATCGAGGGCGATCCGGCCGCTCGAGCGATCCTGCCAGGATATCCGCGTGGTGCGCGGGTCGCGGGAGCGGATCGCGAGCTCGCCACCGCCGGGCAGCGCAAACGTCGCCAGCACGACCACCATCGGCCGCGCGCCACCGCCGTCGAGGCCGATCTTGGCATGGACGGAGGCGGGCGAGAGCGGCCGGCCGTCGAGCGTGAACGACAGCGGCGCGAGGGCAAACGCGGTGAGCGATGCACGCAGTGCGTCGAGCGCGTGTGGTTTCGGCTGGCTGGCCGCGCGGGCGATGATCCGCTCGGTCGGCTCGCCGGTGCCCGCCGCGTAGCCGATCAGCACCGCGATCTCGCAGCGCTCGACCTGAACCACCACCGTGTGCACCGGCGGGAACACATGCGCCCAGGCTGGTGTTCCAGCCAGCGAGATGGCCAGTGCGGTTGCCACCCATCCGGGGGCTCTGCCCCCGGATCCCCCCGGGAATGTGCTCGCACGACTCCTCCTTCCGGGGGCTCTGCCCCCGGATGCCCCCGCTCGGCCTTCGGCCCCCCCCGCTCGGCCTTCGGCCCCCCTCGCTCGGCCTTCGGCCCCCCTCGCTCGGCCTTCGGCCCCCCTCGCTCGGCCTTCGGCCCCCCTCGCTCGGCCTTCGGCCCCCCCCGCTCGGCCCCCGGATCCACCAACCCACGAGAGCACGCGGCCTATCATCGTGACATCTCCGGGAGCGCGCCGAACCGGGCGCGGATGTCGGGCGGCGGCCCACCGTGCGCTGCGCGGCGCGGAAGCGGCGGCCGGGGCGGGGTCCAGCCGTTGCCGTCCACATCGATCCAGATCGGATTGGTGATCGCGTAGGGCGTCACGATGTGGGTCGAGCTCGGCCGGAGGTTGGAGGTCAGGGGCAGCGCGCCGAGATCGAGCCCGTGTGACAGCGCCCGGATCAGGACGGTGGCATCGAGCGGCGGGAACTCGACCGCCGACACCACCGGGAACAGGTTGCCCTTGCCGGTGGCCTCCGCGACGACCCAGCTGTCGACCGCGAGGCGGAGGTGGATGCGGGTCTGGTAGTCGGTGCCCTGGCTCGCCGGGATCGCCTGATCGGCGACGATCTGGCTGTTGGCGTACACGACCAGGCGGTCGACCGCGGCCCACGACGGCGAACGCACGTGGACGTCGACGTCGACGCCGCCGCCGGGTGCAGTGATCGTGTCACCGATCCGGGCGCCGCCGATCGCCAGCTCGACGAACGGCGCATTGGTGGTGATCGCGCGGTGGCCGCGGACCGCGTCGATCACATCGTCGCGGGTGTAGCCGCCCGGCACGTCCTTGCCGGCGCCCACGTAGAGCAGCGTGCGCGCGTAGCCCGGCTCGTCGCCGAGCAGGTGGTGGCTGTCGGAGGTGCCCATGGCCGTGGCCCGGTGGCCGCGATCGAGCAGGGTGAACCAGGTCTCGACCACGCCGGGGAACGACGGGCGACCGTCGGGTCCGACGACGATCTGGCCGGGCACCGGCTGGGGGTCCGGGAACGGCCCCGGCGGCAGCGGATCGGGCGCGCGGAACGTGTGGACATCCTCGAGCCGGCTGCCGGTCAGGATCTCGATCGCGTCGAAGTCGGTCGAGTAGTTCTCGGGCTGGAACTCGTCGCCGTAGGGCGCGAAGATCCCGAGGATCCCGGTCGGCGTGTAGGGCTCGGCGGTCGCCTGGTCGACGAAGAACTGCGCGAAGTAGCCGAGCACGGCCTGGCGCGGATGGTTGACCTGGACGATGCCGCGCCCGGGGTCGATCGCGAGCGCGCGCAGCTGATCGAACAGGCCCTGCGGCGGCGTGCCGGCCCAGCGGAACTCGCCGCCGCGGGTCGAGCCCGGATCGACCCGGAGCGGGTAGGCGTTGAAGTGGCCCATCTCGAACGTGGTGAGCTCCATCCCGGGGATCCCGAGCAACCAGCCGTCGAGCCCCGCCTGGGCGATCACCGGCGCGTAGTCGGTGATGTAGTTGTGATCGGTCGAGATCGCGACGTCGAGGCCCTCGGCGGCGCAGCTCGTGACCCGGTCGGCGATCGGCAGCCCGCTGTCGGTCGACGGCTGCGCGTGAATGTGGAAGTCCCCTGCGATCCAGCCGTCGGGCCGGTAGGCGCGGACCAGCGCGACCTGCTCGGCGGTGAACGCGCCCGGGCGCAGCACGACGGTCCTGTGCGTGATCTCGTACTCGGGGCCGCGCGTGACGATCAGGTCGTACGTCCCCGGGCGCACCACGGCGGACACCCGGCCGTCGGCCGTCCACCACGCGCCCTCGATGTAGCGGTCGGTGCCGTCGAACGCGGTCGGGCGCATCCGCTCGCCGCGCTCGAGCGAGTACAGGAACGCCCGCGGATCCTTGCCGCGGTCGGCCGGGGCGATGTGGCCGAGCAGCTGGATCTTCGCCGGCGCGTGGCGGCCGAGCTCGTCGATCGCCGACACCACGAGCATCGCCGGCGGCGCCATCTCGAGCGGCCCGACGCCGACCTGGGCGCCCGCCGCGATCGTGACCGCGGCCGGCGCGGTGGCGAGCCGGTCGTCGGTGATCGCGAGGGTGCGGTAGGTGCCCGGCGCGAGGTGGGCCAGGAAGCTGCCGTTGCGATCGGCGCCGATCTGGTCGACCACGCGGCCGGTCGCGTCGAGCACGATCACGTTGGCCCCGGCGACCGGCTGGCTGGTCTGCTGATCGATCACCCGGCCGCCGAGCGTGCCGGTCGGCTCGCCGTGCAGCTCGTAGATCGTGTCGAGCACCGAGGCGACGTCGCCCTTGCCGATCACGAAGTACGCGGTGTACGTGAACTGCTCGCCCGGCCCGAGCAGCGCCGGCGGCCGGTACATGTAGACCCCGGCGACCCCGGCATAGGTGAACGGCAGCAGCATCGAGTACGGCGTGGGGGTCTGGCCCGGGTAGCCGGCGGCATACGCGTGGACGTAGTTGTCCGGCGACCGCGGCATGGTCAGGCCGTACGACACGCCCTTGCCGCGGCTCGCCAGGTAGTCGATCACCAGGCCCGGGAACGCCGGGAACCCGGTGGACTGATCGTAGCTGTGGTCGATCGTGAACCGGATGTTGAAGCCGGCGCCGGGCGCGAACAGGTCCTGCTCGCCGCCGAGCAGCGGCAGCTGGCCCAGCGGCACGCTGAGCTGGATCTTGTCGATCCCGGGGATCTCGAAGCCGAGGTCGCGCAGCTGGGTCGGATCGAGGAACGGAAACGGCCGGGCGCCGCCGCTGACGTTCTCGATCGTCGTCTTGATCTCCACGTAGCGCTTGCCGGGCGGAAGCCGGTAGGTCTGGGTGAGCTCGAGGCTCGACGGCCCGAGCAGTCCCGTGTCGAGCAGGCCGACCTGCTGCAGCAGATCCGATGGCGTGCCGACCACGGTGACCTCGGCGGGCCGGCCATCCGCGCCATCGCGGGTGACGGTGACGCGGGTCGGGTTGATGATCATGAACGCGAACCCGGGCAGCAGCTCGGCGAGCTGATCGTTGCCGCGGCCGCCGTCGCCGCCGGGCCGGCGCAGGTCGGCGTCGACCAGCGTGCCGCCGAACGTGGTGTTGACCCGGCCGTAGGTCGTCTTGCCCGGATCCGCCGGATCGACCCCGGTGTCGGCGATCACGAGCCGGATCTGGTCGTTCTCCAGCAGGAAGTCGCCGATCCGGCCGATCGCGTGGGGGCCTCCGATCGCCTCGTCGGGCGCGCCGATCCGCTGGGCGCGGGAGTGCGGTGCGGGATCGCCGCAGCCGGCCAGGCCGGCGCCCATGACCACGGCGACCGCGACCGCCGCCGCACTCGGTCGGCGGCCCTCGCTCATAGCGCGAGCTCCGCGGCGAGCTGCGCCCGGTCGTTGCGCAGCTCGCGCGCGGCCTGCTCGACCGCGTGGACCAGCTGGAGCTGCACCTGCATGCGGTGGCGCGGCAGGCCGAGCACCGCGCCGACGGTGTGCTCCATGACCCGGTCGGTGGTGACCAGGCTCGACGGGTCGAGGATGCCGAACCGGTAGCCGACCCAGAGCGGTGAAGCGCCCGGCAGCGAGACCGGTAGCGCCACCATGGCCTGGACGTGGCCGCCATACGCGTCCTCGGACGGCCCGCCGGTGGTCGGGAACGTCGTGCGCTGGACGATCAGGCCGCCATCGAGCGCCACCGGGCCGAGCCCCAGGCGGAGCCCCGCGGTGCCCTGAAGGTCGTTCTCGTCCTGGCGAAATGGCAGGTCACCGACCGTGCGCGGGTTGTAGCGCGCGGCGGCCATGAGCCAGCTGCCGGGCGACAGCCGGGCGATCACCGCCGCCGACACCGCCGGCTTGTCGTTGTCGTTGTTCGACGAGAACTCGTCGGCGCCGTTCTGCACCGCGAGCTCGAAGCCCAGCCCCACCCCACCGTCGGCCGGCGGCCCGGGGTCGAGCCGGATGGCCGCGCCGATCGAGCGCCCCGGCGGCAGCCCGGCCGTCTGGTAGCCCTCGGTGGACCGCATGCCGCGGCTCTCGATCGGCTGGTCGACCAGCTCGCGCGCGGTGTCGGCGACCAGCGACTGGGGGTCGACCACGGCCTGGAAGAACCCGGCGCGCACGGCCAGCTTGCCGGCGAGCGCGACATCGGCGAACGCGTCGCGCAGACCGACGCCGAGCTTGCCCTGCGGCGTGTTGACCTGGGTCCGCTCATCGATCGCGCCGTCGAACGCGATCACGAACGCGATCCGGCGATCGAGCTCGCCGCGCACGCCGATCCGCGCGTTCTGCATCTGGAAGCCGTCGTCGCGGCCGACGAACGCGACGCCGGGATCGTCCTGAACCGCGATGTACTGGGCGCGCAGGTAGCCGAACGGCTGCCAGGTGAACCTGGCGTCGATCGAGAGGGGACTGCTTTTCCCGTCGGCCGGCGGCTCGCCCGGCAAAGCCGGGCGATTCACCCCTCCGCGCGTCGCGTCGCGCGGCTCCGACGGCGGCGGCTCGGGGGCGGCCGGCAGCGGGGTCGCCGCGGAAGCCGGTGCGTCCGGCCCGTCGGCCACCTGAGCGCTTCCCGCCGGATCGGCCCGCGCGGCTCGCGGCCAGGGGGCGGCGGAGATGGCCGCGGCCAGGACGATCGCACCCCACACCCGGGTCATGCGCATTGGTACCACGCCGGGATCCGCCGACTCACAGCCGCCCCACTCACAGCCGCCACTCACAGCCGCCACTCACAGCCGCCACTCACAGCCGCCCCACTCACAGCCGCCACTCACAGCCGCCACTCACAGCCGCCACTCACAGCCGCCACTCACAGCCGGTAGTGCAGCTGCGCGAGCGCATAGCCGGCACTGGGGCCGGCGGCGCCGAACGCCAGGGTCTCGAACCGGCCGGTGAACAACGCCTCGACGTGCGAGGTCGCGAACCAGTGGAAGTTGAGGTCGATGCACTCGCGGTGAAGCCTGGTGATCTGGATGTTCTCGTCGAAGAAGCCCAGGCCGACGTCGAGCAGGAACGCCGGGCTCACGAACCGCGACGCCAGGAGATACGCGATGATCTGCTTGGGCGCGCCCCGCGGCTCGATCAGCTGGTTCATGAACTGGCCCTCGAACTGCAGCAGCAGACCGGGGCCGTCGAGGTAGAGCTTGGCGAGCGCGCCGACCCGGTACTTCTTCTCGTCGTCGGACCGGGTGAACATACCCTCGGCGGCGACCGAGAGCCGCTCGCTCAGCCGAAGCTCGCCGAGCAGCGCCCCGCCGCTGGAGTGCTCCGGAGTGGCGAAGATCGGATCCGCGATGAACCCGGTCGCGTGGACCTCGAGCTTCGGGTCGACGTACTCGACCGCGAGGCCGTAGGTCTCGCCGTACAGCGGGGTGCCGCCCCAGCGCCGGATGTACGTCAGGTGCTCGGCCAGGCGCAGCCCGAACACCGGCATGAACCGCCCGGCGCGCACGTACAGCCCGGTGTTCTCCCCTGGCTTCTGTTGCCACGTGAGGTAGTGCTCGCGGGACCACACGTGGGTCGCGGCCTCGTTGCCGAACTGGGATTCGCGCGCGCCGACATCGACCTGCAACGAGATGCTGCCGAGCGTTGCCCGGCCGTAGGCCTCGATCTGCATCGGGAAGCTCGCGAGCAGCTTCTCGGGCGACTGGACGTACCCGCTCGCGCCGCGCAGGTCGCCGCCCAGCATCAACCAGTCCGGCCTCGGGATCTTGCCGTAGAAGAACTCGGGCGCCGTCCCCCACTGCGAGATCGTCTCGGCGGTGGCGAGCCCGTTCTCGTTGAGCAGGCCGCCTCCGGCGGGAGACACGTGACAGCCGGTGCAGGTCGGATCCCGGCTGAGCTGGAACTGCGGGTACGCCTGGGCGGTGCCGGCCAGGGCGGCGAGCGTCGCGGCCGCGGCGAGCGCGGCCAGGCTGAGCGCCGGCGTCATGGGGTGATGTCCAGATCGACCTGCGCGGTGCCCTCGATCCACCGCCGGATCAGATCGATGTCCTTCTGCGGCAGCGGCGCGTCGTAGGGCATCCGCTTGACCTGTCGGATCAGCACCGTGTAGAGCAGCGACGACTCGGCCTCGGTGGGCTTCACGACTCCCGGCATCCTGAGCGATTGCCGCGCGGCCTCGACCGTGTCGAACGCGTAGCCCTTGGTCCGGGTGTACGACGAGTGGCAGACGTCCTGGGCGCAGCTGGGCTGGAGGATCGCCTCGGTGATGTACTGGAGCGTCGCCGGGCGATCGTTGTCGGTCTGGCTGCAAGCCGCGCTGGCGACCGCTGCCGCGACGGCGAGTCGAAACATGGCGCGGACCATACTCCAGCGCTCCGAGAATTGCGTGTCCCTGCCGCCACTTGATGGATGGCAGGCTGCCCCACGTGCGACCTGGCGCACGCTCGCAACGCGCGCCGGTCGGCGCTACTTCGTCGAGCGCGCGCGGGCGCGCCGCAGCGTCGAGCCAGCGCCGCTCGGCGACAGCCGGGCCAGGCGCGCGGCGGCTGTGGGCCGGCGCACGCGGCGGGACAGCGGCGGCGGCACCTCACGGTACGAGATCGCGTCGCGGATCTCGTGGCGGAGCACCAGGCGCACACCCGACCAGCTGCCATCGATCTCGCACACCTTGTTCTGCACCATGCCGGCGGCGAGGGCGATCCGGCACACCACGTCCTCGGTGATGTCCGAGCCACGGCCCGAGGTCCGGAACGCCACCCAGAAGCCGCCTCGCGGATGGAGGCGTGCCACGATGTCCCCGACCCGGCGTTCCAGATCGGCCACCCGGTCCACGAACAGGACCACCACATCGACCGGCGGCAGCCGCAGGTCATGGGTGATGCGGACGTCGTTCTGCTCCAGGTGACGTGCGAAGCTGTCCGGGGCGTTCAGCAGGCAGACCTTGTGGCCTGCCTTGATCCCCAGCTTCTTGGGCAGTGGCTTTCCCGGGTACCCAGCCATGACCTTCGGATAATGCAGCCCCCGCCCTGGAGGTCAAACAGGAAGCCCAGATCATCTTATAACTATTTGTAATTAATCATCTAAGTGCTAAGTCGAGTGAGCTCGGTTTTTGGTGGCTTGGATGACCATTCACCCCTCCGATCCGGCTCGTTCCGGGGCCTTGTCGAAAACCCATCAGGGGCCCCGGTCCCGACCTTGACTTTCGCGCCCCCGTTCCCGGGAACCCCCCTTCTGCGCTCCTGTGGGTCCCCCCCTCCAGGACCCGGTCGAACCGCGGCTGGACGCGCGCCAGCGCTTCGTGACGCACGCCTGGCGGTGCGCCCGCGGGCGGCCGTCTGCACGGCTCGACCGAGATCGACCCCGCGGCCCGTGCGCCTGACCCTCGGACCCGGCGACGCACGCCGTGCGCCCAGGCCGCTTTTGGCGCTCGCCCCGGTTCTCGGAGGGTGCAAAACAGTTTACTGGTCGAACCTCGGGCCCCGTCGATCCCCCACCCCCCACTCGCTTCGCTCGTCGCCATGCCCACCGGACTCCTGCTCGTCAACCTCGGCACCCCCGACGCGCCAACCCCTGCCGCGGTGCGCCGCTACCTGCGCGAGTTCCTCGGCGATCCTCGCGTGATCGACCTCAACGCGCTCGGGCGCGCGCTGCTGCTCCACCTGGTCATCCTGCCGACCCGTCCCGCCCGGTCGGCGCACGCCTACGCGTCGATCTGGGATGCCGAGCGTGGGTCACCCCTGATGTTCCACTCGCAGGACCTCGCGGCCGCGGTTGCCGCCCAGCTCGGCCCGGCGTGGCATGTCGAGCTGGCGATGCGCTACGGGGCGCCCTCGCTCGGCGTGGCTCTCCATGGGTTCGCCGAGCAGGGGGTCGATCGGATCGTCGTGTTCCCGCTGTTCCCACAGTACGCGACCTCGTCGACCGGCACCGCCGTCGCGCGCGTGATGGAGCTCGCCGTCGAGCGCTGGAACGTGCCGGCGCTCGCCTTCGTCCCGGCGTTCCACGACGACCCCGGGTTCCTCACGGCGTTCGAACGGGTCGCGCGCCCGGTGCTCACCGAGCTCGCCCCCGACCACGTGCTGTTCTCGTTCCACGGCCTGCCGGTGCGACAGATCCGCAAGTCCGACCACGGCGACACCGGGTGCCTCGCGCGCGAGACCTGCTGCGACGAGGGCAGGAATCCCTACTGCTACCGCGCCCAGTCGTTCGCGACCGCGCGTGCGCTGGCGTCACGGCTCGCGATCGCCGCGGATCGCTACACCGTGTGCTTCCAGTCGCGGCTGGGCCGGACGCCATGGATCGAGCCGCACACCGATCACCTGATCGACCGGCTCGCGCGCAGCGGGGTCAAGAAGCTCGCGGTGATGTGCCCGGCGTTCGTCGCCGACTGCCTGGAGACGCTGGAGGAGATCGCGATCCGGGGCCGCGACCAGTTCCGGGCCGCCGGCGGCGAGCAGCTCGTGCTGGTGCCGTCGCTCAACGCCACCGCGCCGTGGGTCGACGCGGTGTGCGCCATCGCGACGCGCCACGCCACCCCTCGGCTGCTTCCGGTAGTCTCCGGGGGATGACCGCGCTGTCCGGCGTCCACGGCACCCTCCTGATCGTGCGCCCGCCGGTCCCCGCGACGGTCAACAAGGCGGGCGCCAACTACAAGAGCGAGGTCGCCCACCTCACGTACTCGCCGCGCCGCGCCTACGACGAGTGGCTGTCGATCCTCGACGCGATCGTCGCGTGCGGCGGGGATGCGCTCTACCAGTTCGAGGCCGCCGACGACCCGCTGCTCGACCACGACGCGCTCGAGGTCGACGGCGACGGCGCGATCCGCCCGGCCGGCGCGCGCGAGGTCGTCGGCCGGCTCGACGACGTGATGACCGGCCGCGTGTTCGCCGCCAACGGCCCGTGGGTGACGATCGCCGGCGGCGCGCTGCGCGCGGTGATGCCGAACATGCTCGAGCATCGCCGCGCCGAGGCCGCCTACTACCGCGCGCTGCTCGGCGAGCTCGCCGCCGCGGCGGGGCTCTCGCTCGCGATCGCCGACAACCCGCATCGCTGGGAGGGCATGGCCGATGTCGCGGCGGTCGGTGACCAGGTGGTCCTGACGTACGCGGTCCCCGGCCACTACGACCGGGACACCACGCCCAAGAGCTCGCGCAGCTCGCGCGCCGGCGTGGCGTTCGCGGCCGACTTCGCGGGGGTCCCCGAGCAGGCCCGGATCTACGCCGAGCTGATCTACCCGCACTTCCACGGCGACACCGTGCACTTCGGAGCTCGCCCGCCCCACCGGCCGCCGGTGCTGGTCCACTACCGCGGCGGGCTGTACGGCGATGGCGCGGACCAGGTCGCCACGCGCCTGGGCGAGGACCGGATCGTCGCGATCGCGCCGCACGATGCCGTGGAGCAGTACGCCGGCAACTCCCGGCAGGTCGGCAGCGGCGTGCTCGTGCCGGACGGCGTGTCGGAGGTGTTCCTCACCGATCTGCAGCGGCTCGGGCTGGTGACGCACCGCGTCCCGCTGTTCGAACTGTTTGGAAAGGCGGGCGGAGGACCGGCGTGCGCCACGCTCTACCTGCCGCGGACGCTCGCGTTGCCCGAGCAGCTGCCGCTGCGCTACACCGCGACCCGCGCCGCCGTGCGCGCGCGCCGTGAGAGAATTCCAGAAACATTACAAGTAAATCGATCGTATTTCGAGGGTCGAGCGCGAGGCTGAACGCGCCGGTCGGCGGGAACTTAAGTTGCCGCACATGCTGGCATCCGGTCTCGTAGGCGGGATAAGAACGCGGACGATCTCCCCCGGCTCTCCCCGGTCGCACTCAGGTTTCCTGGCAAGCGGCCGAACCGGCAGGGCCGGACAGCAAAGGAACGTCGCGCCATGAATCGCTTGCTTCGACCTACCATCGTTGCCGCGTGGGCCGCAGGTGCGCTCGCGGGCCTCACGAACGCAGCGCGCGCCGACGTCGAGATCGGCGGGACCGCGGGGATCCATGTCTTTGCGCACGACAACGAGCTGGGCGTGCCCGACGTGCCCGGCGCCAACTCGGAGCGCAACTCCGCGCTGTTCGGGGTTCGCCTCGGCGTGTTCTTCACGCCGATGTTCGGGGTCGAGGGCGAGTTCGGGGTGGTCCCGAGCGAGGCGCGCCAGACCACGTTCGACGTGTGGAACATCGCCTACCGGGCGCAGTTCGTCGCGCAGTTCCGCGCCCAGAACCCGGACGTCAAGCTGATCCCGTTCGTGCTGGTCGGCGGCGGCGCGATGACGATCGTCGATAACGGCGGCAGCAAGAACGACGGTCAGATCGCCAAGGACACCGACGCGGAGCTCTACGTCGGCGCAGGCCTCAAGTACCGGGTCGACAGCGGCTGGGGCCTGCGCGCCGACGTCCGGCTGCTGTTCCCCCCGAGCAGCCAGGGCAGCGGCTTCACCGAGGACTTCGAGGCGTTGCTCTCGATCTACAAGGAGCTCGGACGCCAGGCGCCCAAGCCGCCGCCGCCGCCGCCGGTCGACGATGATCCCGACAAGGACGGCATCCGCGGCGCCGCCGACAAGTGCCCGAACGAGCCCGAGGACAAGGACGGCTTCCAGGACGAGGACGGCTGCCCCGATCTCGACAACGACAACGACGGCATCCCCGATGCCCAGGACAAGTGCCCGAACGAGCCCGAGGACAAGGACGGCTTCCAGGACGAGGACGGCTGCCCCGATCTCGACAACGACAACGACG
>JBGQCL010000111.1:0-27342 GCA_041495365.1 Kofleriaceae bacterium | reverse complement strand
TGAACGCCTTGAGATCGGCGGCGAGCGCGCCGGCGTCGGGGTAGCGCCGCGCCGGCTCGGGGTCGAGCGCCTTCTCGATGATCGTCGCGAGATCGGGATCGATCCCGGAGCGGCGCAGCGCGCGATGGCGCTGCCGCGGGTCGCCGGGCGGCACCTTCGGCAGCGAGCTCAGCTCCCACAGCATGGCGCCGATCGCGAAGACATCAGCGCGCTGGTCGGCCGGCTCGCCGCGCGCCTGCTCGGGCGCCATGTACGCCGGGGTGCCGAGCACGCTGCCGGCCGAGGTCAGGCCGTCGTCGCGGCTGGCGCGGAATGGCCCGCCGCCGACGGTGGACTCCTCGGCGGCGGACAGGTCCTTGGCCAGCCCCCAGTCGATGACCACGGTCTCGCCGAAGTCACCGACGATGACGTTGGAGGGCTTGAGGTCGCGGTGGATGATGTTGCGGCCGTGGGCGTACGCGATCGCGTCGGCGACCGCGATCACGTGGTGGAGCAGGCCGATCCGCTCGTCGACGGTCTCGCGCTCGGCGATCAGGTCGCGCAGCGGTCGGCCTGCGACCAGCTTCATCGCGTAGAACGGGGTGCCGTCGGGCCACCGGCCGGCCTCGTGGACCGGGACGATGCCGGGGTGCTCGAGGCGGGCGGTGATCAGGGCCTCGCGCAGGAACCGGACCTCGCTGACGTCACTGCGCGCGATCAGCTCCTTGATCGCGACGTCGCGTCCCAGCTCGCGGTCGCGGGCGCGCGACACCCGGCCCAGGCCACCGCGGCCGTGCTCGCCGAGGATGTCGTACCGCCCCGGGTCGCGCGGCGAGGGCGCGATCGAGGTGCTGGGCGGCGGTACCGGGCCGGGGATCTCACCGGCTTCCCGCGTGAGGGTCCGATCGGCCGGCGCCGTCGGGGCGCCCGGCGCGCCGGAGCTGTCGTTACCGCTGGAAGCCACGATGAAGCGCACGATGGTTGAATGCCCGCGGTGATCCGCCAGAACGCGCCCGGATCGGCCCCTGCGATCGCCGGCAAATCCATCCCTGCACGCATCCAGCCCGGGCACGCGGGGTTCCCGAGCAAGCATCGGGCCGACCCGGAACACCTCCAACCGTCCAGGCGCGCACGGCAAGTACTGCCTCGTCGCTCCGGCGACTGTTCCGCTCGATGTTCCGGTGGGTTCCGCTCATCGATATCCGATGGAAATAACATGGATCCGACGGAACCATCGTCGATGTACCGGTTGTACCGGTTGTTCCGGTGGCGCCGTCCATCGATGGAACAGCCTGGGACAGGCCAGCCTGCACCGCACCACGGGTACGCAGCGCGCGGGTGCCGCCGGTCGTCCGCGTGGCAGCGGTCGGGTTCGCGTTCCGGGCTGTTCCGGCGGCGCCCAGGCCCTTGATTCCAGGACACTCGTGCGGAACACCGAGCGCTGTTCCGGATGTTCCGCACCCAGCTCGGCGAGGCGCGAGGCTCGCAGCACGAGCCTCCGGCGGGAGTCGCACCTGATGTAGGGAGCAAGCGCCCAACGCACCCAACTACGTGATCCTCTTCGCGACGGGTCCGCGTCGCCCTCGTCGATCGGGCCGCCTTCGGCTCCGGCGGGCGCCATCGGAGGACGATGTACGACCGTCGCCGGGTCGCGGTGGCGTCGCAAACCGCTGGACCCGCCGGTGCTCGCTCGGGTACGGATATTGTATTAGCCAGTCGCTCGTGAACGGGGACCCCACCGAGACGGTGAGCGAGACCAGCGGCCCGCAGCTGGGCGGCGGCGATGACGATGGCGCGCCTCGTCTGCTCGTGATCATCGAATGCCGCCGTCTGGTCGCGGGAGCGCTGCGGCTGTCGCTCGCGAACCTCGACAACATTTCCATCGGTCGCGATGCGAGCCGCCACGTGAACCGCCACGGCCGGGGCGCGGCGATCGCCGTGCCGGACTACGAGATCTCGCGCAAGCACTTCAGCGTGCGCCGCCAGCCCTCCGGCTGGGAGGTCGCCGACCTGGCGTCCAAGAACGGGATCTCGGTCAACGGCGAGCCGGTGCGCACCGCGACCCTCACCGACGGCGACGTCATCGAGGCCGGCGGCACCCTGGTGATGTTCCGCGAGGAGGGAGCGGTCGGCGAGGGCAGCGATCGCGATCTCGCGAGCGAGCTCGACACGCCGACCGCGTTCCGTACGGTCAGCCTCGAGCTCGAGCACCGCGTGCAGCAGCTCACCCGGATCGCCCGCGCCGGCGTGCCGGTCCTGATCCGCGGCGAGACCGGCACCGGCAAGGAGCTGGTCGCCCGCGCCGTGCACGACGTCTCGGGCCGGCGCGGCGCGTTCATCCCGGTCAACTGCGGCGCGCTGCCCCGCAACCTGATCGAGAGCGAGCTGTTCGGCCACCGCCGCGGCGCGTTCTCCGGCGCCAACGAGGAGCGCGACGGCCTGGTCCGCCGCGCCCACAACGGCACGCTGTTCCTCGACGAGATCGCCGAGCTCCCCGAGGAATCGCAGGTCGCCCTGCTCCGCGTCCTGCAGGAGGGCGAGGTCCGCCCGGTCGGCGCGAGCGACACGATCAAGGTCGACGTCCGCGTCGTCGCGGCCACCCACCAGGACCTCCAGTGCCGGATCGCCGACGGCCGGTTCCGCCAGGACCTCTACGCGCGGCTGTCGGGGTTCGAGGTCACGTTGCCGCCGCTGCGCGATCGCCGCGAGGACCTCGGCAACCTGATCGCCGCCATCCTGCCGCGGGTCGCACCGCAGCCCCACCGGATCACGCTGCACCGCTCGGCCGCGCGCCTGATGCTGCGCTACGGCTGGCCGCTCAACATCCGCGAGCTCGAGCAGGCGCTGCGCGCGGCGGTCGCGCTCGCCGAGGACGGCGAGATCCGGGGCGAGCACCTGTCCGAGGCGATCCGCAACTACGTCCTGCCGAGCCTGGCCAGCTTGCGGCCCGAGGACCGCGTGCTGCGCGAGCGCGTGATCGAGCTGCTGCGCGAGCACACCGGCAACGTCACCGCGGTCGGCCGCGCGATGGGCAAGGCGCCGATCCAGATCCGCCGGTGGTGCCGCCGGCTGCAGATCGAGCTCTCGCAGTTCCGCGCGTGAGCCGCCGAGCTTGCCGCCGCTCGCGCCGGTGAGTGCTGGCATGGATCGGAACCCTCGACGTCTCGCTGTCTCGCTGTTCCTCCTTGCCCTTGCCGGTGGCTGTTGACCTCGCATCCGTGCGGCGAACCGTGCGGCAGCTCCGCCGGCGGAACCCCGCCTGGTCGCAGTGGAGGTGTTCGACACCGATCCGGAGACGCGTGCGTATGTGATCGCGCGTCACGCGCACGCTCTGACAGCTGCGCTCGAGAACGGTGCGGCGGACGACGCGAGCGCGCTGGTTGCGGAGATCCGGGCCGATGGCGAGTACGCCTACGTCGAGCCAGCTCTCGTCACGTACTTCGATACGCATACGAGGTATCTGACGATCGACATCGTCGATCACCGCGACGAGGAGCGACGCATGCCGTTCCGCAAGCGACCCACGGGAAGCTATCCAGACCCGGGAGGGTTGCTTGCCGCCTGGGAGGCATACCACACCAAGATGTCCGAGCTCCTGAGTCGCGGACAGCTGCAGCCTCCGCCTGCGGATTGCCCTTCGTTCCAATGCCTGGGCGATCCGCGCCAGCCCGAGCTCCGTCCGCTCGCGGCAGCGTTCGCTGCCGTCCCGGACCACGGCGACGAGCTCGCGACGATCCTTCGCGATGACGCTCGCGCCACGGTTCGCGCAAACGCCGCCTACCTGCTCGCCTACCTGACGGATGGCAACAGAGTCGTCGCCGACCTGGTGCCCGCGCTTCACGACAGCAGTGCGCTCGTGCGCAACAATGCGCTTCGCGTGCTCGCCGAGATCGCGCTGCACCATCCCGAGATCGACGTCCCCATCGAGCCGGTGATCGAGGCACTCGGCTTCCCATCCAGCAGCGATCGCAACAAGGCGGCAGCGACGCTGTCTCGCCTGCTGGCGCGACCAGATGGCGCGAAGCTCCACCGCCGGATCGCTCGCGACGCCGGGAGCATACTGCTCGCCATGCTGCAGCTTGCTCAACCCAACAATCATGACTACGCCTACAAGGTCTTGAAGGCGATCAGCGGACAAAGCTACGGCGAGCGCGACTACGCCGCATGGCGGATGTGGCTGGACGGTGCAACCGCCGACCACTGACTGTATATCCTGGCAAGTGGTCAGCATCCTCGCCAGGCATCCGTTCCAGCTCGGGTGCGTGAGTTCCTGAAGAACGCACAGGGCATGTTCGAGGGTGCTCGCTTCGTCCTCGCCACAAGGTGCTGCCCGTTCCGGGTTGATGCTACCTGGCGGCTCGATCCGTGACGCGGCGGTCGGCCCCGATGCCGGTCGCCGCGACCACCGTGTGAGCGCTGCCGCATGTGAAGGAATGCAGCTCGCGCTTGCGCTCGGGAGCGTGCTGGGTTCAGCTGCGGCCCCACCCGCAAGCCGGAAGGAACCCACGGTGCACCACCACGCGCGTCTGCCTGCATGCCTGCTGTTGACCGCCCTGACCGGCTTCGCCGGCTGCGGGGGTGCGGGAGCTCCGTCGGGGTTCTCGAAGGGGGATCACTGGACGTTCCCGCTGGTCGGGCCGCTCGAGGACGGCGTGCTGCTCGCGCCGGCCACGGTTCATGGCAAGGGGCCGTACCTGTTCGCGATCGACCCCGATGCGAGCATCTCGGCGATCGACCAGCAGGTCGCCGCCGACGCCGGGCTGACCACCAGCCGCGGGCCGACGCTGCTCGACGAGTCCGGCACCGAGCAGATGCGCGCGTACGCCGAGCTGATCGATCTCCAGCTCGGCACGCTGGCGATCGACCGGCGGATCGTGATGCTGGTCCCGCCGGACTTCTACAACACCGAGGCCCGGCGGGTGAACGGCGTGATCGGCCGCGACGTGCTCGCCGACACGCTGGTGTTCGGGTTCGACCGCGATCAGGGCATCGCGATGCTGTCGACGCCGCAGACCTTCACGCCGCCGCCCGACGCGATCGCGGTGCACTACGACACGGTCGGCGTCGACCCGGTCATGATGGCGACGGTCAGCGGTCACAACAGCAACAGCGGCGGCATGCAGTCGTCGAACACCGACGACCAGTCGCGGATCGGCGTGGTGACCCGCGCGAACACGACGGGCCTCGACCCGACGCCGGTCGTCCGCCGGGTCGCGGCCGCGCAGATCGGCGGCGCGCAGGTCATGATGCACCTCGACCTCGGCGGCCCGGTCAGCGAGCTGCGCGAGCCGCTGTGGGCCAAGGTCAAGGCCCAGCCGACCACCATCAAGCACCGGCTGGTCGACGAGGTCGCGACGGTGCGCGAGGTCACCCGCGGCGCGACCGCGAGCGACGTGACGCTCGGCGCGGCGAAGGCGCCGCAGATCACGCTGGCCCCCTACATCGAGAAGCGGTTCGCCGTCGCCAAGGTCGACGGCGCGCTCGGCCTCGACTTCTTCCGGCCGTTCGCGGTGTACGCGAACTGGGCCGCGCGCACGTACTACCTGAAGCCGCGCGGCGACGCCGCGGCGACCGCGGCCGCCCGGTTCGGCCGGTGGGGCGCGGCGCTGCCCAGCTGCCCGCATCCGGGCTGCGTCACCGCGACCCTGACCGCGACCACCGGCGGGACCCGGCTCGACGTCGTGCGCGATCCCGAGGCGGCCAAGCGCGCGCTGGAGATCCGCGTCGGGGTGACGCCGGCGGCGGGCAAGTCGGCCGCGGCGCTGATCGTCGAGCTGCCCGCCACCGTCGACAAGATCAGCGGCGGCGTGCCGGAGAACTACGAGGGCGCCACGGTCACCGTGCTCGACACCTCGCCGTTCGTCCGGCCGTGCGACGTCGCCGAGGGCTGCGTCTACCAGTTCTGACGCGCCGGCGGCCTCGCCGCGCACGAGCCCGTGTAGGATGCCGCCGTGAGGCGCATCCACCTGGCGATCTTGCTCGGAGCCCTCGTGCTTCCGCACCGCGCGGCCGGCGAGCCGTGCAGTGACGCGGGCGCGCTCCGCGCCGAGCTCGAGCACGAGTCGGCCCGGGTCGATCGCTGGGTCCTCGCCTGGCGGATCGTCTACTCCGCCGCCGCGCTGGGTGAGCTCGGGATCGCGGCGTCGGGCGTGGCCAGTCACGACAACACGCTGTCGTCGTGGGTCGGCGGCGGCAAGTCGACGCTCGCCGCGCTCGGGTTCTGGGTGACGCCGCTGCGGATCAAGCTGCCGCCGGCCACCGGCGACGCCTGCTACGATCGCGCGGCGCTGCGCGAGGCCGCCGCGCGCGCGGCCGACGACGAGCGCGACGCGTTCTGGACCGCACACATCGGCGGGCTGATCGTCAACGCCGGCGCGACCCTCCTGCTCGCCGAGATCACGTCGTGGAAGACCGGCCTCCTCTCGTTCGCCACCGGCTACCCGGTCGGGCTGCTCAGCACGTACACGATGCCGCGCGCGAGCTGGGGGCGGGTCCGCGAGCCGGCGTGGACCGCCAGCGTGGTCGCCGACGGCCGACGGTACGGGCTGGTCGTCGCGGGCGCGTTCTGACTGGACGACTCACCACGACGTCTCGGTCGATCAAGCGCAGGAATCTACGCGGGACGCGGGAATGCGCTGTGCTATCTATATCCCCGCGCGCGAAGGGGGACTCGAACCCTACCGACGCAAGCCGAGATCGTTAAATATCTCGCGATCCTGCAGTGACCATGAAGGCTTGCGTCAGAACCGAGTCCCGGTTCATCCCGCTAGGTGCGCGGCTGTCATCCCGTGATCCTGCGATCCCGCCGACCCCGCCGGGGTCGCGATCGGGCTGCCTCGTCGGGCGGGCTGCCAGATGCGGCCGTAAACAACCGACAACTAATTCAGCAGGGCGCCCACCGTCTACTTCGCAACCGGCACACCATGAGAGCGTCCTCCTCGATCTCATGAGGGCAGGCGTTCCACATCACGCGAAAGTAGGGCTAGAACCCGCCGGGCCGCGCGTCGAGCGTGCCGCCGGCCTCGCGTGGAGTGAGCTGTCAAGAATCGATCGCGCAGAATGCCCGGACCGAATCGTGCCGGGATCTCACCGCGCAAGCGCGGACCTTCCGTGGATGACGACGTGCTGACCCTCGTAACAGCGGGTGCCCGTCGTTACGGCCGACTCGCGATCCGCGATGGGGTCGCGCGGTCCCGCTGCTGCTGACGCATGGCACAACCGCATGCCGGTGGCTAAGCGCCGCGATCGCCTCCGGGGCAGCGAGCGCGAGTGCCTCGAGTTCTGGACCGGGCCACCGCCGCCGAGTGACGCTGCTGGACCGAGCTGGTGCCCCGGACCCCGGCCTCCATGTCGACTTGACGGGTCTGCTCCGGACTTGCACAAACCGTGGCCGGCCGGGTTGAGGTCGCCGCCCGCGCTCAGCGTGGCCGCCAGCCCCGCCGCCGAACTGGTCCGGTTCGAGCTCACAGCCGCGCTCGCCAGCGCCGGGGTCCTGCCGATCCTCGGCGTCGAGGTTGCTGCCGTTCTTGGCGAGCCCCGAGCGGTCGAGCGCGACGACAACGCTCCGACATGCCTCGCATTTTCCGCCGCCTGACTTTCGGCACACGACGGGCATCGATGAAAGCGCGCACCGTTCAGCAAGCGAAGCCACGCGCCTCCGCGCTGTGAACATCCACCGCAACAGGATGGCGCCGCCATGCAGCATCTTTTGAACAGCCATCGACGCGCTTCACCGCGCAGGTCATCGCGGTGGCGGTGTCGTACCATGAGCGCCGCCGCCGATGCGGTGTTCGACGACGAGGTTGCCTGGCCGCGCACGCGGGTCGAGGACCATCGCGGCTCAGCGGCGGAGGAGAGCTCGTACGTCGGACAGGAAGGCTTCGCGCTTCGCGACATCGGTGACGCGCTGCAGGAGTGCGTTGACGACGGTCGAGAGGTTGTTCGGTGTGATCGCGCCGACCGTGAGCCCGATGTGCTTGACCTGCTGCTTGAACACGAACCTGGCGGCCGGTCCGAGCTGGCGCGCGAGCACCTTGACGAGGCGCTCGACGAGCTCGTCGCCGATGAAATCCGGCGCGGCCGGTTGGGCGCTGTCGGAGATGCTGAGGCTCGCGCTGCCGATCGTGGTGCCCTCGCTGCGCGCGATCGGCACTGAGGTGGGCATCCCGCCGCTGGGCCGCGGTGGGCGCTGCGATCCCCTGCCCCTGCCCGGAAGCAGTCCGGTCCCCGCGGCGAGATCGAAGTTCGCGATCCCGTGGTCGCGGATCTTGAGGTTCACGACGTTGAAGGCGACGCCGAGCATCGTGACGCTGGTCGTGCTCGTCGCGAACGCGACCAGCGTCAGCTCCTCGATCTGCCGGACCGCGACGACAACATCGTCGAAGTGGACCACGAGAAACTGCGGCTCCGAGTCGTCGAGGTAACGCATCGTCTGAAACACGCCGCGGACCTCGGAGACGATCTTCTTGATCAAGATCGGCTCGAACGGCGGGGTCAGCTCGCTGAGCATGCACTCGGCCTGCTGGTTGCACAGCGCGGCGCCGCTCACTCCCGGGACCCTCAAGACCACATCGAGGATCTCGTTCATCGCCCACCTCGGATCGCGGCTTCCGTCTTGCGCAGCAGCGCATCGGGGTTCTTGTTCGCCTCGCCGACGATGGCGATCATCCCATCGCGGCCGTGATGCACGTAGAGCCCGGTGTTCTCCGTGATCAGCGCCCACGACGTGAGCCCGCCGCAGCCGAGCAGCTCCTCGATCCGCTTGAGGTGCTGCGCACACATCGCCGCGACCGCGCACACACTCTCGGCATCGAGCTCGCCGGTGAACTCCTCGATGCTTCCGCTGGCATTCGAGCGGGCGATCCCGCGCAGACCAGGCGAAACCTTCAACACCTTATCGAGCTCGCTCATCGCGATCCCGCCCTCCTTGGTCGGTGGAGGCGCCGGTTTCGAGGGAAGCTGTGGCGTCCGCGGCTGCGGGGTGACCGGCAGGCTCGCCGCCGCCAGCTCCGTAGGAGTCGAGATGAACACCGTCGAGACGGCCGTGAACCCGTGCCGGAGGGATAGGATCTGCTCCTTGGCTTTTTCGCCCGTCATTCCCCCGCCGACCTCCCAGTGGACGGGGGCTCCCTTGCGCACGATCACGGTACCATACCAACCCTTGCAGAGGACATTCGTCGCCGGGCACGGCATCGCGGCCGGCAGCTCGCTCGATGACCACAATGCAGGTGCGTGTGGACAGGTCAGCGTGAGCTGCATCGTCGCCCTGGACGCTGCGAGCCGTTCCAGCAGGGTAGTACAGGGCAGGTGGGCGAGGTCCAGCGGCGCCCGTGCGCTGCGTACCAGGCTCACGATCGGCTCGACCACCGGTGCGCTGGGCGCGGATATGTCGAGCGGCAGGTGGACACCAAACCGCCGCAGCACCTGCTCGTCCCCGTGGCGGAGCGGCGCGGCGTGGCAGGCGATCACCGGCACCATCAGGACGCGTCGCAGCTGGCCGAGGATGCCGCCCTTCACGAGCAGGTCCTTACTGTCGATCACCAGCACCGAGCGCGCGTTCGCGTGGAGCAGGCTCTCGGCCTCGACCATGCTGCGCGCCAGGTGGAGCGTCGCGTGTTCGCCAAGCAACTCCCCGATCGGCCGGAAGATCGCGTAGGCGTCCTCACCGACGACGACGAACGCAGGCTCTCCGGCTTGCCCTGCAGCCATGTCGCGCACACGATCCTAGGCCAAAAATTTGACGAGGCGGTCCCGACCTGATACGAATTCCGCGATGCGGCTGCGCAGCTGGGTCGCACCGTGTGTGTGCACGTTGGCGTTCGCGTGCCGCAGCGAGAACGCCGACCCGGCGCAAACCAACGCCGAGCTCGGCCGGGCGACCCAGCAGCTCAGCGAGGAGCACGCCCCACCACCCTCGACCGACGCGGCCGAATCGCCGTCGGATGATGCCCCATAGCGAGCGACGCGATGGTCGAGGTCTCAGGGTCCGCGCTCGGCAAATACACGCTGCTGGCCAGGCTCGCGACCGGCGGTATGGCCGAGATCTTCGCGGCGAAACGCCCCGAGGGGGACATCGTCGTGGTCAAGCGCATCTTGCCGCACTACGCCGAGAACCCGCAGTTCGTGCAGATGTTCCTCGACGAGGCGCGCGTCGCGTCGCGGATCCGCCATCCGAACGTGTGCCGGGTATTCGAGCTCGGCCGGATCGGCAAGCAGTACTTCATCGCGATGGAGCTGCTCGAGGGCGTGACGCTCGCGCGCTTGATCTCGCGGATCGCGAAGTCGGGCCGGCGCATCGACATCCCGGTCGCGCTCGGCATCATCGTCCAGGCGTGCGAGGGCTTGCACGCCGCGCACGAGCTCAAGGGCTTCGACGGCCGGCCGGCCCGGCTCGTCCACCGCGATATCTCGCCGCCGAACCTGTTCGTCACGATCGACGGCATCGCGAAGGTGCTCGACTTCGGGATCGCGAAGACGCAGACCAATCAGGCCAAGACGCGCACCGGCGCGCTCAAGGGCAAGTCCGGCTACATGTCGCCCGAGCAGGTGCGCGGCGACGTGCTCGATCGGCGCAGCGACGTGTTCTCGCTCGCGGCGGTTTGCTACGAGACCCTGACGTGCCGGCGGCTGTTCACGCGCGAGAGCCCGTACGAGACCTACAGCGCGATCCTGAACGCCACGATCCCCGAGCTGACGTCGGTGCGCGGCGACGTGGCGCCCGCCGTGTCGCGCGCCGTGCTCGGCGGGCTGGCGCGCACGCTCGGCGGGCGCCACGCGTCGTGCCAGGCGTTCGCCGAGGCGCTCAAGGCGGCGGCGAGCGCGGGCGGGATCGCGTCGCGCTCGACGATCAAGTCGACGATAGAGCGCCTGTTCGGCACCGAGATCGAATCGCAGCGCCGGAGGTTGAACGACGCGCGGCCGGAGCTACCGATGTCGGAGATCGCGAGCGCCAAGCGGCCTCGCAGGGGCGAGATCAGCCAGCTGCCCGGCATCTTGCTCGACGATCTCGGCGATGTCGGCGCGACGCTGCTCGACGACCTCGCGCCGATCGATCTCGCGCTGCCCGACGACAAGAAGGCGGCCGCGCTCGAGGACAAGACCCCGCCGGAGGCCAGGCGACCGAGGCCGGTGCCGGACCGCATCTCGCACGCCAAGACGCCGGTTCCGGAAGTGACGCCGGTCGCCAGCGTGAGGCAGGCGATCCGGACCGTGGCGCTTGCCGAGCCGCCGCCCGAGGAGCCGCCGTCGGCGTCCGGGCTCTGGCTCGTGATCGGCGTCGGTGCGGTCGTGCTGAGCGCGATCGTGCTCCTCGTCATCTGGGTCTCCAGCCACAACGTCGAGATCGAGGTCCTCGATCCGAGTCGGGCGCCGGCGGTGGTCCAGGACGCCGGGCCGACGCGCGAGGAGCCGTCGCCGGCGGCGCTCGACACCGCGCTGCCCGCCGCGGTCGATGCCGGCGCAGCGCCGGGCGACGTGCCGGAGGCGCCGCCGGGCGATGGCGGGACCGCTAGCTCGGGGCACGACGCCGGCCCGCGTCGTGACAAGGGCAAGCGACACCCGAAATGACCTCTGCACCTTGCAGGTGACCCGGAGGTGCCACGACCGAGAGTCGGTCCCGGTCTGCCATGCGCTCGCGCCCGTGAGCTTGCCGGCGATGTATCGGGCGGCGCGCTCGCGCTTCACATCTTACGGCTTCGTGCAATCAATCTCAATATCCGAATATCGGACAATAATGTCCTCCGACAGGAGGTGGGACGGCCGCAACCTGGGGACATCTCCCTCCGTTTCCTCGCAAGTCCACTTTGTCACGAACGGTGCTGCGTCTTGCGGGCGAGTGCGACTTTGTGCCCCGACCTTGCATGGCAGACTTCGTGCGCGTTATACTCGAGCCCCGCTCGGCGCTGACGTCGACCGGGGAGTCGTTCCATGGCATCTCGCGGCTGGGGCCTCGTTCCAAAGACCATCCTGCCCACGATCGTCATCTCGGTGGTGATCGCGAGCGCGGTAGGCATGGTGCTCTACCTCTACGAGAAAGCGTCGGCGATCGCGAAATCGCGCAAGACCGCGATCGCGATCGCGCAGCAGACACTGGCCGAGCGCCAGGTGTACGCGGCGAACGTCGTCAGCCCGCTGCTGCGCGACTTCGGCGGCCCGGATCAAGGGTTCGCCACCGGGAACAACACGATCCACTGGGTCACCAGCACGATGCACAACCCGAAGGACAAGGGCTCGCTGCCCTTGCCGGCCGCGCTTGTGCACCTCGTGTCGGCGAGCGTGAACTCGCGCGGCGCCAACAGCCACACGATCGACCTGATCAGCCTCGACGCGGTGAACCCCGAGAAGAACCCGCTCAAGACCGGCGGCAGCCAGACCGAGATCTTTGCAATGCAATTCCTGCAGTCCGAGAAGAACCCGCTGGCGTACCGCGAAGCGGTCAGCGGCGAGGGCACCGACGCGCGCTACGTGCTGTGGTACCCCGACATCGCGTCCGAAGCATGCGTGAACTGCCACAACAGCCTCGGCGGCGGGCACAAGAACGACTGGGTCAAGGGCGACGTGATGGGCTCGATCAAGGTGACGTTGCCGATGGGCACCGACCTCGCGGATGCCAAGAGCAGCGCGCTTCGCATCGTGCTGCTGGTGCTGGGCGCGTTCGCGATCGTCACGCTGCTCCAGACGCTCTTGCAATGGCTGTTCGTGAGCCGGCCGCTGATTCGCAACCTCCATACGCTCGAGCGCGCGGCCGAGCGCATTTCGCAGGGTGAGATCGACCAGCCGGTCGCGATCGACAGCAATGACGAGGTCGGCCGGCTCGGCCAGTCGTTCGAGCGGATGCGCACGAGCCTGGCGACACTGCTCGACGAAGTCGAGAAGAAGGGCTAGCGATCCGCCCGGACACCGGACCTCCTTGCGCGCGTCGCGGCGGCTACTGGCCGCCGAGGCAGCCCTTCTGGCCGCTGCTGTTGGCGTAGCCGGTGCCGGCGGTGAACGCCGTGCTTGCGAACGTCGCCGACGATCGGCGGCACCAGCGACACGCGCCGTCGTCGTAGTGCCGCCTCGCCAACGATAAGCGCGCGAGTCGGGGATGCGTTCTCCGCCGAGCTCGGGCTTCGCCCGGTGGCGCTTCAGATCGCTGCGTGCCGTCGGCGCAGACGGCCGGCCGCGGCGCCATGCCAGGACTCGATGAGCCCGATGCAGAAGTACAAGAGGCCGGAGAGACCTGCGAGCCGGGGCGGCAGGAGCTCGGCCAGGCTGACCGAGACCAGCCCCAGGGCCGCCATGAGGCCATTGCGGAGGATCTCGTTCCGGGTGAGCGCCACTTCAGCGGAGACATGTTCAGCTCGGAGCGCCGGCGATAGGCGTAGAGGTAGAGCGCGGCGTAGAGTGCGAAGATGGTCGCGAAGCCACAACCATAGATTGCGAGCAGCAGCGGCTGGTCTTCGGTCCGCATCGTTGCATCGCCAGGTTCGCCGACGAGGCCTGCGAACATGAGCGTCGACAGGAACTTGAGCGGGTAGACGTAGAACACGACGACGAAGAGGACGAGGCCATTCAGGATCATGGTCCAGCTGTCCTGCAGTCCGAAGCGGCGGAAGAAGCGATAGTGCTTCTCCCAGACACCGAGCAGCATGACGAAGCAGAACGCAAACCCGAAGAAGCCCTTCATCGCGTGGACGAGCTGGTCGAAGGTTCGCGGCACCTCCATGGAGACGACGAGGAGCGTGAGGGCGAACCCGAAGACGGCATCCGAGAACCCCTCGAGTCGCGAGACCTCACCGCCGCGCCAGGCGAAGCTCGTATCGCCACGTTTGTCCCACGCCATTCTTGCCTCGCGGAGCACGGGCCCGAGGATACCCGGATCCGCGCGCGGTGTTGACGACGAACCGACCGTGCGGCTCTGCGGGGCGCGGTGACTGGGCGATTCAGCGCGGGGTGAACGCGTAGAGCTGGCCGTTGGCCGCGATGAAGATGCGGCCCCTGGCGACGATCGGGGTGATGAACCGGCTGGTCGATGCCATCGCGTCGCCGGCGCCGCCGCCCGCGAACACGACCGCGCCGGTGTCGCCGTCGTAGCCGTGCAGGCGGTTGTCACCCTCGGCGCCGACCGCCCACACGATCGGGTTGGTCGTGCCGTCGGTGGTGGTGGCGATCGGGGAGCCGGAGCTGCCGGTGCCGGCGCACCACGCGAGCGACAGCTTGGGCGGATTGCCGGGAGCGAGCTTGACCGAGACCAGGCTGGACGAGCCGGTCAGGCCCGGGCAGCCGGTCACGCCGCGGGCGCGGAACACGACGTAGGTGCCGCTCGCGGTGCGGTACATCGCCGAGGTGTTGAGGATCACGCCGCTCGCGGCATGCAGCTGTGCGAGGGGAGCGGCGATGCCGCCGAGGTTGTCGCGCGCGAGCAGGTAGACGTTGCCGTCCTTGCCGAACACGACGAGCAGCGCCGACGGCGTCGCGCCGGGCAGATCGAGCGGCATGGCCGGTCCGGCGAGGTCGGTGTCGCCCTGGTCGAGGCTCTGCCAGTTGGCCGGGGCCCAGTAGTCGGAGGCGTTGCCCGAGAACGCGGCGCCGGCGCCGAGCCGGAGCGCCGCCTCGCTGTGGCCCCAGGTCGTGCCGCCGCCGTTGCCGAACACGGTGAACACGCTGGTGCCATCGCTGGACACGCCGCCCGGCGTCCAGTCGCCGGCCCGGGTCGACGTGGACTCGAACGCGGTCGGCGCGCCCGGCTGGTCGACCGGCACGGCGACGACCCAGCCGTGGTAGTTGCCACAGTCGCCGAAGTGGCCGCCGTAGGGCACGTAGACCCGGCCGCCGATCAGCGTCAGGCCGCCGCGCTGGTTCTGCGGTGCGGGGGTGAACGCGGTCGCCGTGCCTTTCAGCGCGGTTCCGACGTCGACCGGCCAGCCCGGACGCGTGGAGCCGTCGTCGACCGACAGCGCGAAGATGCGGTGATGCGCGGCGTTGCTGTCGCGGATCATCGCGTCGAGGTAGAGCGTGCCACTCGCGGCGTCGATCACCGGCGTGCCGGTGATGCCGAGCGGGTTGACGTTGCCGCACCCGGCGCCCTCGGCGGCGTTGGGCATCGGCTGCGGCGCGCCGAGCTCGACCCGCCACACCACCGCGCCGGTCGGGTCGAACGCGGTGACCTGGTTGGCCTCGGTCGCCGCGATCACGAGATCCGTCTGTGCCGCGCCGCCGCGATCGAGGTAGAGCGCCTGGGCGAACGCAGCGCCGGTGTACTTCGCGGTGAACGCCGTGTCGAGGTGCAGCGACGCGGCGCCGGTCATGCTGAACGCGGCGTCGACGTACGCGCCCGCGCGCGACGGTCCGGCGTGGAGCTCCAGCACCGACGCGCCATGATCGGGGGAGCCACCACCGTCACGCGGGAACCCGCCGGCGTCATGGGAGCCACCACCGCCACCACCACAGGCCGCCGCGGCCAGGGCGATCGACCAGCTCGAGCGTGTCATGCGCCGATTACAGCACACACGAGCGCGGTGCGAGCAACGAGCTGTCGGTGCTCGCCGGCGCACCGGGCGCTTTGCCCACATCGACGTGCACTGTGATCTCCGTCGCGATCGAGTGTGTTCTGACCCGGACAGCTCGCCACGACGCACGCCGCGATCTCAAACGAGAGAGCGGAGTGGCCACAGGTCAGTCGTCGCTCAGCACGCCCAGATCCACGCGAGGAGATCTCGCCGTGCAGGCCAGCGCAGCAGGCGATCTGCGTTGCCACAATGAACCGCCAGAGGGGCGCCACCGACGTTCGGCGCTCCGACGTTCTCGAGCTGCCGCACTGCCTCGGATGATCGCAAGAACGAACAGGCGAGTGTTGTCATACCCTGCCGGGCCTGCTGCCAGCGCTGATCGAACGACGATCCGGATAGCCCGGGTCAGCCCTTCCCGGCGGCGCCGGTCGTTCCACCGCCGGCGGTCTTCCAGCGGGCGAGCAGATCCTGCTCGCGCTCGCGCGGCGGGCCGGCGCGCAGGGCGCTCGGATCGCCGGCCGGCGGCGGCTGGCCCTTGGCCTTGGCCTGCTCGACCAGATCGCGGGTGACGCGCACCCGGCGCTCGATCTCGCGCGGGTACCAGTCGAGGAGCGCCTGGACGGTGTCGGCGATCGGCCGGAACGTCAGGCCGGCGGCCTTGGCGCGCTCGGGGTTCCAGCGGTGGAAGCCGGCGTACTTGCCGGTGGGCGCGACCCAGATCGGGAATGCGTCCTCGCCGCCCGAGCCGTTCTGCTCGAGCCAGGTCGCCGGGATCCACACGAGCCTGGCGTCACCGTGGGCGGCGGTGACGCACGCTTGCAGGACGTCGCCCCAGCGCGCGGGGTGAGGCGGGCCGATCGCGTTGAACGACCCCGCGGTGCGGTGCTCGGCGAGCGTGACCAGCCAGTCTGCGAGATCGCGGACGTCGATCCATTGCAGCGGATCGTCGGGCGAGCCGGGCGCGAGGACCTCGCCGCCGCGCGCGATCCGGACCGGCCAGTAGGTGAAGCGGTCGGTCGGATCGCCCGGGCCCACGATGTAGCCGGGGCGGACGATCGCCGTGCGCCCGGGGAATGCCGCGGCTGCGGCGCGCTCGCACAGGGCCTTGAGCCCGCCGTAGTTCTCGAACTCCTTGCCCATGGTCTCGACCGTGGGATCGGCGAGCCTGGCGAGCGCCGTGGTCTCGTCGCCGTTCGCCGGCGGCACGGCGGCGTCGTCGTAGGCCGAGATGCTGGAGATGTAGATGTAGAGATCGGCCTGCCTGGCGAGCAGCTGGGCCGACGCCGACACCATGCGCGGGAAGTACCCGGAGTTGTCGATCACGACGTCCCAGCGCTTGCCGACCAGCTGCTCGAGGCCCCTGGGGCCGGCGTCGGGGTGCAGCAGCTTGCCGTCGGGGCCGCGCTCGTCGTCGGCGGGCAGCTCGGGATCGCGGTTGCCGTAGAGGTGCTCGACCTTGGCCTCGAGCGGCAGCAGCTTCTCGCGCTTGCCGCGGTTGAAGATCGTCACCTGGTGGCCGCGCGCGATCGCGGCGACGACGGTCTTGGGGCCGAGGAAGCCGGTGCCGCCGAGGATCAGGATGCGCCTGGGCGCGGCGGCGGGGGCTGGGCGCGCAGGCTCGGGTTGCGGCCGGGTGCACGCGAGCGGCGCGGCGCCGAGCATCGCACCGGCCAGCGCGCCGCGCAGGACATCGCGTCGGGACAGTTTGCGCCGGGACATTTCTGCGACGCTATCACCACGCGATCGCCGGGCGCGATTCGAATCGGCTGGGTCGGCGCGATTGTCGCATGCGACGGCCAGCGGCAGCGCCGCGACAACGCCCGCCACGCCGCGATCGAGCCAGGCAGGAATGCATCGGCGGGTTCACTCCGTGCCTCCGCATCCGCCCGGCTCGAGAATCGGGAAGACGCAATGAGGCGATGAATCGCGCTGCCGGTGAATGGCTGTGAATGACGGTAATGGCTGTGAATGGCAGTGATGCGATCGGCGAGCGGCGCGATCGGCGGCGTGCAGAGTCGCGGCGGCGCTCGTCGCAGCGCCACCGCGTCACAGCGTCGGAGAATCGGCCGTGCTCGATGCTCGATGCGAGCTCGCTGGATGCGCGTTCGTCGTCGTGCGCCGAGGACGCAGCGCACATGCGATCGGGGAGCAAGCGAGGCGTAGCTGCGCGCTCCCGTCGTTACATCGGGTATGCACGCGACGCATGCGCGGTCCCGGATCTGCATGCGAGCAGCGTACGGAGGAATCATGGGACTCGACCTGCTCATGGACCGAGGGACGCCGATCGAGCGCCAGCGGTTCACCTGGAAGGAGCTCGTACAGCCGCCGATCGGCAAGCTCGACGCCGATGCGTTCACGCGCGTGCGGGTCATCCTGATGAACGGCCTCGAGGCTGATGCCAGCCGGTTCATGCACGCGGCGGCGCGGCTGTACCCGGCGCTGCAGCGCCCGCTCGCGGTGATCCGCCGGATCGAGCAGCACCAGCAGACGCTGGTCAACTGGCTGCTGCCCGCCGATCAGACCCCGCTGGAGACCACGATCGGTTACGAGCAGACCGCGATCGAGGTCACCGCGAGCGTCGCGGCGTCGGAGCCCGATCCGTACATGGCGGCGGTGTTCCGGTTCGGGCTGCTCGAGGACTTCGATCACCTGTACCGGTTCTCGGCGCTGATGGATCGCCTGGAGGGCAAGGACGCCGCCGCGATCCTCCAGGGCTACACCGACATCCTGCCGGGCCGGCCGACCGCGGTCGAGCACCGCCACCCGCTCGACGACCTGCGCGAGCCGTACGACCGCGATCGCGCCGATCTGCTCAGCAAGCTGCACGCGCTGACGATCACGGCGGGCGAGAACCAGACCCGTGACTTCTACATGACGATCGGCCCGCAGTTCCCCGATCCGACCGCGCGCCTGCTGTACGCCGAGATCGCGTCGATCGAGGAACAGCACGTCACGCAGTACGAGTCGCTGATCGATCCGGGCGAGTCGGTGCTCGAGAAGTGGCTGCTCCACGAGGCCACCGAGGCCTACAACTACTGGAGCTGCGTCGAGCACGAGGACGACGCGCGGATCCGCAAGATCTGGGAGCGCATGCTCGACTACGAGCTCGGCCATGTCCAGGCGGTGGCGCGGCTGTTCGAGGACCACGAGCGGCGCGACGCCCGGGAGGTGATCACGGGCCGGCTCCGCCAGCCGATCACCTACGTCAGCCACCGCGAGTTCGTGCGCGGCGTGCTGCGCGCGGAGGTCAACCTCGGCGCCGACGGCGTCCACCTGATCGACCGCACGCGCGACCACGAGCCCGAGCGCACGCGGCGCTACCGCTCCGAGCTCAACCGCGACGTCCAGCCGTCGAACGTGGTGGCGGCGGGCTGGGTCTGGCAGCCGGGCGGCGAGCTCGCGAGCCGCGAGACCGGCAAGCACCCCGATTCCAACGGCGTCAAGTCGTCGCAGGGAGGCAAGTCGTGAAGTCCCAGCTCGAGACCTCGACCACGTCGGGGACCAACCACACCGGCCTGGCGCCGCACGGCGACGCGCTCGCCCGGATGATCGAGGGCGCCAGCGAGTTCCCGCCGACCTCGTCGGGCGGCCCGGCCGGCATCGCCGAGGTCCGGATCGACCACGCGCGGATGGGCGCGCCGCACGCGACGATGCCGGGCGCCGCGGTGACCCCGGCCCGGCTGCCGCTGCTCGACCGGCTCGGCACGCGGATGCAGTTCGAGCGCACCGGGACCCGGCTGTACGACGCGCTGATCTCCAAGCTCGACGCCTACGGCGGCTTCGACGGCGGACCGAGCCGGCAAGAGCTGCTGGAGATCCGCGAGCAGGAGCTCGGCCACGCGCTGCTGACCTAGGAGCTGGTGTCGTCGATCGGCGGTGATCCGACGGCGATCACCCCGGGCGCAAACCTGGCGACGACCGCGAGCCAGGGCATCGCGTGCGTGCTGCTCGATCCGCGGACCAGCCTGATCGACTGCCTCGAGGCGATGCTGATCATCGAGCTCACCGATCAGGATGGCTGGAGCATGCTCGCCCGCGTCGCGGAGCCGCTGGGTGACGCCGGCATGATCTCGCGGATCACGCAGGCGCAGCGGACCGAGCTGGAGCACCTCGCGAAGCTGCGCGGCTGGCTGGAGGCGGCGGACGAGGCGCGCAGCAAGGTCGCGCGCAGCACGCGCTAGCCACCACGACTTCGACTAACCACAAGGAGAACCTGCAATGCCGAGGGAAGATCGAGACTATCGCAGCAGTCGTGACGAGGACGACCGCTGGCGCGACCGCCGGAGCCAGTTTGGCGGCGACGGTGGCCGCGGTGACGAGCGCTCGTTCCGCTCGCGCGGCCGAGACGACCGAGATGACGAGGACGACCGCGATGCGCTCGGCCGCCGGCGCGGCGGCTGGTTCGGCGACTCCGAGCGCCACGCGGAGGTCGGGCGGCGCAGCTTCGAGGCGCACGCGCGCGCGTTCGGCTTGCCCGAGGACGACCGAGGCGGCGGGCGCATGCGGATGTCCGAGGACCGCAGCGGCCATCGCATGCGGGGCGAGGACCCGGACCGCGGCTATCGCATGCGCGAGGACGAGCGCGGTGGGTCCCGCATGCGGGGCGACCCGGACCGCGGCTATCGCATGCGCGAGGACGAGCGCAGGGGTGGATACGGTGGTGGGTACCGCATGCGCGGCGAGGACGAGCGCGGCGGATACGGCGACCGGCCCCGGGGCGTGGGGCCGAGCTGGTACGACGAGGTCGAGCGCGGCCGGTCCCAGGGCTGGCGCAGCCGCGACGAGGACGAGGGCGCAGGCTACCGCATGCGCGAGGACGAGCGCGGTGGGGGGTACGGTGGTGGGTACCGCATGCGCGGCGAGGACGAGCGCGGCGGGGTTCGCTCGCGGGGCGGCGGCGAGGACGACGAGCGCGACCGGCTCGGCCGCCGGCGCGGCGGCTGGTTCGGCGATCCCGAGGGCCACGCCGAGGTCGCGCGGCGCAGCTTCGAGGCGCACGCGCACGCGTTCGGCCTGCCCGAGGACAGCCGCGGCGGCGGGCGCATGCGGATGCCCGAGGATCGCGGCGGCTATCGCTCGCGGCGCGACGAGGACGAAGACCGCGGGTACCGCTCGCGGAGCCGCGCCGAGGACGAGGACCGCGGGACCATGGCGCGCGGCGACGAGGACGAGGACCGCGACCGGCTCGGCCGCCGCAAGGGCGGCTGGTTCGGCGACCCCGAGGGCCACGCCGAGGCGGCGCGCCGCCGCTGGGACCGCGCCGAGGGTCGCCCAGAGGGCCGCGAATAGCCTGTCGGCGTCGCGGCGCGGCCGAGCCGCCGGGTCAACCGCGCGAGGCTGCCGCGCCGCGCCGCCGTGCCTTCCACAGCGCGTACACGACGGTGATGGCGACGACGAACGCCAGCCAGACCAGGGGCGCCGAGATCTTGTGGCCACCCAGCTCGACGGTGTTGAGCAGCGGGCTGGTGAACTCGTAGAACAGCATCAAGCCGGCCAGCCCGATGAAGATCACCGCCGCGACCATCGCCGGGACGCCCGGCTTCTCGGCCTGCCGGCGGTCGAACTGGAGCTTGAACACGCCGAGCGCGGTCAGCGCGGCCATCAGCGTCAGCACCGCGCCGACCGTCGCGATCGCCTTGATGAAGCTCGTGGTCATCGCCACCGCGAGCGCGATCGCGCCCTGCAGCAGCACCGAGCCGACCGGCGGCCGATCGCCATCGCTGGCGAACACCGCCGGCAGGTAGCCGTCGCGCGCCATCGCGGCGTAGACCCGGGGGCCGATCATCGTCATCGCGCTGGTCGCCGACAGCAGGGCGACGATCATGAACACCGACATGATCCGCGCGCCGGCCGTGCCGACCAGCTGCTTCATCACCACGTGGCCGAGCGTGATGCGATCGGGATCGCCCTTGAGCCAGTCGCCGTAGTGCTCCGGGGCCAGGTTGGCGACGAACACCCAGTTGACCAGCAGGTAGAGCACGATCACCACGGCGCAGCCGATCAGCATCGCGCGCGGCACGTCGCGGCGCGGCTCGGTGAACTCCTCGCTGGCGTAGATCGCCGCGTTCCAGCCGCTGTAGCAGAACGCGATGAACACGAGGTTCTGGAAGAACGGCGCGACCGGCAGCCCGTGAGCCGACGCCTCGGGGCGCCAGGTCGGCCACGCGTTCGAGCCGGCGACCAGGCCGACCACGACGAAGCCCACGACCAGCGTGATCTTGATCGCGACCAGGATGTTCTGGCCGCGCCGCGACGCGCGCAGGTCGAAGGCGTGCAGCGCGGTGACCCCGACGATCACCGCGGCGGTGACGACCCGCCACGGCACGTCGACCCCGAGCGTGCTGGTGTAGAACCCGACCAGCTGGGCATCGAGCGCGACCGGCTGCGAGAACCCGATGATCAGCGAGGTCCAGCCGGCGAGGTAGCCCAGCATCGGGTGCCACAGCGTCGACAGGTAGCGGTACTCACCGCCGGACCGCGGGATCGCCTGCGCGATCGCGGCATAGGCGCGGGCCCCGGACAGCGCGGCGATTCCGCCGACCAGCCAGGCCAGCAGGATGTACGACGGCGCGAGCGATAACGCCATGTAGCCCGGCACGGTCAGCACGCCGGCACCGATCATGTTGGCGATGACGATGCCGACGCCCGACCACAGCCCGAGCTTGCGCGCGACCGTCACGTCGAGCCACCACGGGCGCCGAGCCGGGCGCCGGAGCTGCCGATGGATTCCATGGCGTGGCCGGAGTCATACCGCGCTTCGCGCGGCGCACCGAGGGCGGCCGGCGGTTTTCGTCACAGCAGGTCGAGGAAGGCCAGGAGCGCCGCCCGGTCCTCGCCGGTCAGCCGGGCGAGCGCCGGGCCGGCCGGTGCCCGGTCGTGGTAGGCAGCGTCCGGCGTCCATGCGAAGCGGTCGAGCAGCTCGCCCAGCGCGCGCGCGCTGCCATTGGTGAACAGCGGCCACTTCTTGTACAGCCGGCGCAGCGGCGCGACCCGCGCGCCTCGGTCATTCACGTAGGGCTCGACGCCGGTCTTCGCGTACGCGGCGTTGCTCCACACGATCGGCCCGGCGGCCGACAGCACGAGCGGCTCCCAGCGCTCGAACGGCACCTCGGAGCCCGGGTCGTCGGCGACCAGCCGCGCCGCGTGGCAGCCGGCGCAGCGCGCGCGGAACACCTCGGCGCCGGCCCGCTCGCGCTCGGTGAACCGCGCGTGGCCGACCCCGGCGGGGTTGGCGCGGTGGGTGAAGTCGACGAGGAACGCCATGAACGCCGCGCGCAGCAGCTCCGGCGACAGCTCGGCCGGCGCCCCCGCGACGCGATCGAGCCACGACGCGTCGGCGCGGGTCAGCGCGAACCACGGATCGCGGCCGTTGTGGCGGTTGGCGACCCGGAACTCGGCGTGCACCATGTCCGCCATCGTCGGGTCGAGCGCGCGCGAGAAGTACGGCCGGAGGTTGCCCAGGCCGAGCAGCGGGCGGGTCGCCGCGAACACCCGGCCGCGGCCGGTGAAGTGGACCCGGCCGTCGACGTAGCCCTCGTGATGGCAGGTCTCGCAGGTGAACCGGCTGAGCTTGCCCTCCGACGAGTTCCACGGCGACATCAGCGTGGTGAAGAACAGCAGCTCGCCGATCCGCGACGGCAGCGGCCGCGCGGGCCGTGCGCTCGCGACCGGCACCACCCGCGGCGAGCCGCCGCGCGCGACGATCCACGCATCGAGCAGCGGGTTGGCCGCGATCAGCGCGCCATCGCCGGCGAGCGCCGCGGCGGCGGTGCCCGGCACGAGCTCGGCGCGCGCCACTTCCGGCATCGCCTCGGCGGCCGCCGCGGGCGCGGCCGCGAGGTCGCGCCAGGTCAGCGTCACGAGGGTCGGCGTGGCGTAGCCGGCGGCCGCGACCGACACCGCACCGGCGGCCGGGCGGAACGCGAGCCACCTCGGCGTGACCACGCCGAGCTCGGAGCTGTTGATCGCCGCCAGCCGCACCGGCTGCGCCGCGCCGGGCGCGAGCCGGTAGAGGTAGATGTACGAGTCGATGTACCCGAACCCGCCGTCCTCGCGCTCGAGCGGGTGATCCTCGACGCCGCCGGCGGCGATCAGCAGCCCACCGTCCGGCTCGGCGCGGAGCGCGAACCGCCAGATCGGCCCGTCGTGCTGGATCCGGGCGACCGCGTCGCCGCGCCGGATCTCGATCGCGTGGTCGAGCAGGCAATCGACCGCGACGTACCCCGCGACCGCCGCGACCTGGATCGGCCCGTGGCAGCGCGCCAGCTCGCGCGCCCCGGCTGCGCGGCCCGCGCGCCCCAGGTCCATCGCGAGCAGCCGGCCATCGTGATCCTCGACGACGTACGCGGTGCGGCCGTCGGGGGCCAGCGCGACGTCGCGCAGGCCGAGCGCGTCGACCGGGAGCGTCGCGACCCGCTCGAGCCGGTCGCCGCGGAGCCGGTAGCGCGCCAGCTCGCGCGCGGCCTCGCCGACGACCAGGACGTCACCGCCGGGCGATACCGCGAGCCCGCCCGGCGAGCGCGGCGCGTCGACCCGGCTGCGCTCGCCGCCGTCGGGATCGATCACGACCACGGCGGACTCGCCGCGCAGCAGGCCGATCAGCCGGCCTCCGGGCAGCGCGGCGATCCGGTACGGATCCGGCCCGAGCGCGACATCCGACGGCGGCAATGCCGCGAAGTCGGTCGCGGCGCGGCGCTGCTGCTCCTGCGCCCGCAGCCGCGCCAGCTCCGGATCATGACCCGGCGCAGCGTCCGGCGCCTGGGCGCCCGCGCGGGCGACGCGACCCGGTGCGATCACCGGCCCGGCGCGGCCGGAGTGGCCGGAGGGACCGGAAGGGCCGGAGGGGCCGGAAGGGGATCCCGCCATGCCCGCCAGTGCAGCGAGCGCGGCGGCGAGCCCGCGGCGCCGGCCGGACCGCGCCACGCTACCTGCTCACCAGCCGCCGGCCTTCTTCTCCTCCGGCTTGGCCGGGTCGCCGGCGGGCGCGGGAGCGGCCGCAGCGTTCGGGTCCGGCTTGGCGGGCTCGGCGGCGGGCGCGGCGGCGGCCGGGTCGCTGGCCGCCGGCTTCTTGTCCTTGCCGCACGCGGCGAAGGTCAGCGCGGTTCCGATGAACAGGATCGAGAGGGTGTGCTTCATGGCCGGGCATACTACCAGCAACCCGTCGCTGCGTGGGTGCCACGGCGCCCACCGTGACGTGTGCGTACGCTGCGTGCACCTCCGCACCACTGCGACGACGCTTCACACCAATTGTCACGAAAATTGTCACGCCGCGACGACGATCTTGTCGGAGATGAACCCGAACGTGGCATAGCCGATCAGCGCCCCGATGTTCATCGGGATCGTCCAGATCGGCGCCTTGACGTCGCCGAGCCCGGCGCCGCCCTCCGTGAGCGGCTTCGCGAGGAAGCCGGGTATCCACGAGAACAATCCCCAGTACGCGAACATCACGAACGCGCTGGTCAGTGTGCACAGCAGCGTGAACCGGACGAGGTCCTTGCGGAACAGGCGCGCCAGCGAGTCGCCGGTCGCCTTGCCGACCAGTCCCGCGCGAGCGCCCGGCCGAGATGTCCGGCGAGCAGCGCGTACCACTGCTTGGCCGAGATCTCGCGGTACCACGGCGCGCTGTCGGACGGCGTGAACATGGACTCGGTCATGGCCCCTCCGCGCGGCTAGCCTACGCCGGTCGCCGGGAGATCGAGTGAGAGCTTTCTCGTGACCCCTGTCCGGCGGCATGACAGTCCCGGTCGCTCGCCGGGTGAACGGGCTACCCGCGGCCAGAGCGGTCCCGGTCGCCTCGCGCAGTGCGGCGCGCCGACTGTCCGGGCGGCAGAACGCCCGGGTTGGTCGCTCTCGTCAAGCCGGTCGTCCGGTCGGCGATATCGGCCCTCTCTGACTACTCCTACGTGAGTGTATGTTTGAGACTGACTTCGATAGCGGTTTGAAATGAGAAAGAGAATTTTCTTCGTGCAAACTCGCACAGATTCCGGCACCAGTAGCATTAGTTAACAAACATTCTGAAACAAAGGTTCGGAGCCGGCGATGAGACCAATAAAGACAAGAGCTTGGGGGCTGGGTCTAATTCTGGTCGGCGTTGTTTCGGTTGCTGCGCACGCAGACACACCTCCGCCTTCATCACTCCACATGAGATCCCCGGCGGCGAAGACCGCCCGCTGGTCGCCGATGCGGTGGGCCAAGCGGGTCGCGCAGGTCGCTTCCGCTGCCACGGACGACCCGGCGAGCGCTGACACGACTGCGCAGCCGGCGGATCCGCAGCCCGCGGCCCCGGCCGCGGCACCACCCTCGGAACCGTCGGCCGCGCCCGAGCCGGCGGCGACCCCCGAACCGGCGGCCGCGCCGGCCGCGGAGCCGGCGCCCGCTGCACCGCAAGCGCCCGCCGCGGCGCCGGCGGCATCGGTCTCCGCCCAGCAGACGCCGGATCTCAGCGACGAGGAGCTCTCCAAGCTCTCCGAGCAGTCGGCCAAGGAGGAGATCATCACGGTCACGGGCTCGACGATCGAGCGCAAGACGCTGACCACGCCGGCTCCGCTGACCATGCTCAACCGCGAGGAGCTCACGGCCGCCGGCCGGGCGACGGTCGGTGACATCCTGCAGCGGCTGCCCGAGCAATCCAACGCGATCAACGCGCAGGCCAACAACGGCGGCGACGGCTCGACCCGGATCAGCATCCGCGGCCTGGGGGCCAACCGAACGCTGACCCTGATCAACGGCCGCCGCGTCGTGGCCGGCGGCTCGGGCGCCAACACCTCGGTCGACCTCAACGCGATCCCGCTCGCGATGGTCGAACGCGTCGAGGTCCTCAAGGACGGCGCGTCGGCGGTCTACGGCTCCGACGCGATCGGCGGCGTGGTGAACATCATCACGCGCAACGACTTCAACGGCACCGAGGTCGCGCTGTACACCGGCGGCGCGGGGCACGGCGACGGCTTCACCTACGACGGCAGCTTCATCACCGGCCACACGTCGCAGGACAAGAAGGGCAACATCATCTTCTCGGCGGGGATCCAGAACGCGGACCCCGTGATGGCCGGCGATCGCTCGTTCTCGAACCGGCTGCGCAGCTGGGACTACACCAACCACGTCGAGACCACCGGCAACATCACGACCGCGCCGAGCGGCTACCTCAACGCCAAGGCGGGCGTCGGCGACAAGACGCCGCACAACATCTGCGGCGCCGGGGTCGACTTCTGCACGTCCGACGGCATGGGCGGCTTCCGGCCGTTCACCGACGCCGACCTGTACAACCCGCAGCCCGACAACTACCTGTTCACGCCGTCGTCCCGCTACAACGTGTACAGCGCCGGCAACTACAAGCTGGCGTCGGTCGCGTCGACGTTCTTCGAGGCGAGCTACCTCAACCGCACGAGCGATCAGCGGCTCGCGCCGACGCCGTTCAGCTCGGCCGCGACGATCTCGAAGGACAGCCTGTACAACCCGATCAAGCAGGACGTCCTTGACTACCAGCGCCGGCTGGCGGAGTTCGGCCCGCGCCAGTTCTTCCAGGAGGTCGACACGTTCCGCATCGTCGGCGGGTTCCAGGGCGCGGTCCCCGAGGACGTGCCGGTGGTCGGCAACTGGAAGTGGGAGACCTCGTACAACTACGGCCGCAGCGGCGCGCTCAATCGCAGCACCGGCAACCTGATCAAGAGCCGGCTCGCGCAGTCGCTCGGTCCGAGCATGCGCGACGCGAGCAATAACCCGATCTGCGTCCGCACCGCGAACATGGCGAGCACCGCGATCCCGGGCTGCGTGCCGATCAACATCCTCGGATCGGCCGGATCGATCGACCCCGCCGCCGCGAACTGGCTCACCTTCACTGGCGTCTCCGGCGGCTTCAACGAGCAGCAGATCGCGCTCG
>JBGQCL010000110.1:0-27366 GCA_041495365.1 Kofleriaceae bacterium | reverse complement strand
GGGGTGGGGACCCTGCCGGCTGTGCCGGCGGGGCGGGGGGCAAAGCCCCCCGTGGGATCGAGCGAAGCGAGATGGGGGGTGGGGACCCTGCCGGCTGTGCCGGCGGGGCGGGGGGCAAAGCCCCCCGTGGGATCGATGCGCCGCGCCAGCGCCTCGAGGTGATCGCCGCCGCCTCCGAGCTGGGCCTCGTCGATCCCGGTCGCCTCGGCGAGCGCCGCCAGCGCCGGCCGCCAGCGCCGGACCGCGCCGTCCAGCCGCGCGAAGGCCGCCAGCTCACCCGCCGCCGCGTCGCCCGCGGTGCTGGACGCCGGGCTCGCCGCGACCTGCGCGACCAGCGCGCGCCACGCCGCCGCCCGCCCGGCCCCGGCCCCGGCCCCGGCCGGCGCGACCTCGACGGCGTCGAACGCGAGCCGCAGCTCGGCGGCCCAGCCGACCGCGGCGTCGATCTTCGCCAGGTCGAGCGTCAGCGGATCGCCGCCGAGCTCGCCGAACCAGCGCCGCGCCGGACCGGCCGCCGCGACCAGCCCTTCGCGCGCCGCGCGCTCGGCGATCACCGACTCGAGCCCGGTGATCATCGCGCCGTCGGTCTCGAGCATGCCCGGCATCGCCGCGGCCCGGATCGCCGCACGCGCCTCGCGCAGCGCCAGGTAGCGCAGCGGCGCGAGCCGGCGGGCCCACCGCCGGAGCTGGGCCCACAGCGCGGCCGCGTCGAGCTCGGCGACCGAGTCGGTGAACCGGTCGTTGACCTCGGTCGCCAGCAGGCGGTGCCGGCTGGCCAGCACCAGGAAGCCGCCCGGATCGCGCGGCGGATCGATCGCGCCGCCGCCGCGCGCCCGGATCAGCGCGATCCGCTCGATCACGTCCTCGCCGTGATCGAGCCGCAGCTGGGTCAGCAGCTCGGCGCCCGGCCGGGGGGACACGGCGGCGAGCGCGGCCAGCCCGCCGAGCGCGATCAGCTGGTCGCGGGTCCGGCCGACGATGCCGGGCACCAGCTGCTCGACCTCGCGCAGCGCCGCGGCGAGCTCGGCCGCGGCCGCCGCGGCCTCGTCGAGCGCCGCCAGCACGCGCTCGCGGCCATCCAGCGGCCAGCGCGCCAGCGTCGACGCCCGCCACGGATGCGCGGCGACCGGCTCGACCGCGAGCGCCGCCGCGGCCAGCCCGCCGACCGCGAGCCGGTGGCGCTCGAAGCTCGCGCGATCGAGCCCCGTCGCGTCGCGCTCGGCGAGCGCCGCCCGCGGCGCCGACCGCAGCTCGACCAGCCGGCCGAGCACGTCGTGCAGCGACCGCCCGAACGGCCCGGTGCGGTGCATCGCCGCGGCGTGATCGTCGAGCGCCGCGCGCAGCTCGGCGAGCCGGGCATCGGCGCCCGCCGGTCCGCCGAGCGGCCGGAACGCGCGCTCCAGCACCCGCCCGAGCTGGCCGACGACCTGGGCGCGCACCGCCCGGTGCGAGTGCAGCGCGAGGCAGACCTCGCCGAGCCCGACCGCGGCGAGCCGCTGGTGCACGACGTCCAGCGCCGCGACCTTGTCGGTCACGAACAGCACGGTCTTGCCGTGCGACACGGCGTGCGCGATCAGGTTCGCGATCGTCTGCGACTTGCCCGTCCCCGGCGGCCCCTGGAGCACGAAGCTCGCCCCGGCGGCGGCAGCGGCCACCGCGGTGAGCTGGCTCGCGTCGGCGTCGAGCGGCGCGATCACCTCGCCGAGCCGCGCGCCCGCCGCCGGGCTGCCCGCCACCGCCAGCGCCTCCTCGGCGGCCCGCGTCGGCTGAGCGAACGCGGTCCCGGCGCCGGCCGAGAGGTGCGCGACCACCGGGCTCGCGAGCAGCTCGCCGGCGCGCGCGTCGAGATCGTTCCACATCACGAACTTCGCGAAGCCGAAGATCCCGAGCTCGGCCGCGCGCTCGATCCGCCAGCCCGGCCGCGCGGCGGCGATCGCCTCGGCCGCCGCCAGCACCCCCGCGAGGTCGAGCTCGTCGCCGTCGTCGTCCGGGAGCACCGCGCCGAGCTCGCGCCGCAGCTTCTCGCGCAGCGTCGGGTTGACCCGTGGATCGACGCCGGCCGCCTCGACCAGCCGGAACCCGCCGGGCTCGCGCACCAGCTCGACCGGCCACAGCGCGAGCGGAGCGCGCCGCAGCACCGGCGCGGCCGGCGGGTCGCCGGATCCCGCGCGACCACCAGAAGATGTCGTCGCCCGCCAACCGTCGTCGAGCGACTCGGCCGGCCCGGGCGGGATCGTCGCGCCCGGCGGACCCTCGAGTCCGACCGGCGCGGTCGAAGCATCGTCGAGCGCCTCGGGCGCCCTGCCCGCCGCAGCCCCGGGGGCATCCTCCCCACCACCCGGCTCCTCGCTCCACACCAGCATCCCGAGGCCGAGCCACAGCGTGTGCACGCCGCCATCGGCCAGCTGGGCCCGCGCCGCGCGCCGGATCGCGACCAGCCGCCGCGCGAGCTCCGGCTTCGCGAGCGGCGTGCGTAGCCGGCCGGCGTCGATCGCATCGCCGTCCACCGCCGGCCCGGCCTCCAGCGCGAACGCCGCGCCGTCGGACAGCGCCGCCGCGATCGCCAGCGGGTCGAGCGATGGCAGCGGGATCGTCAGGAGGGTGCGGCGCTGGCCCGGCCCCCCCCCGACGTCGAGCAGCCGGTTGGCCGTCGAGAGATCGAGGAGCGACCGCTTCCAGCGCTCGAGGCGCGCCTGCGCAACGGGGTCGATCACCCCGCCAATCTACGCCAACCGGCGCCGGTCGCCCGGAACCTCGTCGAGAGATCGGCTCGGGATCTGCCCGAGATCGCGCCGCGGCCGGAGGGCGCTTCGTGGTGATCGCGCCGCGCTTCCCGGGCGCCGATCGGCCGGGCCGGCCCGCGGGCGTTCCGTACCGCTCGCCCCGGAATCGACGCGATCTGTGCTGCACGGCCCCGGCGCGCGCGGAGTATCGTCCCGCCGTGTCATCGCCCCCGGTGTCCGCCGTCGCGCCTGCCGCGCTGTCCGCGCCCGTGTCGCCGATCGAACGCTGGGCGCTCGATCCCGCGGTCGTCCACCTCAACCACGGCTCGTACGGCGGCTGCCTGCGCAGCGTCACCGCCGCCGCGGCGGCCTGGCGCGAGCGGCTCGAGGCCGCGCCGATGCAGTTCATGGTGCTCGACTGGCAGCCCGCGCTCGACGCCGCGCGCGCCGCGCTCGCCGCGTTCCTCCACGCCCCGGCGGACCGCCTGGTGTTCGTGCCGAGCTCGACCACCGGGGTCGCGATCGCGCTGAACTCGGTCGAGCTCGCCGCCGGCGACGACATCGTCACGATCGACCAGGCGTACCGGGCGTGCATGAACCAGCTCAAGCGGCTCGCCGCGGCGCGCGGCGCGACGATCACCGCCGTCCCCGTGCCGCTGCCGTTCGACCCCGGCGCGCTGGTCGACGCGGTCGCGCGCGCGATCACGCCGCGCACCCGGCTCGCGCTGTTCGATCACATCACGAGCCCGACCGCGCTGTGCCTGCCGATCGAGTCCCTGGTCGGCCTGTTCCGGGCGCGCGGCATCCCGGTGGTCGTCGACGGCGCCCACGCGCCCGGCCAGATCCCGCTCGACGTCGCCGCGATCGGGGCGACCTGGTACATCGGCAACTGCCACAAGTGGCTGTGCGCCCCCAAGGGCAGCGGCTTCCTGGTCGTCGCCGAGGGCGCGCCGGCCCGCCCGGTGGTCACCTCGCACGGCGCGAGCCGCGAGTACGGGCCGCCCAACCGGCTCCACGCCGAGCTCGACTGGTCCGGCACCCACGATCCGTCGGTGCACCTCGCCGTGCCCACCGCGCTCGCGGCGGTCGCCGCGGAGGGCGGTGGCTGGCCGGCGATCTACCAGCGCAACCACGCGCTGGTCTGCGAGCTGCGGCGCCGGCTGACCGACGGCCTCGCCCCACCGCTCGCCCCACCGCTCGCCCCCGATGACGCGCTCGGCTGCATGGCCGCGATGCCGATCCAGCTGCCGCCCGGCCTGACGACGCCCGCGCTGCTGGACCGGCTGCTGCGCGACGGCTGGGAGATCCCGGTCTTCGAGTTCCCGCGCGGCCCGCTGATCCGCGTCTCGGCCCACCTCTACAACCACGCCGACCAGGCCGACCTGCTGGCGGCCAAGCTGCACGCGCTCGGGGTCCGGTTCGGCAGCTAGCCGTCCGCGCGTTGCCGCGCTGCGCCGCACGCCATTCCGATCGACTCCCGCGATCCGTCGAGCCAGAGCGAGTATGGTAGCCGCCATGCGCACCGTGTTTGCGTTGCTCCTCGTCGCGTGTTCTGCGCCCGCCACCTCGCCCGCGCCGGTCGCTCCGGCTCCTGCCTCGGCAGCCCCGACCGCCGCCGCCGCACCTCCGGCGACCGCGCCCCCGCCGGCGCCCGCCGCGCGCGCGGGGCTGAGCTACCCGCCCGCGCACACCGGCGACGTCGTCGACACCCACCACGGTGTGGCGGTCGCCGACCCGTACCGCTGGCTCGAGGACATGGGCTCCGCGGACACCCGCCAGTGGGTCACCGCCGAGAACGCCGTGACCGACGCGTATCTCGCCGGGCTACCGGGCCGCGACGCGCTGCGCCAGCGGATCGGCGAGCTGATCAGCTACGAGTCCTACGGCGCGCCGAATCACCACGGCGCGCACTACTTCTGGACCCATCGCGACGGCAAGCAGAGCCAGGCGGTGCTGTTCACCGCCTCGGGCCTCGGGCGGAGCGAGACGGGGGGTGGGGTCCCCGACGGCTCCGCCGGCGGGGCCGGGGGCAGAGCCCCCCGTGGGATCGACGCGCCCCCCAGCGTGCTGCTCGACCCCAACACGATCTCGACCGACGGCAGCCTCGCGTTCGTCGGGCTCGCCGCGAACCACGCCGGGACCCGGATCACCTACGGCCTGGCGCACGGCGGCGGCGACTGGCAGACCTGGCATGTCCGCGATGTCGCGACGGCCAGGGACCTGCCCGACGAGCTCGATCACATCAAGTACTACCGCCCCGCGTTCACGCACGATGGCACGGGCGTGTACTACAGCCGGTTCCCCCCGCCGCCGCCCGGCAAGGAGCTGATCGAGACCGACCACGACTGCAAGCTGTACTACCACCGGATCGGGGCGCCGGCCGCCAGCGACGTCGTGGTCCACGACCGCCCGGATCACCCGACCTGGCAGTTCGATCCGGTGGTCACCGACGACGGCCGCTACCTGGTGATCACCACCGGCGACGGCCAGGTCGGCGACCGCGGCGTCGAGCTGGTCAGCTACCTCGACCTCCAGCGCGGCAAGCCCGGCAAGGCGGCGCCGGCGGCGCTGGTCGACGTCTACGACGCCGAGTACGACTTTCTGGGCAACGACGGGCCGGTGTTCTACTTCGTGACCACGCTGGGCGCCGCCAACAAGCGGATCATCGCGATCGACACCCGCCACCCGGCGCGCGACCGCTGGCAGGAGATCATCCCGGAGGGCCGCGACGCGATCCAGGGCGCGAGGTTGGTCGGCCGTCAGCTGATCGTCACCACGCTCAAGGACGCGCACCACGCGGTCGCCGCCTACGACCTCCACAGCAAGAAGCTGCGCGACGTCGAGCTGCCCGGCATCGGCAGCGCCAACGGCTTCGGCGGCGGCCCCGACGCGCGCGAGACGTTCTACGTGTTCAACGGCTTCACCGTGCCCGGCACCGTGTACCGCTACGATCTGGCGACCGGCAAGAGCACGCCGTGGAAGGCGCCCCAGGTCGCGTTCGACTCGGCGAGCTTCGAGACCACCCAGGTGTTCTTGCCCAGCAAGGACGGCACCAAGGTGCCGATGTTCATCACCGCGAAGAAGGGCCTGCCGCGCGACGGGACCAACCCGGCCATCCTCTACGCGTACGGCTTCGGCGGCATCTCGTCGACGCCCCGGTTCGACGCGGCGCGGATCGCGTGGCTCGAGCGCGGCGGCATCTGGGCGCTGGTCAACATCCGGGGCGGCGGCGAGTACGGCGAGGCCTGGCACAACGCCGCGCGCCGCGCCCACCGCCAGGTCGCCTACGACGACTTCCTCGCCGCCGGCGACTGGCTGGTCGCGAACAAGTACACCTCGACCGCCCACCTCGGCGCGGTCGGCGGCTCGGGCGGCGGCATGCTGGTCGCCGGCGCGCTGGTCCAGCGCCCCGATCTGTTCGGTGCGGTGGTGCCGCTCGCCGGCGTCCACGACCTGCTGCGGTTCCAGCTGTTCGGCCAGGGCGCAGGCTGGCAGGGCGACCTCGGCTCGATCGACGATGCGACCGAGTTCGCCGCGCTGCGCGCCACCTCACCGCTCCACAACGTCCGGTCCGGCACCCGCTATCCGGCGGTGCTGATCGTCACCGCCGATCACGATGTGCGGGTCGCCCCGCTACACTCCTACAAGCTCGCCGCCGCGCTGCAGGCCGCCCAGGCCGCGCCCGCCCCGGTCGTGCTGCGGGTCGAGACCGCGTCCGGCCACGGCGGCGGCACCACGCGCGCCCAGACCATCGAGCAGCAGACCGAGCGCTACCTGTTCTTCGCGGCGAACCTCGGCCTGCGCCTCGACTGACGGCGGCGCCCGGCGGCGCCCGGCGGCGATCGACGCGCCGGCGTCAGATCTTCTTGTTGCGGCGCTGCTGGAACGAGTACGGCCGGTGCCCCGCCTTCTTGTCGGGGTCGGGATCGTCGCCGTCGGCCTCGACCGGCGTGCCGACCAGCGGCTCCTCGGCCCCGGGCCGGAACTTGATCGACGCCATCGGGCTGTCGCCGACCAGCACGCGGTCGCCCGAGCCGAGCAGCTGATCCATGCCCTCGAGCTTGTCGATGTCGTCGAGGATGTCGTCGACCGTGGCGTAGCGCTCGCTGCGCGAGTCGCGCGTCATCCGGTCGAAGATGTCGTCGATGCCGCGCGGCAGGTTCGAGTTGAGCTGCGACGGCATCGGCGAGCGCCGGCCCGGCAGCTTCCGGGTCAGCAGCTCGTAGAAGATGATGCCGAGCGCGTAGATGTCGCCCTGCGGCCCGCTGGTCATCGGATCGGAGTACAGCTCGGGCGCCATGTACGCGACGTTGCCCATGCCGACGTAGATCTGGCGGATCACCGCGTGATCGCGCTCGACGATCCGGGTGAAGCCGAAGTCCGAGACCTTGACGTTGCCGTAGGCGTCGATCAGCAGCTGCTCGGGCTTGAGGCCGCGGTGGTAGACCCGCTGGGCGTGGCCGGCGCGCAGCGCGTGCAGCGTCTGGAGCAGGTACTTGAACACCAGCTCGACCGGGATCTCCTCGGCGTCGTTGATCAGCCGGCGACACGAGCCGTTGGGCGCCAGCTCGGTCACCACGTTGGGGAACTCGGTCCACAGGTTGACGTCGTGGATCGGCAGGATGTTGGGGTGCGCGAGGTTGCCCCATGCGCGGACGACATCGGTGAACCGCCGCACGATCTCGTTGCGCTGATCGTCGCTGAAGAACCCGAACAGGTCGCGGATCTCCTTGAGCGCGACCTCGCGGTTGAGCGCGACCTGGCGCGCGCGGTACACCGTGCCCATCCCGCCCGAGCCGATCGACGCGAGCTTCTCGTAGCGGTTCTCGATGTCGCCGCCGAGCTGGATCTCGCCGCCCGCCATCGCCGACGGCCGGCCGCCCGATGTCGTGATCTTGGGGCTGGGCGGCTCCTTGCGCGGCAGCGGCTGCGCCGCCGACTGCTCGCGGATCTCGCGCGACGGGATCGCCGAGCTCACCACGCCGGACTGGGTCCCCATCGGCACGGCGCCGGTCGGCACCGCCATCGCGCGGCTCTGACGCAGCTTCTTGAAGTGGCTCACCGCGCGCTCGGTGAACTCGGCGAGGTTGCCGCCGTTGACCACGGTCTCACCCTCGGGGCTGACCTCCAGGCTCTCGGTCGTGCGATCGTGGCGCAGGTACCCCGACTTCTCGAGGAAGCCGATGTACTCCGCGAACGGGATCGACACGGCGCCTTCGCACACCCGCCGGATGTCGTCGTAGCGGTTCTGGCGACCGTAGCGCGCCTCCGCCATGACGTTGGCGAGTATGAAGCGGGCCTCCTCGCAGAGGACTTCCTTGGTGACCTTCGCGCGGCCTTCCATCCGACGAATTGTAGGCACCCGGGACAGCGAGGGTCAATTCGGCGGGACGCCCTCTACGCGCAGCCGTTCGACGAGCGGCCGGTCCGCCGGCAGGATATCCCACTCCCCCAGGTCGCCGGAGGCGACCCACGCGAGGTCGGCGACCTCCACGGCGCGCGGTGCGCCGCCGGCCGCTCCGGGCGAACCCCCGGGACTTGTTGTGATGATCCGGCACACATAGACCAGCATCACGAGGTCGAACTCCGGGTAGGCATGGAACAGCACGTCCCAGATCCGGCCCACCGCGACGGCGACCCCGATCTCCTCCGCCAGCTCGCGCGCGAGCGCGGCGACCGGCGCCTCGCCGGGCTCGACCTTGCCGCCGGGGAACTCCCACTGGCCGCCGAGCGCCTGCTCCGGCCGGCGCTGGGTGATCAGGATCCGACCGTCGTCCCCGACGATCAGCCCGGCGACCACGAGGGTGCGCCGCCGGTCGGTCACAGCAGCCCCCGCTGGTCGGCGAACCGCGTGGTGCACGGCGGACCATCGGCGTGCAGGTACGCGATCACCTCGCCGCGGCCGGCCGCGAGGATCGTCGACGACCGCGTCCCGTACCCCGGCGTGTGGATGCACACCGCGGTCAGCTCGCGCGCGATCGCGGGCGGCAGGTGCGACGGCGGCGGCTCCCCGCAAGGGGGACCCTCGCCGCAAGGTGAATCCGATCCTTGCTTCGCTGCGGACCGGATTCGATCGGTCCGGCTCGGGTCGACCCGCGTGTGATCGGCGAGCGCGGCCTCGAGCGCCGGGACGATCGCCGGCCAGACCCGCGGCGCGGCCGCGATCGCGTCGTGCAGCCGGACCCCGCGCGGGAAGCCGTCGGCGCCGAGCCGGGCGTTGCACAGCACGTGGATGCCGCGCGGCAGCCGCTCGATGTCGATCGTGCCTCCCGTGCCTCCCGACGCGCCTCCCCCGCCGTCCCGCCGGACGTACGCGATCGACACCGCGCCGGCGTCGCCCCACACCAGGTTCATGCTCGCGTACCGCGTCGGGTCGAGCGCGGCGACGTGGCGCTCGGGGTCGGCGGCGGCGATCAGCTCGCGGACCGCGAGGCCGCGCGAGCGCAGCCCCGGCGCGGCCGGTGCCAGCGCGCGCTGGTTGGTGACCGCGGCGAACCGACCGTCGCGCCGGATCGCCAGCCAGGTCCCGCCCGACAGCGCGTCGACGCCGCCGGCGATGCCGTCGCCCAGCGACTCGGGCGGGCGCGACGGCCGCGCGTAGATCTCGTCGCGATTGGCCGCGACGACGAGCGGCGCGCCAGCCACGACATCGAGCAGGATTGCGATCGTGCACATCGTCGGAGAATTGGTCGAAGAATTGGTCGAAGAATCGGTCGGAAAAACGGTCGGAAAATCGGTCGGAAAATGACAGCGAGAGGCTGCCGCGCGCCTTGCATGTGAGGCGTCCGGACCCTACAGTGCCGCGAGAATGAGACTGTATCCAGGGAAGGTCGACACCATCGCGGCCGAGATCATCACCTCGCTGACGCAGACCGGTGATATCGAGGTCAGCGATGCCAACGAGGCGCAGCTCGATGCCGCGGCCGTCCTCAAGGAGTACATCCGGGTCGACAAGGAGCTCACCGAGCGCGCCAAGGACATCCTGGAAATTCGTGGCCTTCCCTATTCTCATCTCGGCCGCACCAAGCGCCAGCTCGCGGATCAGAAGGAGTTCGGCCTCGGCGAAGAAGGCCTGTCCTGGATTGCCAACCAGATGCTCGAGGCATTCATGTCGTCGCGCCACATCGACGAGGTGTTCGCCGACGACGTGAACTTGCGCCGCAAGATCAAGGACATCTGCAAGAAGCACATGCAGCTCGACGAGGCGATCGATCAGGAGGTCCGCGACCGGATCAAGAACCTCGAGGAGGGCACGTCGGCGTGGGAGGTCGAGTACGCCAAGGTTCTCGAGCAGATCAAGCACAAGCACGGCGTCAAGGAATGACCACCGAGCGCCCCTGCCCCGCGCGCCTGCGCGCGCGGTCATTGCTGCGCCGGCGTTGCGCCGACCTTGCCCGGGTCGACTACATCGACCGGGTCGACTGGGTCGACTGAGCTCGGCTAGCACCGCCTGACAAGCGTCCCGGCGGCCCGGGCCTCGCCGCTGGCCCCAGTATTTCGAGGCTAGGCACGCGGCCGCGATGCGGGCAGAGTGAAGCCATGGGCGCTCCCGGCTGTACGTCCTGCGCCACACGTCCGGTGATGCGCTGCGGGCGCTGCAACATCACCCGCTGCGAGGCCCACGCGCTCGCCCCCGGGCAGCGCTGCGACCGCTGCGAGCGCGACTGGCAGGAGGATGGCATCATCCGGTGCGCCGCCAAGATCATCTTCGCCCCACCGCTCGGGATCTTCGCCGGCGGCCTGCTGTTCGCGCTGCTCCTGCCGGTCTCGCTCGGCGGCGCGATCGGCGCCGCGGTGATGTGCGCGCTGGCCTGCTCGATCGCGGTCGCGACCGGCGCCGGCGTGTGCCGCCTGGTCGATCACAGCGCGCGCGCCATGTTCCTGCGCGAGCAGACGACCGGCCTGCCGCCCGCTCGCCTGTTGCCCGCCCCGCGCAGCGGGCACCGGTAGCGGGACCATCACCGCGACGGATCGCGTCCGTCCCTCGGGGTGTCACATCCGAAGAGACATCCCCGGCCCGCGCCCGGCCGTGCACCGTGCAGGCCACGGAGGCACCGGATCGCTGGGGTTCGGGCGCTCTCCGGGCTGCAGCCCCATGCACCCGGGGCTCAGGTCGGCAGCCCCAGCGCCTCGCGGATCTCACCGACCACCATCTCCGCCAGCCGCTGGATCATCCGCTCGCCTTCCTCGACGGTGGCGGACGCCGGGTCGCCGGCGTAGGCCAGCTCCATCCCCATCCGGGCGAACGTCGTGACCCCGGCCGCGAGCTGCTGGGACAGGCTGATCGGCACCGGCGGCAGGACACCACGCACCGCGTCGTCGACCATCTCCGGAGCCGCCGCCATCATGATCGACGTCTCGTACAGGCCGGCGTGGCACGCGCCGCTCTTGAACTCGGCGTCGAGCGTGCGCGCCCACTTCCGGGTCAGCGGGCAGGCGACGCTGACCCGCCGGTCGCGGCCGGCGAGCACCGCGCGGACGGCGTCGTCGTGATCGGGCTCGAGGTGGTTGTTGACCAGGCAGACGTGGCGGATGCCCTGCGCCAGCAGGCCGTCGCAGATCGCGGCGAGATAGGCGGTGAGCACCGCGGCCGGCACCGACACCGCCCCCGCGAAGCCGCGCGCACACTCGGTGACCCCGTAGCTCACCGCCGGCGCGATCACCGCGGTGAGCGGGCCTTTCTTGGCGAACATGTCGGTCGCGCGGACGCACGCCGCCGCCGAGATCACGACGTCGGTGCCGAGCCCCAGGTGCGGCCCGTGTGGCTCGGTCGACCCGACCGGCACCAGCGCGACGACCGGCTTCTTGTCGTCGAGCAGCGCGCGCAGGCTCGCGGTGGTGTGCCGGGCAAGGAACTTCTCGGGCATCGGGATCCGGGGGCAGCGGGATTCGGGCAGCGTTACTCGGGCAGGTCGCCGCGACGGTCTCGTTCGATCAATAGCTTCTTGTCGACCTTCCCGCGATCGTTTTTCGGCAGGTCTTCGACGAACACCACCCATCGCGGGTACTTGTACCGGGATAGCCGGGCCTGGACGTGGGCCTTGAGCTCGTCGGCGAGCTCCCCGCGGTCGCGGCCGCGCGCCTCGGGGCGCAGCACGATCACGGCCTTGGGCTTGACCAGGCCCTGGTCCTCGGCCGGGATCACCGCGGCGACCGACACCGCCGGGTGGGCGAGCAGGCAGTCCTCGACCTCGCGCGGCGCGACGAAGATCCCGCCGACCTTGAACAGATCGTCGGCCCGGCCCGAGAACCACAGGTAGCCGCGCTCGTCGATGTGAAACAGGTCCCCCGTGCGGCACCAGTGGCCGTGGAACGTCTTCCAGCTCCTGTCGCGGTCCTGGAAGTAGCCGTGCGCGACGCTGTCGCCCTTGACCCACAGCACGCCGATCTCGCCCGGCGGCAGGGCCGGCGCGCCCGCGCCCTCGGCGTCCTCGGGCAGGATCTTCAGCGTGTAGCCGTCGACCGCGCGGCCGAGCGAGCCCGGCATCACGTCGCCCGGCCGGTTCGAGCAGTAGATGTGGAACATCTCGGCCGAGCCGATGCCGTCGTAGACCGCGCCGCCGAACCGCTCGACGAACCGGCGCAGCAGCGGCTCGGGCAGCGCCTCGCCCGCCGACAGGTGGAACCGCACCGACGACAGATCGAGCGCGGGCCCGCCCGCCGCCCGGCGCTCGTCGTCGAGATCGAGCAGCTTGCCGAGCATGGTCGGCACGTTGGTGACGATCGTCGGCCGGTAGCGCGCGATCGCCTCGGCCACGCTCTCGGCGGTCGGCCGCTCGCTGAACAGCCCGACCGTCGCGCCGACCGCGAACGGGAACCACAGGTTGGTGCCGGTCGCGTAGCCGAAGAACAGCCGCGGCACGCTGATCGCGACGTCGGACGCGGCGTAGCCCACCGTGCGCCTGGCGTAGACCTCGGTGTTGAACGCGAAGTCGCGGTGGCTGTGCATCGCCGCCTTGGGCCGCCCGGTCGAGCCCGACGTGAACAGCCAGATCGCCGGATCGTCGCGCCGCACCACCGGCAACCGCACCGCCGGATCGGCCGCGCGGATCGCCGCGTCGAGCGAGTCGACCCACCGCCCCGTCCCCGCCGCCAGCCGCGCCAGCTCCGGCCCCGGCGCCACCGCCGCCTCGGGATCCTCCCCGGTCGCCGCGGCCGGCGCCAGCAGGACGCCGATCAGGTGCGGCAGCGCCGCCAGCCGGGGCGCCAGCGCCTCGCCGACCTCGGGCGTCGTGATCAGCACGGCCGCCTTGACGTGGTCGAGCACGTACGCCAGGTCGTCCGGGGGCGCAGCCGGGTTGCCCATCGTCAGGATGCCACCGGCCGCCAGCGTCGCGAAGATGCCCCACGCGAACGGCGGCACGTCCGGTAGCACGATGTACACCCGCTGCTCCGGCACGAGCCCGCGCGCGACCAGCGCACTTGCGAGCGCGCGGGCGCGCGCTGCGACCTCGGCGTAGCGCCACGCGCGGTCGCCGAACCGGATCGCCACCCGGTCGCCCTTGCCCTCGCGCAGCCGGTCGAACAGGAAGTAATCCGCGAGGTTGAGCTCGTCGGGGAGCGCCGGGACGGCCGCCGTCGCCGCCGTCGTCACCGTCATGCGGGCCGCCCCTGCCGGGTCAGCGCGCGCCCGATGATCGTGCGCTGGATCTCGCTGGTGCCCTCGTAGATCCGCAGCGGCCGGATCGCCCGGTACAGCTGCTCGACCACCGCGTTCGCCATCACGCCACGCCCGCCGAACAGCTGGACCGCGCGGTCGATCACGCGGTGCGCCGCCTCGGTGGCGCCGAGCTTGGCGATCGACACCTCGATGGTCAGCTTGCCCCCGGTCGTGTCCTTGCCATGCGCGGCGCGCAGCACCAGGAGCCGCGCCGCGTCGAGGTCGACCACCATGTCGGCGAGGTGGGCCTGGACCAGCGGCTGCTCCGACAGCGGCTTGCCGAACTGCCGGCGCCCGGTGACGAAGCCGATCGCCTCGTCGAGCGCCCGCCGCGCCATCCCGACCGCCGCCGCCCCGACCGACGCCCGGAACGCGTCGAGCGTGTCGAGCGCGAGCTTCATGCCCTGCCCGACCTCGCCGATCCGCGCTCCCACCGGCACCACCGCGCCGCGCAGCTCGAGCGCCCCGATCGGGTGCGCCGCGATCGCCGTCAGCGGCTTGACCGTCACGCCCGGCGCGTCGAGCGCCAGCCAGAACGCCGTCAGCCCGGCGTGGCCGCGCGCCGGGTCGACCGTCGCGACCACCACCGCGTGGTCGGCGATCCCGAGGTTGGAGATGAACAGCTTGTCGCCGTCGAGCCGGTAGCCGTCCGCGACCTCGGTCGCCCGGGTCGCGATCGCCGCGACATCGGACCCCGCCTCGGGCTCGGTGAGCGCGAACGCCGCGATCCGCTCGCCGCGCGCGAACGTCGCCAGCTCGGCCCGCAGCTCCGGCGAGCCGGCCGCCCCGATCGCATGCGTCCCCAGCCCCTGGCACACCAGGATCGAGTCCGCGCGCGGCGACACGTAGCCCAGCATCTCGCGCGCCAGGCACACCGCGCGCAGATCGACCATCGGCCCCGCTCCGTCCGCGCGCGGCACCACCAGCTCGAACAGCCCCGCGTCGGCGAGCGCCGCCACCGCGGCCCGATCGCGCGCCGCATCATCGGGGTGCGCCCCCGGCTGCTCGATCGCTGCGAACGCCGGCGCCAGCGCGCGCAGCCGCTCGGCCAGCCGGACGTGGGCCTCGGTGAAGAACATCGGGAGGTCATCGCTCGACAGCTGCATCCGGACCTCCTCACGCCTCGTCCGGGGCGCCGCGGAACCGCGCCGGGCGCTTGGCCTTGAACGCCGCGTGGGCCTCGGCGAAGTCGGGGTGCTGCATGCACAGCGCCTGGGCCTGGGCCTCGGCGTCGATCGCCTCGGCGAGCGCCATGGTGTGCTCGCCCTCGAGCATCTGCTTGGTCATCGCGTGGGCGAACGCCGGGCCGCGGGCGAGCCGCTCGGCCCAGTCCAGGGCCATGGCGACCGCGGCGTCGGCGTCGGGCATCACCCGGTTGACCAGGCCGATCTCGAGCGCCCGGCTCGCCGGGATGATGTCGCCGAACAGCAGGAGCTCGGTCGCGTGGCCGAGGCCGACGATGCGCGGCAACAGGTACATCGCGCCCATGTCGGCGCCGCACAGGCCGACCTGCGGGAAGATGAAGCCGAACCTGGCTGCCGCGGTGGCGATCCGCAGGTCGCTGGCGCACGCGATCACGGCGCCGGCGCCGACCGCGGTGCCGTTGATCGCGGCGATGATCGGCCGGCGGCACGCGCGCATCGCGTGGATCAGCCGGCCGGTCGCGCGGGTGAACGCGAGCAGCGCCGGGGTGTCGCGGCCGAGCAGGTGGTGGATGATGTCGTCCTGGTCGCCGCCCGAGCAGAACCCGCGGCCGCGGCCGGTGATGACGATCGCGCGGACGTCGTCCTCGCGGCCGAGCTGCTCGAAGCTCTCGGCGAGCTCGCGGTAGACGTCGAAGGTCAGCGCGTTGAGCCGCTCGGGGCGATCGAGCGTGATCGTCGCGACCCCGCGCGTGAGCTCGAACGCGAACGTGCGCGGCTCGATCATCGCGGGCCTCCGGATCCGCCGGGCTCGGCGATGTACGCGGTCGCCTGGATCTCGATCACCGCGCCGGGCTCGACCAGGCCGGTGACACCGACCAGCGTCATCGCCGGGAAGTGGCGGCCGAACCGGGCGCGCCACGCCGCGCCGAGGTCCCGGGCGCCGCTGCGGTACGCGGCGACATCGGTGACGAACGCGGTCATCGCCGCGATGTCCGCGGGCACGCCGCCCGCGGCGCGGACCACGGCGATCACGTTGTCGAGCGCCTGGATGAACTGCGGCACGAGCTCGGCCGAGACCAGCTGACCGTGCTCGTCCCAGCCGATCTGCCCCGCGACGTGCAGGGGCCGGCCGTGGCCGGTGCGTCCGTTGGCGTAGCCGCGCGGCGCCGGCCATCCCGGGACGCGGATCTCCTCGCTGCTCATGGCGTTCCTTTCGTGGGTTCGTGGATGGCTTCGTTCACTTCAGCACCGCACCGCCGTCGATGACCAGGGTCTGACCGTGGATGCCGCGGGCGCCCTCGCCGCACAGCATCAGGGCGGCGTGGGCGACCTCCTCGGGGGTGATCATCCGGCGCTGCGGGCTCATCGCGGCGAGCTGGGTCCGCGCCTCGTCGACGCTGCGCCCGGTCTTGGCCGCGATCCGGGTCACCGCCTCGTCGGCCATCTGGGTCTCGACCCAGCCCGGGCACAGCGCATTGATCGTGATGCCGGTGCGCGCGAGGTCGATCGCGAGCGAGCGAGTCATGCCGACCATCGCGTGTTTTGCGGCGCAGTACGCCGCCGAGTAGCCGTAGCCCGACACCCCGGCGTTGGACGCGACGTTGATCACGCGGCCCCACTTGCGCGCGATCATCGACGGCACGAGCGCGCGGGTGACGCGGAATGCCGCGGTGACGTCGAGCTCGAAAATGCGGTCCCAGATCTCGTCGGTGGTGCGATCGAGCGGCGCGCTCTCGGCCGCCCCGGCGTTGTTGACCAGCACGTCGACCGGGCCGACCGAGGCGGTCACCTCGTCGGTCTCGCGCCGGTTGGTGAGGTCGAGCCGCATCGCGACGCCGCCGATCTCGCGGGCCATGATGTCGAGCTCGGGCTTGGTCCGGCCGCACACCACGACCCGGGCGCCGGCCGAGGCGAGCGCGCGCGCGATCGCCGCGCCGATGCCGCGGCCGCCTCCGGTGACCAGGGCGAGCTTTCCGGCGAGGATGCCATCCATGGCCTGGGGTTATACCGGCGTCCCTGCGTTTATGCTCGGTCGCCATGCAGGTGTCTGATCCGGGGTCGCGCGCGGATCGGCATGAAAGAACCGCCGCGGGCTGCGTCGTGCTCGGCAAAGCAGAATACGATGCACGAGCTCGGATGGATGTGTGGGATCGGGCTGGTCGGCGCCTGCGCGGCCGCGCCCGGCGGCAGCGCGGACCGGTCGAGTCGCTGACCGCCGCGGGCGTCGCGCCGAGCTCGACGGCGACCACCGAGGTGCGCTGCTACCAGGCGATCGGCCCGCCGGCCACGCTCGCGCAGTTCCCCTCGACCTACGTGCTCGCGCTCCGGCGACGCCGACGCTCACCTACCACAACCTCGGCGATCTCGCGACCGGCCGCGAGATCCGCTGCAAGACCCGCGCGACACCTCGCCGGGTTCCTCGGCCCCGAGGCGGTCGGCGCGTGCCCGCCGCCGGCGCCGTGACCGCTCAGCCGAGCTCCTTGCGGATGTTCGCGATCACCTCGGCCTGGCTCGTGCTCTCGACCACGGCCGCCATCTCGGCGGTGTAGCGCGCGACCAGGTCCTCGCGGCCGCGGGCCAGCGCGTCGCGCCGCGCGTTGTACAGGGTGAGGAACGCGCGCTCGGCGTTGACGAAGTACTGGACCATCGCGAGCACCGCGCGCGCGGTCGACGACGCCACCGAGCGCGACGCATCGCTGAACGAGAACAGCCGGCCCTCGCTGTTGCTGACATCGAGCGTGACCTGGGCGACGGCGTCGACCCCGGCCTGCGCCTTCTTGGTCCCGAGATCGGCCGCGACCTGAAACCCGGTCAGCTGGATCGTCTTGAGCGACTGGTACTCGCGGGCGTAGCGCTCGAGCAGCGCGTTGTACAGCGCCTCGACCACGCCGACCCCGCGGCCCTCGACCTCGACCGGCGCCTCGTTCTCGAGGACCTCCAGCTTGACGACCGAGCCGCCGTCGAGCTCCTCGATGGTGAGCCGGTGCAGCTTGAGCTCGAAGACGTTGCCCCCGAGCACCCGGCGGATGAGCGATTCATGCGGCGGAGTGTTCACGCCCGTGAGTCTAGCGTGCCGGCATCGCCGTGCAGCGTGAACGTCGTCTCTGTCACCCTGGCGTGGTGCGCCAGGCGCGGTGGGACGACTCCGGAGGGTGCTGGCGTCACACCGATCGGGCATAGTGCGCCGGTGTCTGCCCTGGTCCAGCTCCGGCGCCACGTCGCACAGCTGCGGGGATGTGACGCCTGTCCCGAGATGATCGGACCGGTGGTGACCGGGGTGCCGGTGGTATCGCCGGTGATGCTGATCGGCCAGGCGCCGGGTGTGCGCGAGGGCCCGGCCGGCAAGCCGTTCGCGTGGACCGCCGGCAAGACGATGTTCGGCTGGTTTTCTCGGCTCGGGCAGCTCGGCATGGACGAGGAGGCGTTTCGCCAGCGCGTGTACATGGCCGCGGTCTGCCGGTGCTTCCCCGGCAAGGCCAAGGGCGGCGGCGACCGCGTGCCGTCGCCCGACGAGATCGCGCGGTGCCGCCGGCATCTGACGCGGGAGGTCGAGCTCCTGCGCCCGCGCCTGGTGATCCCGGTCGGCAAGCTGGCGATCGCACAGCTGTTCCCGGACGCCGAGGCGCTCGCCCAGATCGTCGGCCGGCCCCGGCGCGGCGCGCTGGCCGGCATCGAGTTCGACGTCATCGCGCTGCCGCACCCGTCGGGCGCCTCGACCTGGCATCGCATGGAGCCGGGCAAGACCCTGCTGGCGCAGGCGCTCACCGAGATCGCGGCGCACGAGGCCTGGCGCTCGGTGCTCGACGGGCCGCACCGGAATTGACGCGCCCGGCGGCTCACAACCTGCGCGGCCGACGTATCATCCGGCCGCGCCCGCCCGGGCGGGCCCCGATCCGGGTGTCCCCGGGGCGCAACCCGACCTGCAACGAGGTGCAACGATGATGGTCGCCGACCTGACCGCGGAGCTCATCGCCTTCCCGACCCAGCAGGCCGGCCCCGAGCGCGGCGCAGGCGACGAGCGCGCGCTGTGCGAGTACCTCGCCCCGATGCTGCGCTCGGCCGGCGCCGACGAGGTCGCCGTCGAGGTCGCGACCCGCAGCGACGGCGGCCCGGGCGCCTACGTGTTCGCGCGCTGGGGCACGCCGCGCCGGCTGATCAACGTCCACGTCGACACCGTGCCGGCCAACGCCGGCTGGGCGCGCGATCCGTGGACGCCCTACGTCTCCGACGGCCGGCTCTTCGGGCTGGGCTCGGCCGACACCAAGGGCGCGATCGCGGCGACGCTGGTCGCGATGGAGGCGACCCGGCCGCGCGACTTCGGCGTGCTGTTCTCGGGCGACGAGGAGGCGGGCAGCGGTGTGATCCGCGCGTTCCTCGCCGGCCCCCACGCCACGGCGATCCGCGAGGTCATCGTGTGCGAGCCGACCGCCCGGACGGCGGGCATCGCGCACCGCGGCGTGCTCGGCCAGCGCGCGCGGCTGTCCGGCCCCGGCGGGCACTCGTCGAAGGCCGACCACCTGCCCAAGCCGATCGCCCGGCTCGCCCGGTTCGCCGCCGCGCTCGACGACGCGGGGGTCCGGCGGCTGCACGACGGGCCGCCCGGCATGCAGGGCACCTGCCTCAACATCGCCGCGATCCACGGCGGCGTCGCGTTCAACGTGGTCCCGGCGCGCGGCGCGCTCGAGTGGTCGATCCGGCCCTACCCCGGCTTCGACCGCACCGGCTGGGATCGCGAGGTCGCCGCGCTCGCCGCCCGGATCGACTCGGACATCGCGATCGAGAACATGATCGACCACGTGCCGTTCGCGTGCGACGCGCTGGTCGAGCACGTGCGGCGGTTCGTGCGCTCGGTCGGCACGCTCGACTTCTGGACCGAGGCCGCGCTGTGGGCCCAGCACGGCAAGGACGCGATCGTGATCGGCCCGGGCGACATCGCGCAGGCCCACGCGGCCGACGAGTTCGTCGCGCTCGACGACCTCGAGTGGGCGGTCGGCGTGTTCCGCTCGCTGATGCGGCACTGAGCCGGCCGGGCTCGCCGCCGGAATCCGCCGGAATCCGAAAACAGCGACGCCACCCTCGCGGGCGGCGCCGGTACGTCATCCTCGAACAGGTCCTAGCGCATCACGGGGTCGGCGTCGCGAACTGCGCCGGGCCGCAGGTCGGGTCCTTGGCGTCGACGCGGGCCTGCACCTTGGCCACGAACGCCTTGAGGTTGTTGAGCCCCGTGCTGTTGTTCTGCGTGCAGTCGAACGTCGGGTGGGTCCCGAGGCTGTTCTGCTTCTCCTTGCCCTTGTTGCAGATCTTGGTGTCCGCGGCGGCGATCTTGTAGGAGTTGTCCGGCTGGAGCTGGGCCTGGAACACGCCGGTGAAGAACACCTCCTGCTGCCACTTGCCGTACATCAGATCCTGGGCCGCCTTGTTGTTCGAGATGCCGAGCCACTGACCGCCCGCGCCGCCCGGCGAGTGGCAGCTGTAGCAGCGGCCCTGCTGGGTGTCGAGCAGCGCGATCTGGTAGGCCTGCGAGCCCGCGGCGACGTAGTCGGTGAGCGAGGCCGGCGCGTTCATGCAGCCGACGAACGCCATCTCCGCGCCGCGCGGCGTGGTGTTCGTGGTCGTGCCGGGCGGGGGGTCGACCGGCGCGCCGCCGCGCTCCTTGAGCTCCTGGGTCAGCCACGCGGTGATCGTGGCCGCCTCCGAGGTCGTCCACGCCGGACCCTCGTGCATCCCCTGGAGCAGGATCTGCGCCGCGGCGGGGTTGAAGTTGCCGTTGACCGCGCGGTCGCTGGTCAGCGTGGTGTAGTAGCTCGACACGCCGTCCGGTCCGAGGAACATGTTGGTCGAGCTGGTCTCGGATCCTCTGTGGCACGACGAGCACTTCGCGGTGAGCAGCGGCGCGACGGTGCTGTCGAACATCTGCCGCGCCATGCCCGACGGGGGCTGCATGTCGTCTCCACCGCCCGGCGGTGTCGGGTCGATCCCGCCGACGCAGGCACCGAGCACCGTCATCGCGACCGTCACGAGTAGCTGGTTGCGCATGATGTTGTGGGTTCCTTTGCTGGTACGCGGTGGGGGTTAGTTGGAACGACGGCGGCGGACGAGGACCGCGGCGAGGCCGAGCAGCATCAGGGTGCCGGCGCCCGCGCCGCCCGTCGTCGAGCAGCCACCGAGCGTGGTCCCCGGGTCGGACCCGTTCGAGCCACTGCCGCCGCCACCGCCGGCCGTCGGATCGGTCGGCGTCGGGTCATCCGGGTTGGCCGGCGGCTTGGTCGCGTCGGCCTGGCTCGGGATGAGGACCATGCCGAACGCGTTCTTGCCGCCGCAGGTGCCGTTGTTGGTGCCCTTGGTCGGATCGGGGGTGCACTGGCCGGCGTGATCCTTGTGGTAGATGTTGGCCACCAGGATGAAGCTCTTGACGTCGGGCTGGAAGCCACCGGTCTGCGCGTAGCCCGGGTTGTCGATGGTCAGCGAGGTGACCGGGTACGACCGGCCCTGCGGGGTGTTGGGGTTGTGGCCGTACCACTGCGAGGTGTAGCCGCCCGAGCTCGCGTTGGCCCAGTTGAGCGCGCGCACCGGCTCGAGCTTGCCGTCGGGCGTGACGCCGATGACCTTCGCGGCCGACGATCCACCGTCGGTGATCGCGCCGGCGAACAGGAACGCGACCGAGCGGCCATCCGCGCCGTAGCGCGCCGTGGTCATGCCGGGGTGCGCGCCGTCGGCGATGCCGAACATGCCCTCGACCGGCTTGTCGAGCAGGGTCAGGCCCTTCTCGGTGATCTTGACCGGCACGGTCTGGATCGCGGTGCGGCCCTTCGACCGGCCGTTGCGGTTGCTGACGTCGACCTTGACGTACGACATGATGTACGTGTCGGTCGGCTTGCCGGCGGCGTCGAGCACCGGCACCAGCGACGGCGTCGAGTAGCGGATGTTGCCGCTGCGCTGCGCCACCGTCTGGCGCCACATCAGGCGCTGGTTGTTCGGCACGCCGGGCGCCGTGTTGACCAGGCCGCACTTGGTGCTGTTGGGCGGCTGGGTGTTACCCGAGGCCCAGCACGCGAACATCAGGTCCTTGAACGGGGTCGGCTGGGTCGTGCCGCGCGAGCGCTCCTCCTCGGGGTCGACCACGACCTTGAACTGCGGCGCGATCGTGTAGGCCGCGGCGCCGGCCTGGCCGGTCGCCGTGGTCTGCGTGCAGTGCGCCCACACGTCGTCGGTGCCGTTGCCGTTACCGATCAGGCCGCCGCACGACCGGGTGGCGCCGCTGGCGTCGGCGTAGGTGTTGTCCCAGCTCTCCCACAGACCACCGAGGTTATCGTTGTTGTTGGCGAACAGCAGGGTCTGCTTGGACAGGATCTCGCAGTTGGGGCCCAGCACCATGCCGTAGGTCTTGGTGTTGGTGCCGTCGGGATCGTAGCCGTACTGCACCAGGGCCGCCGCCCCGGCGTTGACCGGCTGGGCATGCGGCTTGTGCATGTTCTGCCAGTCCGGGCTGTCGTTCTTCGTGAAGTACGACATGTTGGTCATCGCGAGGCCCTTGGTCGGGTCGAGCTGGTAGCTCATGCACAGACCCTCGACCCGGTTGCCCTGCGGCTGAACGCCCGGATCACCGTCCTTCGGCGGCAGGACCCCGGCCTCGGTCGAGCTCAGACCGGCGCCGGCGATCATCGGCGTGACGTCGGTGTAGCTGCCGGAGCACACCACGAGGATGTGATTCCCGGCGAGCTGGACGACCGACTGGTGCTCGCAACCCACACCGCGCTGGTTGTTGTTGTTCGGACGGTCGTTACGCCACAACGCACCGGCGTGCATGTCGTCGTGGGCTTCGAACGCTGCGATGAATGGGTCGGCGGATGCCACACCGCCTACAAGCGAAGCTCCGACGATGAGGCTGGCGATAGGACGCGGGTTCATTGGGAAAGTGCCTCCGACTTTTGGGGGGTGATGCCTACCGCGGTGTGCAGTCATCGTGCCTGTGGTGTTACGCATATTACATCAAGCAAATTCAGATACTTACGATGCCATGTAGGAGGTATCCATCGATGGGCGGGGGCCCCATGCCTGGGACTCTGTCCCCCCGACCGGCCGGCTGGAGACTTTTCCCTCGCCTTCCGGGGACTACAGCCCCCTGAGCAAAGGTGCGAGCTCGTATCCATCCTGCCCCTATCATCGAGCCCATATCATCGTGCCCGTATCATCGTGGCGGTGAGCTTGCAGCGAAGGCCGACACCATGAAGCACCGACTCGGGCTGCTCGCGGGCATCGCCGCGATCGTGATCGCCGTGGCGTACTGGTGGTTGCCATCCGCGCCGGGTGCGACGCAGCCTGGCCCGCAACGCGTCGCGAGCGCGCCCCCGCGCGCCGCCGAGCCCAGCCTGCCGTCGATGCCGGCGGCGGCGACCAGGCCCAGGATGGTCATGACCGAGAGCGGCTGGCGGCCGCAGAGCACCCGCAAGACCCCGCGCGAGTGGAAGGATCCGGTCACCGGCGCGATCAACCGCGAGATCCTCGACGCGGTCCCCGATCCTGCCGCGGCGGCTGCCGAGGAGCTCAAGTACCGCAAGTCGCGGCTGCGCCTGACCCTCGCCGACGCCGCGGCGCCGTGCTGGAGCGGCAGCGACTCCAAGGAGGAGATCGAGCTCGAGTACACGCTGGTCGTCGAGCACGAGACGCTGCGCGCCGACAACGTCCGGATCAAGACCAGCAACATCACCAACCCCACCGCCGAGCGCTGCATCATCGACGCGGTCCGCGATCTGAGGACGCTCGCCGACAAGATCCCCGACCTGCGCGAGGACGGCGGCATCATCATGTCGCTGCACGACCTCTACGATCGCAACCAGCGCGATGCCAGGGACCACGCGCCGCCGTCCACCCAGCGCGATCCCGTCGAGCTACCGCCCGCCCGGCCGCCCGGGAACTGATCGCCGCGGCGCTACTTCGTCGCCGGCGGCTTCGCCGGCTTGCCCGGCGGCTGCCAGTCGCGCTCCATCTCGGGCATCGGCAGCACGGGCGGCACGTGGCCCCTGGTGTAGAGGTGCAGCGCGGTCGCTGGCCGGTCGCCCTTGCCGACCAGCATCGTGCCCGACGCCTGCGAGTTGACCCCGACCTCGAGGTTCTTGACGTAGTCCTCGTCGATCCGCTCGCGCCGCTGCTCGGCCAGGCCCTGCGCGATCACGAGATCGCCGGCGACCGGCTGGACCTTGACCCCGCGCGACGCGAGCAGCTTCATCAGGTCCCACCGCGTGTCGGCGACCCGGCCGACCGCGCCGAGCTCGTTGCGCTTGACCACCATCGCGAGCTTGTAGTCGACGTAGACCCGGAACCCGCCGCGCTCCGGCGTGCCGTGGTACGGGATGCCGTTGACCTCGACACCGTCGATGAACGGGTTGTTGTGCACGTCGAGCGTGAGCGGCGGCTTGGCGATGAACACCGACACCGCGGCGTAGCGATCGAACGACGTGTTGGTCCGCATGTTCTGCGGCCAGTAGAACCGCGTCTTGGTCAGGTCGTTGCCGGTCAGATCGAAGGTGATGCCATCGGCGAACTTGCGGAACTGCGCCCCGGGGATCGCGACGTAGCCGGCGCCGTGCAGGTACACCATCTTGATCCGGGGGACGTCGATGCCGATCAGCTGGAAGTACTCGGCGAGCCGCCAGCGCAGCAGCTGGACCTTCTTCTCGTGGGGGGGCGGATCGCCGGGATGGAAGTCGAGGCCCTCGACGTCGTCCTTCCACGCGATCGGCAAGGTCGCCGGGACCTCGGAGAACAGGATCGTGCCACGGGGCACGCCGTCGACGTAGATCCAGGTCTCCTTGAACGCGGCGAAGTTGCGCCCGCCCTCCTCTTCCGCGTCGTGCCACTTGTCGCCGTGGATCACCGGCAGCGCACCGCCGGGCGCCGCGACATCGACGGTGCCCGGCGTCGGCGCGGCCGGCGCCGCGGCCGGTGCCGCTCCCGACGGCGCGGCCGGCGCGCTCGCGGTGGCCGGCGCCGCGGCGGCCGGCGCTGCCGTCCGCTGCACGACGCCCGGGTCGACGCGCGCCTGTCCGCTCACCGCGGTGGACGGCGGCGACGGCGGATCGGATCTGTTACAACCGGCCGCGAATACCACACTGGCAGCGAGGACACACAACCTCATGGCGCGACACTACGCGATGGTCTCGTCGGCCGCCAATGGGCCCCTACACCCCGCGCCATGGGGTGAAGGCTCCCCAGCCGCGGCGAAGCTCGCCTCGGGGTCCGGGGCTTGTCGCCCCGGCGTGAACCTTGCTAACACTCGTTCGCATGCTCCGTACGCTGACCTTCACGCTCGTCGTGCTCGGATCCGGATGTGGCGTGGGCGGTGGTGACCAGGGGTCGCCGCCGGGAGGCGGATCGAATCCCCCGCCCGATCCCACGGCCAAGTGCACCGCGCAGCTCACGCTGAGCGGCACGTTCACCACCCCCGTCACGCTCGATCCGGTCGGCGGCTGCCAGCCCGTCGGCACGTGGGTCGTCACCGCCACGGTCGCGGACAAGGGGATGTGCGCGAACGTTCCCCTCAAGGCGTCCTACACCTATACGCTGACCGGCACCGGCCGCACCACGCAGCTCATGTACTCCACCTCTCCCGGCGAGGAGTTCACCGGCGCGGTCAATGCGAACGGCAACGGCGGCTGCGAGGGCTCGTTCGACCATGTCATCGTCGACGGCAGCAACTTCGACGAGCTCAACCTGCACCCGCTGCTACCCACCCCGACGGCCGGCGGCATGACGCTCACGATCAGCGGCACCGGTGAATTCGATCTCTGGTCGCAGCATCCGTAGCGCCTCGGGCTTCTCCCTATCGCGCCGGGCGCGCAGCGAGGCTATGGTGCGAGAATGACCCAGCTCGAATCGGGGGATGGCCGCACCCACATCCGCTCGCGCCTGATGCGCGAGTCCCTGCAGGACCGCGGCGTGCTGTCCCAGACCGACAGCGACCGCGATCTCCGGGTGTTTCCCGACGTCACCCTGGTATCGATCGGCGGCCAGAGCATCTTCGACCGCGGCAAGGCCGCGATCCTGCCGCTGGTCGAGGAGCTGGTCGAGCTCAAGCGCGATCGCAGCCTCAAGATGGTGATCGGCGTCGGCGGCGGCACCCGCGTCCGCCACACGATCTCGATCGCGCTCGACCTCGGCCTGCCGGTCGGCGGCATGGCCCAGCTGGTCGGCGCGATGGAGGAGCTCAACGCGATCCTGCTCAACACCCTGCTCGCCCCGCACGGCTCGATGCCGATGCAGCGCGACCACTTCTGGGACCTGCCGCTGTACTTCGACGCCGGGATCACGCCGATCGCGATCTCGGTGCCGCCCTACCACTTCTGGGAGCCGCCGCCCGAGGCCGGCCACCTGCCGATGCACGGCTCGGACTTCGGCCTGTTCCAGCTCGCCGAGGTGCTCGGCATGAAGCAGGTGATCTACGTCAAGGACGAGGACGGGCTGTACGATCGCGACCCCAAGAAGCACCCCGGCGCCAAGAAGTTCGACAGGATCACGCTCGCCGAGCTCCTGCCGCAGCTGCCCGAGGACAACATCCTCGACCGCGAGCTGTTCCACGCGTGGAGCCACGCCAAGAACCTCGAGCGGATCACCATCGTCAACGGCCTCGTGCGCGGCCAGCTGACCCGCGCGATGCGCGGCGAGGACGTCGGCACCGTGATCGTGAAGGCCGCGCCGTGACCGCCGAGCGCCGCACCCTGGACTCCGCGCTCGCAGGCTCGGCGATGACCGGCCCCGGCGATCGCGTCGACTACCGGCCGACCGCGATCATGCCCGACGTCAAGGTCGTCAAGATCGGCGGCCAGAGCGTGCTCGACCGCGGCCGCGCCGCGCTGTTCCCGATCCTCGACGAGATCGTCGCGGCCAGAAAGCTCGGTATCCAGATCGTCGTGCTCGCCGGCGGCGGCACCCGCGCCCGCCACATCTACTCGATCGCGTCCGAGCTCGAGGTCCCGACCGGCGTGGTCGCCACGCTCGGCAAGTACATCCCGATGCAGAACGCGCGCATGCTGCAGATGCTGCTCGCCAAGCACGGCGGCATCTTCATGCTGCCCGACGACTTCGAGAAGCTGCCGCTCTACCTCCAGATGGGCTGCATCCCGATCATGAGCGGCATGCCGCCGTTCGGCTACTGGGAGAAGCGCGAGGAGGGCAGCCGGATCCCGCAGCACCGCACCGACGCCGGCGTGTTCCTGTCCGCCGAGTTCCTCGGCGCGCGCCGCGCCCTGTTCATCAAGGACGAGGACGGCCTGTACACCGACGATCCGAAGAAGAACCCGGCCGCGACCCACATCCCGTCGATCACCGCCGCCGAGCTGGTCGCCCGCGGCCTGCCCGACGTCGTGCTCGAGCGCATCGTCATCGAGTACCTGCCCCGCGCGCAGTGGTGCAAGGAGCTCCAGATCGTCAACGGCCTCAAGCCCGGCCAGGTGCTCGCCGCGCTCAAGGGCGAGGACGTCGGCTCGATCATTCGAGCCTGATCCGCCCGCGCCTGATCCGCCGCGCCTGATCCGGCGAGCCTGATCCGCCCGCGCCTGATCCGCCCGCGCCTGATCCGCCCGCGCCTGATCCGCCCGCGCCTGATCCGGCGAGCCTGATCCGGCGAGCCTGATCCGCCCGCGCCTGATCCGCCCGCGCCTGATCCGGCGAGCCTGATCCGGCGAGCCTGATCCGGCGAGCCTGATCCGCCCGCGCGTCACTCCGCGAGGGGAACGATGCGCCGCACCGGCGCAGCCGCGCGAGCATGACGCCCCATCAGCCCGCGCAGCCCGCGCAGCCCGCGCAGCCCGCGCAGCCCGCGCAGCCCGCGCAGCCCGCGCAG
>JBGQCL010000109.1:0-27396 GCA_041495365.1 Kofleriaceae bacterium | reverse complement strand
TGGCTGCCGGCGGCCGGCGGCGTCGCGATGCTGCTGGTCCGGATCCGGCGGCCGGCCGGGGAGTCGCGCTGGGCGTGGGGGATGCTCGCCGCGAGCTTCGCGCTCGCCGGGCCGGTGCTCGTGACGCGGTTCAACATCGACCCGCACGGCATCGGGCGCCACATCTGCGAGCGGTTCCACCTGCTGCCGTCGCTCGTGCTCGCGGTGCCGGTCGCGGCGCTGGTCGATCTCGCCGGGGACCGGCTGCCGCGTCCGGTGCCGGCGACCGCGCTCGCCGGGCTGGGCTTCGCCGTCCTCGCGCTCGCCGGCTGGCCGGCGCTGGCGCGCATCCACTCGCCCGCGATGGAGCTCGGCGTGCGGAACCTGCTGCGCTCGCTGCCGCCGGATGCGATCGCGGTGGTGATCGCCGACGATCACTGCTCGGGCGGACGCTACCTGCAGCTGGCGCGCGGCGAGCGCCCCGACGTGGCCCTGGTGTGCGCGGGCATGTTGCCGATGCGCAGCTATCGCGACGGCTGGGCGAGCCGTGGCCTCGCGCTGCCGTCCCGCAACGATCCACGCCTCGGTGATGCGCTGCTCGCGACCGGCCGCCCGGTGTTCGTCGATCCGTTCATCCACGTCGTGCTCGACGCGTTCCCCGCCTATCCGTTCGGCGTGCTGCGCCGGGTCCTGCCGCGCGATGCCGCGCCACCGCCGGTCGGCGAGGTCGCGGCGATCAACCGCGATCTGTACCGCGCGTTCGATCTCGATTACCCGCGCCCGGACCGCGACGACGACTACCCGGCGCTCGCGCACCTGCGCTACGCCGCGACCTGGGCCGGGCTGGCGAAGGTGCTCGACGCGGCCGGCGATCGCGACGCTGCGCGCGATGCCCGCGAGCTGGCGTACCAGCTGCTTCCGACCGGGGCCCCCGATCCGGGCGCGCTGCGCGTCGACCTGCCGGAGGACCTGAGGCCGCGGCGGCGAGGGGCCGACGGCCCACCGTCACAGCCGCGATAGCGCGGCGGCGGCCCGGTCGTGCAGCGCGGGGTCGGCGAGGCACGCCTCGAGGTGCGGCCGGGCCTCGCCGGGGCGGTGCAGCGCGCCCAGGGCCAGCCCGAGGTTGTAGCGGTTGCTGAGCTTCTGCGGCTGCAGCCGGTAGGCAGCGGTGAACGCCGCCAGTGCCTCGGCGGGGCGGCCCGCCGCGAGCGCGACCTTGCCGTGGGCGCGCTGCGCGCTCGCACTGAACGGGGCGGCCGCGGCGGCGCGCGCGGCCCAGCCCTGGGCCTCGTCGATCCGGCCGGCGTCGAGCAGCTCGAGCGCGAGGTCCTCCATCGCGCGGGGCTCGCCGCCGCGCGCGGCGTGCTCCAGGAGCGGAATCGCCTCGGCGCGCCGGCCGCGTGCCCTCAGCAGCAGCGCCTGCCGCAGCTCCAGCCGGGGCGACGGCGCACGCAGGAGGCCCTCGGTGACCGCGGCCTCGGCGAGATCCGCGTGGCCGCTGCTGTCCAGCGCCTCGGCGTACATGCTCCAGGCCGCGCTGTCGGTGGGGGCCGAGGCCACGGCGCGCTCCCACAGCGCAGCCGAGCTCGCCCAGCTCGCCTGGGCGTCGAGCGAGCGCGCCAGCTCGGCGAGCGCGATCACGGCCGCCAGCGCGATCCGCGCGCGCGGCGTCGGGAGGCGCGCGATCCCGACCGCGGCGGCGAGCGCCAGCCCGAGGGTCGGCCACAGCGCGTAGCGGTCCGCCACCAGGTTCTGCAGCGCGAGCGCGAGGTGGCTCGCCGGGAACCAGCCGAGCAGCCACAGCCCGGCCGCCGCGCGCAGCTCGCCGGGCGGTCGCCACCGGCCGCGCGCGGGCACCAGCGCGACGCCGAGCATCGCGACCAGGCCGATCGCGCCGAGGGCGATCTCGGCGGCGCCCGGCGCGGGGTAGGCCAGGGCGTTGGGCCGCACCATCGCGCCGAGCTCGAGGTAGAACCCGTGGACGCCGAGCACCGTGGCGAGCCGGTCGCCGTGGCCGGCGACGGCGACCACGCCGGTCCGCGACGCGGTGATCAGCACCGGGGCGAACGCCGCCGCGCCGACGATCGCGAGCACGCCGAGCCCGAGCCCGCTGCGTCGCCACGATCGCCGGCGCGCCGGCAGCGCGAGCTCGAGCGCGCCGAGCGCCGCGATCGCGAACGAGGCCGGCGCCTTGCTCCACACCGCGCACACCGTCGCGAGCGCGGCGCCCGCGAGCCAGCCGGCGCCGCGCCCGGCGCGGAACCGCGCGTAGCCCAGCCCGGCGGCCGCCGCGAACACGGCGCCGAGCAGCCCCTTGCGCTCCGCCAGCCACGCGACCGACTCCGCGTGGCTCGGGTGGATCGCCCAGATCAGCACCGCGAGCCCGGCGACCGTGCGCTCGACGCCGAAGCCATCGAGCATCGCGAACACCAGCGCGATCGACGCCAGGTAGAGCAGGAGGTTGGTGAGGTGAAACCCGCCGTACGCGTCGCCCCACAGCGCGAAGTCCAGCATCACCGACAGATCGCGCACCGGCAGGTACTCCGCGCCGAGCGCGTAGCGCGCCGGCGAGCGCGGATCGAGATCGAAGAACACCGCGCGCAGCGCATCCACCGAGGGGTGCGCGACGACGAAGTTGTCGTGGTACAGCCAGGGATCGTCGTAGCTGACCAGGCCGCGGCCCAGCGTGGGTGCGTAGATCGCCGCCGCGGCCACCAGCGCGAGCCCGAGCAGCAGGATCCCGGGACGCCGCCGAGCGGCATCGATCGCACGGATCGCACGCATGTCGGCGAGCGTAGCACCTCGGCTCGGGGCCTCGCGGCGCCTGGACCCGGCGCGGCGGCGATGTTACGACCGAGGCTGACCATGGCGTCACGCGGGCAGCGGCTGTGGGCTTCACCGAGCGCGGTCGATCTGCGCGTGCTCGGCGAGGCCGTGGTGGTGATCGCGGCGACCTGGCTGCTGCTCGGCTGGACGTTCCAGCGCGCGATCACCCAGGCCGACGGCAGCGTGGCGGTCGTGCCGGCCACCCAGAGCGCGCTGCGCGCCGGCGTCGACTGGACCCGCCACCTCTACCGGTTCGGTGTGGTCGGCGGCAGCGAGATGCACGGGGCCGGCGGCAACTCGCCGGTGGTCGAGCTGTGCGCCGCACTCGGGCTGTCGACCACGACGACGGTCAACATCGTCACGATCTTCCTCCAGCTCGGGTTCGCGTTCTTCGGCGTGAAGGCGGTCGAGGCGCTGGTGGGGCGCGCGCGGGGCGGTGCGTTCCGGCTGTCGGTCGCGCAGCGGATCGCAGCGATCTGGCTGTGCGGCTTCGCACCGGTGCTGGGCTGGCGTCTCGCCTACGGCCACGAGAACCTGCTGCTCGGCCTGCTCCCGTCGTACACCGCGGTCGCACTGCTGTGGGCCGCGCGCGCCGGCACGCTCAGCGCCACCGCGCTGGGGTTCGCGGCGTTCGCGGTGTTCACCGGCCTGTCGAGCTACGGTGCGCAGACCATCGTCTACGGCGCGGTGTTCGGCGCGCCGGTCGCCCTCGTCGCGGCGCTCGATGCGCCGCGCGGGCAGCGCTGGGGCCGGCCGCAGTGGATCGCCACCGCGGCGCTCGCCGCCGGCGTGCTGATCGCGCTGCCGCGGCTGGCCGGCATGATCCACCACGCGGTCAGCGACGACGCTCCGCGCGGCCTGGGTGATCAGGTGACCTACAGCTTCGGCACGTCGAGCGCCGCCGACTGGCTGACCTCGATCCCGTGGACGTCGCGGTTCGCGGTCGCGGACGCGGCGACGATGCATGAGCACAACTTCCCGCTCGGCCCGATCGTCCTGTTCGTCGCGCTGGCGTGGCCGCGCGGGCTGTCGCGCCGGACGCTGTGGGCGCTCGCCGCCGGGGCGGCGCTGGCGATCGCGCTCGCCGACGATCTGGCGCCGGTGTCGACCGCGCTGCTCCGCATGATCCCGCCGCTGCAGGCGTTCCGCATCCCGGCGCGCGCGATCTTGCCGGTCGAGGTGTTCGTGCCGTGCCTCGCGCTGGTTGCGTGCTTCGCGCGGGGCGCCGCGCCGCGCCGCGAGCTCCACGGGATCGCGATCCTTGCCGGCGCGCTGGTGATCCTCGGGGCGCGGGTCGCTCCGGCGGTCGCCCGCGAGGCGGTGGCGTGGCTGGGCTGCGCCGCGCTCGCCGGCCTCGCGCGGTTCCGCCCGGCGGTGTTCGAGCGCCGCCACCTCGCCGCCGCGCTGCCGGTGATCGCCGCGCTCGGGGTCGCGGCGTTCGACGAGCGATTCCCGCGCGAGCTACCGTTCGATCCGGTCGAGCAAGGGCCACGCCTGCTCCACGACGCGGTGATCGCGCAGGCGCCAGAGCTCGCGACGCCGCTCGACCGGGTCGAAGTCCTCGACCCGCCGCAGCCCTACAAGATGAGCACCGCGTGGGCGGCGGGGCTGTCGTCGCTCGACGGCGTGTGGTTTCCGCCGCGCCGGTTCCTCGCGCTGCTCGGAGCGGTCACCGGCACGTCGGTCAACCCCACGACCTGCGTGTTCCAGTTCGGTCGCGGCCGCGCGTTCAAGGTGTTCCAGCAGCTCTACAACGTCCGCTACGAGGTGTCGGTCGCGCGCCGATCGATCGCCCCACTGCCGCCGACGCCTGGCGCTGCATGGTTCCCGGCGCGCGTCGCGGCGATCGATCACCCCGACGAGATGGTCGCGGCGCTGCGCGGGGCCGACCTGCGCGCGGCGCTGACCGCCACCGCCTGGATGATGCGCTCCGACGCAGGCCGGGCCTCGACCCCGGACCCGCCGTGCACCGCAACCGTCACCGGCGTCGCGACCGACGAGCTCGGCCAGGCCGCGGCGATCGGGGTCACCGCGCCCCGGGCCTGCTCGCTCGTGGTGGCGACCAGCTACGTCTCGACGTTCCGCGCGACCGCGCTGGTCGGCGGTGCGCTGCGCGACGCCGCCGTGTTCCCGATCGACGTCGCGCTGACCGGCATCGCCGTCCCGGCGGGCGCGTCGCTGGTGACGCTCGCGCCGGCGGCGTACATCCCGGCGTGGTCGCGCGCCGCGTCGCTGCTCGGGATCGCGTTGCTCGCCGGCGCGATCCTGTGGGTCCGCCGCCGCGCCGACGGCCAGTCATCGCCGCCGGCAGCACGCGACCAGGAAGCCGCCGACGTCGCGCGCGCCCGGTAGATCGGCTAGCCGGTGCTCGGCCCAGCGCACCACCGCGCCCAGCACCGGCACCTCCAGCACGCGGGCGATCGGCGTGATCACGCGGATGCCGCGGGTCGCGAGCCACTCGAGCTCGGTGGGCAGGTAGCTGCGGACCGCCGCGGCGTCGTCGTAGCGGGTGAACACGTGCTCGTCGTGGCTGGACTCCGACACCGCGGTCGGCGGCTTGACCGCCTTGACCAGCCGGCGCAGCGAGCGCGCGTTGTAGAACTCGGCGAGCACCCAGCCGCCGGGCCGGACGACCCGCGCCATCTCGCGCAGCGCGCCCTCGATGTCGGGGATGTGGGCGAGCACCTTGAACGAGTAGGCGACGTCGACCGAGGCGGTCGCGATCGGCAGGTCGGTGGCCGACGCCTGGACGACGCGCAGCCCGCGCTGCTGGGCCCGGGCGAGCATGGCGCCCGACAGGTCGATCCCGGTGGCGCTGCGCGCGAACTGCGCCGTGCGGTGCAGGATCAGCCCGGTCCCGCAGCCGACCTCGAGCACCGCCTTGCCGGCGGCGTAGCGCTCGACCAGCTCGACCTCCAGATCGTCGAGCATCCGGTGGTAGGGCAGGTGGCGCTCGCTCTCGTACCAGCCGGCGAAGTCGTCGTAGTACGCGCGGTTGTCGAGCTGAGCCATCCGCTGCGCGTTCTACTACAACTCGCCTGACCGCGCGAACGCGATCACAGCTTGGCCAGCAGCTCTTTCTTCTTCGTGTCGAACTCGGCCTCGGTCAGGATGCCGGCGGCCTTGAGCTCGCCGAGCTGCTTGAGCATCGCCATGACCTGGTCCTTGCTCTCGGCCGGGGCGCGCTGCTGGGGTTGCGTGGCGTTGGCGTTGCCCATCATGCCCGCCATGTTGCCCGCCATCGCGAAGCCCAGGCCGATGCCGGCGCCCTGGAACGCGCCGCCGCCGTCGCCGCCCTTCTTCATGCCCTCGGCCGCGCCCATCATCATCTCGGCCTGCGCCAGCTGCTGGTAGGCGGCCATGCCGCCGGTGGCCGAGCCCATGCCCTCGACGTACGCCATCCGGTCGACCAGCTTGTCGAGCCGCTCCTTGTCGGCCTGGTCCATCGAGATCGTGAAGTCGCCGAACCGCATGATCTCGACGCCGTACGGCTCGATATCCTTGCGGACGCCCTGCAGCGTGGACTGCTCGATCTCGTCGGTGTAGGCGCCCGAGGTCACCTTCATCAGCGGCCAGTTCTGCTTGACGATCAGCTCGGCGACGCCGTCCTTCATCACCTTCTGGACCTGGCTCTTGAACCAGCCGAGGAACGCGTCGTTGGTGGTCGCGCGCTGGCCGACCAGGCCGATCACGAGCTTGGTCGGATCGATCACGCGGGCGGAGAACTCGCCGTACACCATGAGCCGGATCCGCAGCCGGGTCTGCGGATCCTGGACGTCGCCGATCGAGGTGCCGAACTTGATCGACGGCAGCTCGCGGGTCGTGACGAAGAAGACCTCGCAGATGAAGACGTTGCCGCCGGTGAACTTGTCGATCAGCTGGCCGAGGAACGGGATGTTGGAGGCATCGAGGGTGTGGCGGCCGGCCGAGAAGCTGCCGACGAACTTGCCGTCCTTGAAGAACAGCGCGACCTCGTCACTGTCCACCGTGAGCTGGGCCTTCATCGGGATCGTCTGATCGGGATGCTTGTAGACCCACTGGTCCTTCGCGGAGTCCGGACGCGCGATCGCCAGCTCGGCGACGCCGCCCTTGATGAAGCTCATGATTCCCATCGTTGGTGTCTCCTGGCAGGCGGGTCCCCCCGCGGCTGCGTGATAGCATGCAGCGTAAGCATTCCCGCGCGGTCCCCAAGATGGTACGCAGCGGTCACGGCGGCGCGGGTGAGAGTTTCGCGGCGGCGGTGACACGGCAGGGGTCTCGGTTACGTTCTGAGTTGATTGGTGGGCCGCCCTACGTTATGGCGGTCCGGTCGCAGGTCGCGCACGGGTGTCGCAGGTCAGCGCAGCGACGTGGGTTTTCGGCTACTGTCGCGGGCGGTGAGCCCTCGCCGTTTGATCGGCATCCTGCTGGCAGTCAACGCGTTGCTGCTGGTCGTCGGCGCGCTGGTCGTGCCGAGCGATGCGCACAAGGAAGGCAAGGGCGTGCGCGTCGGGATCGTGTTCGACATCGGCGGCAAGAACGACAAGTCGTTCAACGAGGCGGCGTGGCGCGGCCTGCAGCGCGCCGAGGCCGAGCTCGGCATCCAGGGGACGTTCATCGAGCCGACCGAGGGCGCCGATCGCGAGAGCGCGCTGCGCACGCTGGCGTCGCGAAAGTTCGACCTGGTGATCGGCGTCGGCTTCATCTTCGGCCCGGATCTCGAGCGGCTCGCGCGGCAGTTCCCCGGCGTCAAGTTCGCCGGCGTCGACTACTCACCGTCGGAGGGCTTCGGCACGCTGCCCAACCTCGCCGCCCTCCGGTTCCGCGAGCAGGAGGGCAGCTTCCTGGTCGGCGCGGTGGCCGGGCTGGTGACCCGGACCAAGGTGGTCGGCTTCGTCGGTGGGATGAAGATCCCGCTGATCCGCAAGTTCGAGGCCGGTTACGAGGCGGGCGTCCACCACGTGTGCCCGACCTGCCGCGTGGTGTCGGCGTACGCCGGCACCGAGCCCAAGGCGTTCGCCGATCCGATGCTCGGCGAGGAGCTTGCCGCGGCGCAGTACGGGCAAAGCGCCGACATCATCTTTCACGCGTCGGGCAAGACCGGAGACGGCGTGTTCGCCGCGGCCCGCCAGCGCAACGCGCGCGCGATCGGTGTCGACTCGGACCAGTTCGATGCCGCGCCGTGCTGCGTGGTCACCAGCATGGTCAAGCGCGTCGACGTGGCGGTGGTCGACGCGATCAAGGACGTGATCGCCGGCAAGTTCACCGGCGGGGTCCACGAGCTCGGGCTCGCCGATCACGGCGTCGGGTTCGTCGCCGACGAGCGCAACCGCGCGCTGCTGCCGATCGACGTGGTCGAGAAGGTCAATGCGCTGGGCGAGCAGATCACCTCCGGCAAGATCAAGGTGCCGTTCGAATGACCCAGGAATCCGGACCCAGCAGCGCGGCGGGTGCCGCGAGCGCGCGCGCCACGACGGGCGGCGCTGGCGAGGCGCTGATCCGCGCCGAGCTCGACAAGCGCTACGGCGCGAACCAGGTGCTGACCGGGGCGCGGCTGACGGTGCGGCGCGGCACGGTGCATGCGCTGGTCGGCGAGAACGGCGCCGGCAAGTCGACGCTGGTCAAGATCCTCGCCGGCGTCGTGCACGGCGATGGCGGCGCGCTCGAGATCGCCGGCGGGGCGGTCGAGCTCGCGACCTGGGAACGCCGGGCGGCGCGCGCGGCGGGCATCGGCATCGTGCAGCAGCACGGCGCGAGCGCCGGCGCGCTGAGCGTCGTGGAGAACGCGGTGCTCGGGATCGAGCCGCTGCGCGGTCCGGGCATCGTGGAGCTGGGCCCGGCTGCGTCGGCGCTGCGCGCGCTCGGCGAGCGGATCGGGCTGCCGGTCGAGCCGTGGGTCAAGGCCGAGCGCCTGCCGCTGGGGGCCGCGCAGCGCGCCGAGATCGTCGCGGCCCTGCACCAGGGCGCAAAGCTGCTCATCCTCGATGAGCCGACGGCCGTGCTGACCCCGGTCGAGGTCGACGGCCTGCTCGCGACGCTGCGCCGGCTCGCCGCCGAGGGCACGGCGATCGTGCTGGTGACCCACAAGCTCGACGAGGTCCGCGCGGTCGCCGACGAGGTCACCGTGCTGCGCGCCGGCAAGACCGTGGCTGTGTTCGCGGCGAGCCGGGACGCGGCGCCCGGGGACGCGGCGCCCGGATCGCGACTCGACGTGGCCGCGATCGCGCGCGCGATGGTCGGCACGGATCTGCCCGCTGCGCCGGCCGCCGTCGCGCCGGCCGCCGACGCACGCACCGTGCTCGAGCTGTCCGGGGTGAGCGTCGGCAGCGAGCTACGCGCGATCGACCTCGCGGTCCGCGCCGGCGAGATCGTCGGAGTCGCCGGCGTCGATGGCAACGGCCAGCGCGAGCTGGCGCTGGCGATTGCCGGGCTGGTCAAGTCGACCGGAGAGATCCGGATCGGCGGGCAGCTCGCCACGCGTGCCTCGCCGGCGGCGCGGTTCGCGCTCGGCCTGGCCCACATCCCCGAGGATCGCCAGCACGGCGGGCTGTGGCTCGATGCCACGATCGCCGACAACCTCGCGCTCGGCCGCGCCGACGTCACCGGCCGGTTCCGGATCGATCGCGCGCGCGTGCTGGCCCACGCCGCCACGCAGATCGCCGAGCTCGATATCCGGCCGGCCGCGCCGACCGCCGTGGTGCGATCGCTCTCGGGCGGCAACCAGCAGAAGGTGGTGATCGGCCGCGAGCTGTCGCGGCGCGGTCTGTCCTGCGTGCTCGCGGCGCAGCCGACCCGCGGTGTCGACCTCGGCGCGGTCGTCCGGATCCACGACCGGCTGCGCGGCGCCGCGGCGGCGGGCGCGGGCGTCCTGGTGATCTCGGCCGATCTCGACGAGCTGCTCGCGCTGTGCCACCGCCTCGTCGTCGTGCTGCGCGGCCGGATCGTCGGTGAGCGTGCAGGCGAGGCGCTGCGCGATGCCGGGGCGCGGAACGCGCTCGGGGCGCTGATGACCGGCGCGGAGGCCGCATGACGACGCCGCACGCTCCCGGACGCCCGCCCGACGCGCGCGAGCCAGGGCCCGACCCGGTCTGGGTCCGGCTGCCGCAGGCGTTCCGCATCCCGTTCTCCGGCGCGCGGCGCGAGATCCAGACCGCCGTGATCGGCCTGCTCGTGTCGATCGCGATCGGCAGCGTGATGATGCTGATCGTCGGCAAGGCACCCGGCCAGGTGTGGTGGGTGATGCTGAGCGAGACCGCCGGCGATCCGTCGCTGATGGGCCAGGCGCTGTACCGGGCGACCGGGATCATGCTGACCGGGCTCGCCGTTGCGCTCCCGCTCGAGGCCGGACTGTTCAACATCGGCGGCGAGGCGCAGGTCACCGCCGGGGTCGTGGCGTGCGCGCTGGTCGGCACCGCGCTGCCGGCCGGAACCCCGGCGGCGATCGCGATCCCCCTGTGCCTGCTCGCGGCGGCCGCCTCCGGTGGCCTGATCGGCGGCGCGATCGGAGGCCTGCGCGTCGCGCGCGGCGCGCACGAGGTGATCACCTCGATCATGCTCAACTCGATCGTCGCGAGCTTCGCCCTGTACCTGGGCAACCGCGTGATGTTCCGCAACGGCACGACGACCGGGGCGTCGATCGTGTCCGGCGCGGAGCTGCCGCAGCTCGGCCTCGGTGGCAGCTCGGCCAATGCCTCGATCTTCGTCGCCGTGCTCGCGGTCGCCGTCGTCTGGTGGCTGCGCGCGCAGACCACCTGGGGGCTGGCCTGGCGCGCCGTCGGTCAGAGCCCGGAGGCGGCCCGCACGGCCGGGATCTCCGTCGGCAAGGTCCGGATCGCGGTCATGACCGCAGCGGGTGCGCTGGCCGGGCTGGCCGCCGCGAATTTCGTGATGGGCAACAAGCACGCCTTCGAGGAGGGCCTGGGCCGCGGCACCGGGTTCGCGGGGATCTCGGTGGCGCTGCTCGGCCGCATGCACCCGGTCGGCGTCGTGCTCGCCGCGCTCGTCCTCGGATTCCTGTCGTCGGGGGGCGTCGCCGTCAGCACCTATGTGCCCAAGGAGCTGGTCGAGGTGCTGCAGCCGGTGGTCGTGCTCGCGGTGGCCGCGGCGGTGCCGCTGGTGCGTCGCATGGAGGCAGCTGCATGAGCGAGCTCCTCGGCGTGGTGTTCTCGATCGCATTCGTGGCCCAGGTGATGCGCATCGCCGTGCCGTACGCGCTGGCGGCGATGGGCGGCGCCGTCACCGAGGGCTCGGGCGTGATCGATCTGGCGCTCGAGGCCAAGCTCCTGTTCGGCGCGTTCGCCGCGGCGGCGGTCGGCCACGCGACCGACTCGGCGCTGCTCGGCCTGGGCGGCGGGATGGCGGCCGGCATGGTGGTCGCCGCGGTCCAGGTCGGCATCGCGCTCGGCCTGGGCGCCGATCAGGTGATCGTCGGTGTCGCGCTCAACGTGGTCGCGGCCGGGGGGACGCGGTTCCTGCTCCAGCTGCTGTTCCATGAGGGCGCCAACTCGCCGCCGTGTCCGGCGTACGGCGACGCCGTGCTGACCAACCCGATCGTCTGGCTGACCGCGCTCGCCGCGATCGCCGTGCCGTTCGCGCTGCGCCGCACCCGGTGGGGCGTCCGGCTGCGCGCGGCCGGCGATCGCCCCGACGCGCTGGTCGCGGTCGGCGTGTCCCCGACCCGGGCGCGGTTCGCCGCCGCGCTGGTCGGCGGCGCGCTGGCCGGCGCCGGCGGCGCCCAGCTGTCGCTCGCGGTCGGCGGCTTTGTCGCCGACATGTCGTCGGGCCGCGGCTACATCGCGCTGGCGATGGTGATCCTGTCCGGCTGGCGGCCGGCGTGGGCCGTGATCGCCTGCCTCGGCGTCGCCGCCGCCGAGGCGCTGAGCATCTCGTTCCAGGTCACCGGCGTGCCGGTCGCCCACGAGCTGATCGCCCTGTTCCCCTACGTCACCACGGTGGCCGTGCTGATCATCTTCCGCGGCGACCGCCGCACCCCGCCGCGCTCGCTCGGCCGGATCTGACGGTCACGGGCACGCCGGCAGGGGCTGGCTCGTCCCCGAGCAGCTCGGCGGCGTGAACGTCGACGGGCCGGCGACGCAGGTCAGCTTGCCCGGCAACAGCGTGTGGCCGACCGCCAGCAGGTTGCCCTGGAAGTAGTAATAGGTGGTCGCGGTGTCGATCGCGCTCTTGATGATCAGGTTGTAGTCGCCGCACGGCGTGAGCGAGGCGGGACACAGCGACCTGTCCTGCTCGGCGCCGGCGAGCGTCGTCTGGCACCCGCTCGCGCCGCAGTAGGCCGCCACCGTCGAGCCGCAGCTCAGCGCGCCGGCGCCTCCGTCGGTGACGCTCGATGAGCTCGACGAGCACGCTGCCGAGGCGATCCAGGATCCGATCAGCAAGCCAGGGAGTCGCATGGGCCAGACCTCCGCGAGGGACACGCGGACTCTACCCCGGCGGGCCGGCGATGGCGCGGCACCGCGCTGTGCAAGCCGCTTCACATCTCGTCGGGCGCCGCGATGCCGAGCATGCCGAGGCCGTCGCGCAGCGTCGCCCGCACGGCGGCGGCCAGCGCGAGCCGGGCCTGGCGGGTCGCGGTGTCCTCGCACAGCACGCGCAGCGACGCGTCGCCGTTGCCCAGCGTGTACCAGCGCGAGAAGTCGGCGGCGAGGCCGAGCAGGTAGTGCGCGATCACGTGCGGCTCGCAGGCCTCGGCCGCGCGGACCACGGCGTCGGGGAAGTCGAGCAGCCGGCGCGCGATCGCCCACTCGGCGTCCTGCGTGAGCCGGACGGGGTCGATGCCGGCGGCGTCGGGGATGATGCCGCCCGCCTTGCGCGCGATCGACGCGCAGCGCGCGTGGCTGTACTGGAGGTACGGCCCGGAATCGCCCTCGAGCGACACCGCGTGGTCGATGTCGAAGTCGACATCCTTGTCGCGCTGCGGGGCGAGGTTGGCGAACACGATCGCGCCGATCCCGACCTGGCGCGCGACCTCGGCGACCTGCGCGGGCGGCATCTCGGGGTTGTGCTCGGCGATCACGCCCTTGACCAGGTTCTCGGCGATCGTGAACACGTCGCGCATCAGCACGACGTTGCCGAGCCGGCTCGCCGAGCGCTGGTTGTTGATCTTGACCAGGCCGTACTGGACGTGCTCGCAGCGCCCGGCCCACGCGTGGCCCATCCGGCCGAGCAGCTTGAACAGCTGGCGGAAGTGCAGCGCCTGGCCGCGATCGACCACGTAGAGCGAGCGCGTGAAGTGGAAGCTCGCCCAGCGGTACTCGGCGGCGGCGACGTCGCGGGTGGCGTACAGCGTCGTGCCGTCGCGGGTGCGCAGCAGGATCGGGGTCTTCTCGTCGGCCAGCTCGACGACCTGCGCGCCCTGGCTCTCGCTGGTCAGGCCCTGCGCGGCGAGCCGGTCGAGCAGCGGCGGCAGGTCGGGCTCGTAGGCCGACTCGCCGCGCACCTCGTCGTACTCGATTCCGAGAATGTCGTAGACGCCCTGGAACTCGGCCCACGACACGTCGCGGAACCGCTGCCACAGCGCGCGGGCCTCGGGATCGCCGCCCTCGAGCCGCTTGAACCAGGCGCGACCCTCCTGCTCGAGCGCCGGGTCCTCCTTCATCGCGGCGTTGAACCGGACGTACAGGGCGTTGAGCGCGGTGACGTCGAGCGGCTCGACCGGGCCCCAGCGCTTCCACGCCGCGAGCAGCATGCCGTGCGTGGTGCCCCAGTCGCCCAGGAAGTTGATGCCGACGACGCGGTAGCCAAGCGCGCGGAACGTCTGGGCGAGCGCGTGGCCGATCGTCGTACCCCGGATGTGGTGGTAGGCGAGGTGCTTGGAGATATTCGGAGAGCCGTAGTCGATGCAGATCGTCTTGCCGGTGCCGAGCTCGCCGGGCACGAGCCGGCCGCGCTGCGCGCCCTCGATCACCCAGCGGTAGGTGGCCTCGCGCTGGGCGCGGAAGTTGACGAACGGACCGGCGGCGGTCGCGCTGGCGAGCAACGCGGTGGGCTGGAACGCCGCCGCGATCGCCCGGGCGACCTCGGCCGGGTTCTGCTTGCGCGCCTGCGCGATCGCGAAGCAGCCGACCGCGAGGTCGCCGAGCTCCGGGCGCGGGGGGGCGTCGACCTTGAGATCGGTGGCCGCGATGCCCGCGTACGCTGCGACCGCCTCGGCCGCCGCGCGGTGCAGAGGCGTATGATGCGTGGCCATGGGCTGCGCACGGTAGCACCGATCGGCGCGGCTCGCCAAAAGGCCTACGGATTCTCGGCAGTTGAATTGACCCCTCGGCGAGCGCCGTGCTACCAACGAACCTGCATGAAGCCCTGCAGGTCGGGCCCGGCGGAGAGCAGTCCCAGACTTCTAGGGGAGGATCCCTCGTGAGCAAGATTGTCTTGTGCGTCGATGACAGCGCGACGATGCAACAGGTCGCGGACATCACCTTCCGCGGCACCGAGTTCACGTACGTCGGCGCGCGCAGCTTCGACGAGGGCCTGGACAAGGCCCGTGCGCAGAAGCCCACCGTGATCCTCGCGGACTCGCACATGCCCGGCAAGACCGGCTACGACCTCTGCCTCGCGCTCAAGACCGATCCGGCAACCTCGAACATCCCGGTGGCGATCCTGGTCGGCAACGCGTCGCCCTTCGATGCCGCGCGCGGCCTCCAGGTCGGCGCCGACGCGAACCTGCCCAAGCCGTGGGACACCCAGATAATGCTCGAGAAGGTCGCCGAGATCGTCGGCAAGGCGGCCACCGGGGTGGTCAAGCCGGGGCAGTCGGCCGGGCCCGCGGCCGCGGCGCCCCCTGCGTCCGCGGCGCCGTCGACCGGGCCTCTCGGAGGGTCGGCCAAGGCCGCCGGTGCCAGCGCGCCACCCGCAGCAGCAGCAGCCTCGGCCTCGATGCCGCCGCGCTCGGCGACGATCATGGGGATGCCGACCATCAAGATGCCGGCGGGCAACGCGCAGCCCGCTGCGCCGGTGGCGCCGCCGGCCGCGCCCGTGGGCCCGACCAGGACCTCGGTGATGTCCGTGCCGCCGATCTCGCCGACCAGCGGCCCGGGTACGTCGCCGTCGATGCGGTCTCCCGCACCCCCACCGCCTGCTCCGGTGATGGCCGCGGCGACGGCGGCGGTCAACCGCGCGCCGATGGTCAGCGGCACACCGACCAAGCGATCGCTGCTGGTCGAGCGCACGCTCGCCAAGATGGCCGCGCGGCTCGCCGAGGCCACCGGCCTGGAGCCCGGCAGCCCGGAGCTCACCGCGCTGCTCAAGCTGTCGACCGAGATCGTCGAGCGCATCGTCTGGGAGATCGTTCCGGACCTCGCCGAGCAGATCATCCGCGAGAACCTGCACGACCTGACGGCGCGCCGGAGCTGAGACCCCCGGCGCTGTGCGGTAGCGCTCGCGCGGCCGCTCGCCATCTAACGCGATCTTGACGTGCGACACCGCGTGAGGGACAGGCCATCATGCGGAACACGTCACTGTGTCGGCATCGCTCGGTGTCTGCGACTCGCAATATGACTCTCGCGCACCACAAGCGGAGTTGCTCGCCTATACTGCATACATGAGATGGTGCTCGGTGGTCGCGATCGCGCCGGCGGTCGCGGGTTGCTCGCTGATCTACAACCCGAACAGCCTGCCCGATCCGCGGATGATCGACGCGGCGATCGCTGACGTCAACCCCGCCATGCCTGTCGTCCTCGACTTCGCGCCGCTGTCCATCGACGAGGGTCAGGGGGAGGGCGGCAGCCTGCCCGCGCTGCTGGTGCTGCATGGCCAGAACCTGGTGAACGCGCACCCCAAGCTGACGCTCACGCCGCCGCAGGGCATGGCGGTGCACGTCGACACGGTCGGCGATGTCAGCGTGTCGAGCGGCGGAGACTACATGGTGTTCCAGGTCGTCGCCCACGTCGACCATGACCTCACCGGGCCCGTGCAGCTGGAGGTCGCGGTGACCCAGGACGTATCGCCGCAGTACGGCGGGGGGATCGCGACGTCCGTGCCGCCGACCCAGCGGCTCACGCTGAACGGCCTCCCGGAGCTCGACGGCGGACCGGAGGTCACGTCCGGCACGCTGACGACCCAGCTGCTCAAGCCGAAGTACTCGATGGTCAACCTCAAGCTGCTCGGCATGGTGAAGCTCGCCAACGCTCCCGCTCCGAACACCATGTCCACCCCCGCGCTGATCCAGGCGGTCTCATCGATCACGACGGCGGGGCTCACGGCGAGCGCAAGCAACGACCAGGCCGGACCGGGTGGCTTCCACGGCGCCGTGGCCAGGGGCCAGGGAGGGGGCGGGGGATTTCCCGGCACCGCCTCGCAGGTCGCCGGGACCGGAGGAGGCGGTGGCGGTGCGGGCTTTGCCACGATCGGCGGCAACGGCGGGGGCGGCGGCCTGGGTGGCAGCATGGGCGGCGGTGGTGGCAGCGCGGCGGGCAACGACCTGCTCGTCCCGCTGAGCGACAACCTGCCGAGCGCAGGGGGCGGCGGCGGCGCCGGCTCGCTGGTCGGCGGCGCCTCGGGCGGCGCCGGTGGCGGTGGCGGCGGGGTTGTCGAGCTGATCGCCGGAGGAGACATCACCACCGACGCCATCACGGCGGGCGGCGGCAGCGGGGACATGGGCGCCGCCGGCCTGGGCAGCGGCGGTGGAGGCGGCGGCGGTGCCGGCGGTGTGGTGATCGTGAGCAGCGCGGCCGGCGTCGTGAAGGCCGGCCCGCTCACCGTACCCGCCGGAGGTGTCGGCGGCCCGAATGGCGGTACGTCGTCGGTGGGCCGCGTGCGCTGGGATGCGATCGGCGACACCGCACCGCTGTCACCGACGCGCCCGGCGCACCGCGGTCCGGCGTTCATGCTCCCGCCGCGGATCGTCACGAAGTCGCCCCAGACGTTCACCCTGGCGGGGACGCAGGGCGACGGCTTCAGCGTCCGCGTGATGGATCCGCAGCGCACCATGCACGAGGGCGGACACGCCGGTTTCCTCGCAAACAACACGGCGCTGATCAGCCCGGTGCTGTATCCCGGCTACAACCAGATCTGCATCACGCTCGACAAGGGCGCCCCGGGCCAGCCGGAAGCCGACAGGTGCATCGACGTCGCGTACCTGCCGTAGCGGCCGGTCACGGCTTCGAGCCCCGCGCCATCCGCTGAGCGACGCATCACGAAGCTCGCGATCGCGGGACGCCGCGGATCCGCTGCAGGCGAGCGATCCCGTGCGCCGTGCGCGGCGCAGAAGCGGAGACACCACGGCGAGGTCGGCGATCGCGGTCGCGGGACCGCGCACGCGATGCGCGGCCCGTGCAACCCGGCCGGCCGAGATCAAGCGGCAGCCGGTGGAAACGTCTGTCCCGGATGGGCTCGGCGGTGGTCCTGGCCGACCCGGGCCGGCGGCCCTCCTGGGGCTGGGTCGGCCGTCCCGTGCTAGCGTCCCCACGTGACGACGACGTCGGCGCTCCCCAAGCAGTACGACCCCTCCGAAGTCGAGCCGCGGTGGCGGCGGTTCTGGCTGGAGAACGGCTTCTTCCACGCGGACGAGGCCAGCCCGACGGTCCCGTACTCGATCACGCTGCCGCCGCCCAACGTGACCGGCTCGCTGCACATCGGCCACGCGCTCGGCTTCACGCTGCAGGACATCTTGATCCGGTGGAAGCGGATGCAGGGCTTCAACGCGATGTGGATGCCCGGCATCGACCACGCGTCGATCGCGGTCCACGTCCTGCTGGAGAAGGACCTGCAGCGCCGCGAGAACAAGACCCGGTTCGACCTCGGGCGCGACGAGTTCCTGCGCCAGGCCTGGGCGTGGAAGGAGCGCAGCGGGGTCCGGATCGGCGAGCAAGAGAAGCTGATGGGCTACTCGCTCGACTGGCCGCGCGAGCGGTTCACGATGGACGAGCGCGCCAACCGCGCGGTGATCGAGGCGTTCGTGCGGCTGCACGAGGAGGGCCTGATCTTCCGCGCCAAGCGGATGATCAACTGGGATCCGGTCAGCGAGACCGTGGTGTCCGATCTCGAGGTCGACACCGTCGAGGAGAACGGCTCGCTGTGGGAGATTCGGTATCCCATCGCCGGCGGCGCGCCGGGCGATGCGATCGTCGTCGCGACGACCCGGCCCGAGACCCTGCTCGGCGACACCGCGGTCTCGGTCCACGCCGGCGACGAGCGCTACAAGCACCTGCACGGCAAGCTGGTCGAGCTGCCGCTGACCGGCCGCCGGATCCCGATCGTCGCGGTCGACCTGATGATCGACGGCAAGTCGTGGCCCGATCCGTCGTTCGGCTCGGGCGCGGTCAAGGTGACCCCGGCCCACGACCCCACCGACTACGAGGTCTCGCAGCACGCCGGCCTGCCGGTCCTCCAGGTGATCGACGCCACGGGCCGGATCTGCGACCCCGCGCCTGCGAAGTACGTCGGGATGCCAATGGTCGAGGCGCGCAAGGCTGTCGTCGCCGACCTCGAGGCCGCGGGGCTGCTCGGGACGGTCAAGGACTACAAGGTGCCGCGCGGCCGCAGCCAGCGCTCGGGCGCCGTGATCGAGCCGATGCTGATGGAGCAGTGGTGGGTCAAGGCCGCGCAGCTCGCCGAGAAGGCGATCGCCGCCGTCGAGCAGGGCAAGACCCGGTTCGTGCCCGAGCACGAGACCAAGACGTTCATGCACTGGATGACCCACATCAAGGACTGGTGCATCTCGCGCCAGCTGTGGTGCGGCCACCGGATCCCGGCGTGGCACTGCGCGCAGTGCCACGGGATCACCGTCGCGCGCGAACCACCCGCGGCGTGCACCCACTGCGGCAGCGCGGCGATCACGCAGGACGAGGACATCCTGGACACCTGGTTCAGCTCGGGGCTGTGGCCGTTCTCGACCCTGGGCTGGCCGGACAGGACCCGCGAGCTCGCCACGTTCTATCCCAACAACGTGCTGGTCACCGGCCCCGACATCCTGTTCTTCTGGGTCGCCCGGATGATGATGATGGGGCTGCACTTCCTGGGCAAGGTCCCGTTCCGCACCGTGTACCTGACCTCGATCATCACCGACGAGAACGGTGCCAAGATGTCCAAGACCAAGGGCAACGGCATCGATCCGCTCGACGTCGTGTTCGGCGCCACCCTCGACCAGCTGATCGAGCGGGTCGACATCGAGCGGCCGCCGGTCGATCTCGAGCTGCTCAAGCGCGCGGTCCGCAAGAACTTCCCCAAGGGCATCCCGGCGATGGGGGCCGATGCGCTGCGCTTCGCGATGGCCGCGCTCAACACCACGCTGCGGATCCGGCTGTCGGTCGATCGCGTCGAGAAGTACCGCAACTTCATCAACAAGCTGTGGAACGCGTCGCGGTTCGCGCTGATGAACCTCGACGGCTACGACCCCGAGCGGTTCGAGGCCCAGCTGTCGACCTCGGCGGGGCGCGCCGCGCTCGGCATGCCGGAGCGCTGGATCCTGTCGCGCCTGCAGGCGGTGGTCGGCGACGTCGACGCCGCGCTCGAGTCGTTCCGGTTCAACGACGCCGCCGGCGCGATCTTCCACTTCGTGTGGGACGAGCTGTGCGACTGGTACATCGAGATCGCCAAGCCGCACCTCTACGCCGGCGCGGAGTTCGAGCAGGACGCCGCGCGCACCGCGCGCCGCCACATCGTCCAGGGTGTGCTCGCCACAGCGCTCGAGACCACGATGCGGCTGATGCACCCGTTCTCGCCGTTCGTCACCGGGGAGATCTGGCAGAAGCTGTCCAAGCCGCCGCAGCTGCCGGGCTCGCTGATGATCACCGTGTTCCCGCGCAGCGATCCGTCGTGGACCGACGCCGAGGCCGAGCGCGAGATGCGGCTGCTCCAGGAGGTCGCGGTCGGCTGCCGGATGCTCAAGCAGACCTACGGCGTGTCGCCCGCGCAGTCGACCGACGTCGAGCTGCGGGTCGGCAACGCCGAGCAGCGCGCGGTGATCGAGCGCCACCTCGGGCTGATCGAGCGCGCCGCCAAGGTCACCGCCCGGGTGTCCGCCGACATCGCGGCGCCGGCGCCGGCCGGCTCGGCCAAGGAGGTCGTCGGCGGCGATCTCGAGATCGTGATGCTGCTCGGCGGGCTGATCGACGTCGCGGCCGAGCAGAGCCGGATCGCCAAGGACATCGCCAAGGCCGACAAGGAGATCGCGCTGCTGGACAGGAAGCTGGGCAACGCCGACTTCCTGGCGCGCGCGCCCGAGGACGTGGTCGCCGAGCAGCGCGGCCGGCTCGCCGAGGAGCAGGCGCGGCGGCGGCGGCTGGCCGACGCGCTGGCCACGCTGTCGGGCGGCGCAGGCGATGCCCCCGGAGGCGCCGCCGGAGGGGCGCGATGATCGCCCCGCTGTCGCGCCGGCGCGCCGCGCTGCTCGTGGTCGACATCCAGGACCGCCTGCTGCCGGCGATGCCCGAGGCCGCGCTCGCCGACGTGATGCGCAACGCCCAGATCCTGATCGCCGCCGCGGCGCAGCTCGGCCTGCCGATCGTGGTCAGCCAGCAGTACCCGAAGGGCCTGGGCGCCACCGCGCGCCCGATCGAGGACGCGCTGGCCCGCGCGCCCGCGGTCCACCGCTTCGACAAGCTCGAGTTCTCGGCCGCCGCGGCGCCGGCGTTCGCCCAGCTGGCCGCACCGGGCTCCGGTCTGGGCCGCGATCAGTGGATCGTGTGCGGCATGGAGAGCCACGTCTGCGTGTACCAGACCGCGCGCGATCTGGTCGCCCGCAGCTGGGACGCCCACGTCTGCGCCGATGCGGTGTGCAGCCGGACCGCCGCCAACCGCGAGCTCGGCCTGGGCCTGATGGCGCGCGCCGGCGCGATCGTCACCTCCACCGAGGCCTCGGTGTTCGACCTGCTCGGTCGCGCCGGGTCCGACGAGTTTCGCGCGCTGTCGCGGGTGATCAAGTAGATGGCGGGCGAGTCGACCAGCGAGATCCTCAAGTCGCTCGCCGTCAACGTCATCATCGCGGTGGCCAAGGGCGTCGCGGCGGTCATTACCGGCTCGGGCGCGATGCTCGCCGAGACCCTGCACTCGTTCGCCGACTGCGGCAACCAGCTGCTGCTGCTCAAGGGCGTGCGCGCGACGCGCCGGCCGCCGGATCGCGCCCACCCGTTCGGCTACGGCCGCGCGATGTACTTCTACTCGTTCATCGTCGCGCTGCTGCTGTTCTTCGGCGGCGGCGTGTTCTCGATCTACGAGGGCGTGCACAAGCTCGGGAACCCCGAGCCGGTCGAGGACACCGGGATCGCGCTGATCATCCTCGTGGTGTCGATCGCGCTCGAGGGCTGGTCGACGCTCGGCAACGTCCGCGCCATGAACCAGCGGCGCGGCAGCGTCGGGTTCTACCGCTACCTGCGCGCGACCAAGGACTCCGACCTGATCGTCGTGTTCGGCGAGAACAGCGCGGCGCTGCTCGGCCTGCTGTTCGCGATCGCCGCGCTCGGCCTCGCCCACGAGACCGGCGACGCCCGGTGGGACGCGGTCGGCTCGATCGCGATCGGCGGCGTGCTGGTCCTGGTCGCGACCTTCCTCGCCCGCGAGGTCAAGAGCCTGCTGGTCGGCGAGGCCGCCGATCCCGCGCTGATCCGGTCGTTCGAGGAGCTCGCCGAGCTCGACCCCAACGTCGATCGCGTGCTCAACGTCCTGACCCTGCAGCAGGGGCCGGGCGAGATCATCGTCGCGGCCAAGCTCCAGTTCCGCCCCGGCATGGACACCGACGCGCTGGTCGAGGCGATCAACGCGTTCGAGCGCGCGCTCAAGGCCAAGGTGCCCGAGATCCGGTGGAGCTTCATCGAGCCCGACAACACCGACTAATTTGGCTAGGTCGACACCGGCGAGCAGGTCGACGCCAGCAATGGCCTCGGTCACGTCGAGGGGGCGCAGCCCGTGCGCCTCGGTCCGGCGCAGCGCCCCCGTTCGCGTGGCACTCTCCGCGTGCTCATGCGCAATCACTTCGATCACCTGGCCAAGCAGCTCGGGCAAGCGGCGCTCGGACCCTTCGGCATCACCGTCGTGAACGACCCGATCAACCCCGAGACCCAGTACGCCGATCTCCGGTACGAGCCCGATCCGGCGCGTCAGGCGGCGAAGGATCAGCTGGGTCTCTTGGGCCGGATCGCGGGTGGCGTGTGCCTGCTCGAGGTTTACAGCCAGGCGCCCAGCGCCGAGGAGTTTCGCGCGTGCCTGGCCAAGCACCTGGCGTACTGGCAGCAGCGCGCGCGCAAAGTGCGCACCGCCCCCAGGGCGCCCACGGCGCGCGCTCCCGTCGACACCGCCGGTGATGTGTCCGAGCTGAACGTCGAACCGTTTCTGTGGGTGATCGCGGCCGGCACGCCGGCGACGCTGCTCACCAAGTTGCGCATGGTCAGCGCGGACGACTGGCCGACGGGGGTGTACTGGTTCGGCGAGGACGTGCTCCGCGTCGGGCTGGTGGCCGCGCGGGAGCTGCCGCGGGACCGCACGACGCTGCTGGTCCGCCTCATGGCGGCGGGTCCGCTGTTGGCCACGGCGGTCCTGGAGGTGGCGCGGCTGGCCCCGGACGCTCCAGAGCGTGCCGTGGCCGAGCCGATCCTGCTAGACTTCCAGCGGATGCTCGGGCAACACGAGAGCCGGACATCCGACGAGCAGGAGTTCCTCATGGCCATGCAACAGACCTGGGAAGACGCCCGGACCGAGGGCCGAACCGAGGGCCTTACTGAGGGTCTCATCGCGGCGCAGGTAAAGGCCCTGCTGACCGTGCTGCGCGCACGGGGCATCCCGGTGCCCGACGCGGCCCAGCAGCGGATCCAGGCCGAGCGGGATCTCGCGCGGCTTGAGCGCTGGATCGAGCGGGCCAGCGTCGCGAGCTCGATCGCCGAGGTGATCGACGACGCGAGCTGACGCGCAGAGCACGATGGAGGCTGCGAGGCACGATCTGCCGGGATCCGCCGTGATTTCGATCAGTTGGCACGGTCGCGAAACGCGGCTTATGTCAACCGGATCGTCTTACGCGCCTGCTCAGCTGCCGACGTCGCGCGGCTGCGTCAGCGATCGGTTCGGCCGATCAGCAGCCCCTCGCGGCCCCGCGTTCGCCCCGGAGCGTACGATCCAACGATGGCGTCGCTTGTCAGCAGCGTAGGGCACAAGCGCGCTCGATCAGCTCGAAGAACACCCGCAGATCGAGCTCGGCCGTCGTGGCGGTGCGCGCCGACCTCGTCATCTCGACGTACGCGCGCGAGCGCGCTCGATCGCCAGCGCGAGGAGGGCCTCGTCGGCCGGCGCGTCGTCGTCGCCCTCCATCGCGAGGGTCCTCAGCTCGGCCATGACCTCGACCACGTCCGCCAGGCAAGCGTGGTCCTGGGGCGACAGGCGCCCACGCGAGCGCTCGACCAGGTCGCGCATGAGCTCGACATCAAACACGGCGGTGGGGCTCTCTGGCTTGGTCATGCGATCTCCTGGGGCGCATCCTGCGCCGGACCGGCGCTCGTGCACAGCCGTCGTCGAAAATCACGAACGAGCGGATAACCGAACAACAGCTTGAGCGAGCGATTCTGTCGATTCGTGTGGTCGTCTTTACCGCGACCCTTGGTCAGCCCCAGCGGCGTCCAGTTGGCCGCGCGATAGCACGTCCCGCGGTTGCGCTCGGGATCGACGAACGTCTCGGTGAAGTAGATCGGATGCGCGTACACCTGCTCCCAGTCCGCCGACAGCTGGGCGCTCATCCGGCTGAGCAGATGCGACGCCAGATGCGGCACGCGCACCCACGGCAGGATCAGGAACCGCGTCTGGTACGCGACGTACCGCAGATTGCGCGTGCGCTGCGCTGGTGTCCAACCGAGGAACGTGTCGCGCGGCGCCAGATGCCGCGGCGCGCTCGACCACAGGAAACAGCCGATCGGTCGCTCGCCCGCGACGATCAGGTACTTGAGGTGCTCGCCCACGGGCTGGCGGTACCCGAGGTAGTGATGGTGAGCGACGAGGGAATTGACGACTGACTCGTCGTCGGTGCGGCGCGCCTGCCGCAACGCCACCGCGCCGAGCTCGCCAAGGCTGCACGCGATCGGCGTTGTATCGACCGCGACCGGCGCGGGCCGGCGTCGTGCCCATGCGTGGCCGCGCATCGTCGGCTTGGGCGCCGGCAGCTCGATGTGGCCGCCACGATGGAGCGCAAGCAAGAGGCCCCGGCACACCGCGTCGCGCAGGGCCCCGTTGTCCTGCACCCAACCCCACGCACGGCACAGCTCGATCGACAACGCTCGCCGACTCGCCTCCGGTCGCGCCGCGATCAGCGCGCGGATGCCCACGACGTCGTCGGGCTCGATCGCTCGACCTCGATACCGGAGCACGGTCGCCATGCTCACGACTTAAAGCACACGCTCAAACAGAACGCAAGTGCGAAGTCACACCGTGGCGCTGGCCGACACCCGCCGCCACTGCGGCGCGGCCTCGGTGCGCTCGGGATCGCCGCCGGCGAGCAACACGGCGAGCTCGTGCGCGAGCAGCTCCTGCTTCACCGCGCCCGCCCGCCCCGGCCGTACCGAAATCTTCCGGTCGACAATCGCTTCTGGCATAGCCAGAACCCCTGGCCGTCGTACGTCAAGAGCTTGATCGCCGTCGCCCGTCGATTCCGGAACACGAACACCGCACCCGAGAAGGGATCTGCGCCGAGCGCTTCGCGGCAGACGCGGACCAGGCCATCAATGCCACAACGGAAGTCGGCCGGCTCGACCGCGACCAGCAACCTCATCTGCGGCGCGATCTGGATCATCGGCCCCGGCGCCAGAACGCTTCGGCCAGCCCCGCCAGGTCGATCGCCGCCCCGGCCCCGAGCTCGACCTCGAGCCGCTCGCCATCTCGACCATGAAACCGAACGACAGTCCGAGGCGACAGCCCCAGCCGACCCGCGTCGAACTCGACGAATCCGCCGCTGACCTGGGCAACCTCCGTCCCCCGATCCATCGCCATCCGCGCTTCAAGCCGTGCTCGATCGAGGCGCAGCACTCGCGCCGTGGTGCCGGCGCCCTCGACCCGGGCCACCTTCACTACCTCCGCCCACAGCTCCTCCGGCACGGGGATCCCCCGGCCGCCATGCTGCGCTCGCCACTGCGTCAGCCGGGCATGAGTCAAGGCCAGTCGAGATCGTCCGCGCATGGGCAGCCTCGCCGTCGAGGCTACGCGCTGCCGATCGACCCTTCACGCACCCTTGCCGCAAGGACACGCGATTCTCGACCAGATCGTGGGATCGCCGCCTCGATGCTCTCGAGCGGACCCTGGCCGGCTGCACCTCGGCCTCGAACCAGCCCTCGGCGGACAGCCGCGGCAGGGGCATCGCCGTGCACCGTACGCGCCGGCATCGCGAAGCAGGTGCATGTCGCCGCGGATCACGGCAACGCGATCTCCGTCGTCCGGTGCGCCGCGACGCGGAGCGGCGTCGCCGGCCGCCCGTCCTCGCCGCCGAGCGACGCCGTGTAGTCACCGGCCGGCAGTTGGGCGAACCAGAACGCGCCATCCAGGGTCGACGTCAGGTACAGCCGCCCATCACCGCGCGATCGCACCTCGATCCGGTGGTACTGCCCCGGGCCGTCGCCGAGCACGCTGCCCGACACGGCGCCGGTCTCGGCGAGCACGAGCACGATGCCGCCGGCGAGATCCGCGAGGGTCAGCGCGTGCGGCAGCGCCTGTCCGACGTCGGGGTGCTGGGCCTGGATCCGGAGCTCGGAGACCTCGTCGGGCAACCCGGTGATCTCGAAGCGCCCGGTCGCGTCGCTGCGCGCGCCGCGCGATCCCGCGTTCAGCTTGCTCAGCGACAGCTCGGTCTCCAGGTCGTCGTCGGGCTGGACGACCACCGCGGCGCCGGCGACCGGCGCACCGGAGGCGGTGACGACCCGGCCGTGCACGGTCTTGCCGGCGGTCACCTCGATGTCACCGAGGTCGGTCGTCTGCCCCGGGCCCGCGAACACGCCGCCGTCGAGGACCCGGCGCTGGAAGCCGGGGCCGACGAAGGCGAGGTAGCGCTGCTCCGGCCACTCCGTGGAGGGCTGGACCTCGATCTCGAACCGGCCATCGGCGGCGTGCTGGATCTCGGGCGTCAGCGTCGGATCGGCCGCGACGCCGAACAACTCGACGGGGCGGCCGTGGAGCACGACCCGCCCGGTGATCCGCGCGGCGTCCGGGAGCACGAGCGCCACGTGCGCGTCGCCGGCGTGCGCGGTCACCGCGTGCTGGTCCGCGAGGCCGAGCCCGCGGTCCGAGGCCGAGTCCCGCGTCACGATCACCCCATAGTCTCCGAGCCCCGCGTAGTGCACCGTGAACCGGCCGGCGGCATCGCTGGACCCCGATGCGTAGCCCGGGCCGGTGGCGATCACGGTCGCGTTCGCGACCGGCTCGCCCTGCTGGTTGGTGACGGTCCCCGAGATCCCCGACGCGAGCGCGTGCAGCGTCACGTCGACGCGTCCGGTGCGCGGAACCTCGACGGTCCGGGGCGCCGCGGCGAGCGTCTCGCCCCACGCCGTCACCGTCGCCTCGCCCGGCGGAACGCCGGCGATCGCGAACCGGCCGCGATCATCGGTGCGTGCGGACAGCGGGGCCGCAGACGGGGAGCTGTCGTGCGTCATCACCACGGCGCCGGCGACCGGCCGCGCGGCGTCGTCGACCACCACGCCGCCGATCGTCGCGGCGCGGTCCATGCGGATCACCAGGTCGAACCGCGGCACCCGGGCGTCGAACGCGCCGGGCGACTCCCGCGCCGGGCGAGTGGCGTCGCTGGACGCGATCAGCCGGAGCCGGCCGGCGCCGAAGCCGTCCAGCCGCCAGCGGCCCTGGTCATCGGCCGCGACGCTGGCGGTCCAGCTCTCGTCAACCTCGTCGACCTGGACGGTCGCACCGGGGACCGGCGCGCCGTCCTGATCGATCACGACGCCGCCGATCGGTGCGGTCGGGCCCAGCACGACCCTCCGGTCCACCGTGTTCCGCGGTCGTCGTCGAGGGTGAGCGACAGCGAGGACGATGCCTGGCCGGGCGCGACCACGCTGACGTAGGCATGGCCGGGCGGGCCGCGGAACGTCACCTTGCCGTCCCGATCGGTGAACGCGTCGAGGTTGTCCAGCTTGCTGACCCTGGCGCTCACCACGGCCGCGCCGGTCTGATCGACGACGTGGACCACCAGCGCCGGCCCGATGCGCAGCGCGAGCTCCGCGGACCCGGTGGCGTCGCCGAGCACGACCGCCTGCTCGCCATGGGCCTGGCCTTGCTCGCCGATCAGCTCGTAGTCCCCGGGGCGAGCCCGTCGAACGCGAACGAGCCGTCGTGTCCCGACACGGTGACGCGCGCGCCGTTGAGCATCACCCGGGCATCGCCGATCGGCCGGTTCCTGTCGTCGATCACCTTGCCTTCGAGCCGCAGCGTGCCGGGCAGGATGCTCGGGCCCGCGCCTGCGCTCGCGCGCGCCGGGTCGGTCTGCGCGGTGGGCGGGTCCGGGGCGGTCGAGTGGCGAGCGCGTATGCGGATCTCCGCGTAGGCGGCGAGGACCGCGACGATGGCGAACCCGAGCGCGACGCGCGGGCGGGGGAGGGAGGGGCGGGAAGGGCGGGGGCACGGCTCTCCAGGTCGACACGCGGCGCCGATCTGCACGAAAAATCCGCGGCCGGCATCACCCCGGCACCG